>JBAUBR010000467.1:0-6415 GCA_049676965.1 Occallatibacter sp.
AGCGGTTGTAGGCTGGATAAAGGCCCAGACGGTCGCTGCGTATCACGGTTCGCGGCTCGATGACCCGGAGATCGACGCAATCAGACGAGAGGGACTTTGCATACTATCCGCAGAGCGCCGACGAGAATCTCTTCGTAAAAAGCTCTCCACCGAGCGACAGTGGTGCGAGACCAAGTTCGATGCAGTTTTGAAGGAACTCGGTGCAGGCCAATCCTGGGGGAAACGGGAGGGCCAGGTCCACGCTACTATTTCGCGCGGGGGACTAGTGAACGGATTCAATCACTACTTGCTGTACGGCTCCGAGTTTGATCAATGCGTCGTCAGCCTCCTTTTCGGCAACACTGAAAAGCAACTACTGGCACGATATGGGGTACCCGTTCTGGTGCAGCTTGCCATTCCGGGAGAGAAGGCGCTGGCTGCTGCGAACCCTTATATGCTCGATCCGGATGGGTGCCCTAACCTGGTGCGGGAAATAATCCAGGTCTGGACGTACTGGTTGGCAAAATCGACATTAGTGATCGCCGACCTGAAATACGATTGCGGATTGATGTTTGATCACGACGTTCCACCGCAATGGATTTCTTCCGTTGACAAGGTCCGGTGACGTTGACAGCAAGAGAACCGGTCACGGAACAGAAGTGCTGACTTCACAGGAGAAGACTATGTCTTGGTTTCGACGCCTTTTGCAGCAAGCTCACAAACCTGGAGACGTTAAAAGTCGTCATTCTCCGTCTGTGCGCTATGCCATGGAAGCTATGCCCACCATCAAGTTCGATCCGTCAGTGGTGACGAAGAGTGTCAAAGCAGACCTACAAAGGAATGTCGAGTTGCTTGCCGGGGTGGAAAAGAAACACGTCAAGCAGATTTACGAGCTTGCTTTGCGTTCTATCGTGGGACGCCGGGACTTCCATTCGTTCTGCACAGAGATGATGAACCTGCACATCGAAGGAATGACCAGATCGAAGGCCGTTGAAATCGGACGATCTCTAGCCAACAAAGCCGGGGCTGTAATCGACAGAGAGCGCCAAGCGTCCCTCGGAATCACTCACGCAAAGTGGATGTATGTCGCCTCCTGTGTGAGAGACCCAATTCACCCATCAGCCGCAGAAGTTCAACGGGACGCTGCTCATTGTGCAGCCAACGGCAAGCGATATGAAGTCAGCAAGGGCTTGTTTGTGGATGGCAAATGGACATGGCCGGGAGTTGAGGAAGACTGCAAGTGCATCTTAAGGTCAATCCTGCCGGGGTTGGAAGAGTAAGACGCCCTATGTGCGTGGCTTGTAGGTATGAGACGTTCTTATCGAGCGAGAAAGGGGAAGATGCTGAAGAATACCATTGTTCGTTTGTCAAGAATGCCGAACTGAAGATCCTCGATGTGCCATTCCAAAGAGGGAGTCTCTGGTCTTGCAACTATAAGCCCATCCCTCAAGATCGGCTGTCCATTGTAAAGTCTGTCAATAAAGTCAGGATCATCTAACAGAGGATTGAGCCTATCGATTTCGTCCTTGCACTTCCTTGCCAATATCGAGACGAGCATCGAGTGACCAGATGACATAACAGGGTTCAGCATGAAAGCCGTGCCGGGCGGAAAGTCCTTCGCAATATACGAGTGACAGATTCCTGAGAATCTGAGTTGCTCAGCCGAACCTAATTTGAATACACCGTGATCTGCTATGGCAATAATCCTGAATTCCTTGTCCAACACCTCTGCGAAAACCAAGCTGCTGCTACGCCCCTTTGGATTACTAGAAGAAGACTCCGCCACGTGGAAGTGATGCAACCCGTACCGGGTCAGAACCATGTCGATATCCTTTCTCCGGTCCGCACGGCTCGCGCCGGGAAGGATGATACCCATTTTCATCACGCGACGGGAAAGACACGGAGTGAGATCTTCCCCGGCTTCAACCTTCTGCAACAACGGCCCCAGTTTCGATTTTGCCGCCTGAAACTCCAAGGGCGTCACTCCCCCCGACCATAGGCTAACCCTTCGCGGCTTGCTTGGTATGCACCGTAAACGCCACGTGAGAAAAGCCAAAATCAATCGCTGCGTCGGCATAGCCTCCAACAATGCGCGAGATGCGTCGTTTTTGGGCTTTCTTGGCAGATCGTGGATCACGGAAGAGCGGAAAGCCGTAATGCGTGGCGGATATGGATTAGTCATGGTGTCTCGAGCTCTTGGGGACGGTCGGGTCTATTCGCTGTTCAGGCTCCCGCATATCTTCCCCCTTGGGTCAAGGTGGTTCGCGTTCTGATAGCGCTCGCAGGTTGCCCCATGGTCTCGCGTTTGAGACCTGAGACTCCGCCTGACTCTAAAGATTCGGTTTCCGCGGAGTTGTAAAGCACGGTTTCGGTCCATTGAGGTTCATACTCTCCCAGGTCCGAGAATCCGGACCTGGGGCACCCGGCACCCGGCGCAGAGTGTCATTTGATAACGAACGACACAGCCGATTGCCTGTAAAGGTGTAGTGGGGTGTCGTTAAATTGCATCACGCATGAAATCTTCATCTGAGAGAACTCGCAGTAACTAAAACGGTTGACATTTGTCGTCGATCCCGACTTTAAATAAACGCGATCAACTGTCAAGTCGAGAGTGCCCCCCGGCGCTATATTTTGTATGAAATTGGAACCCCATTTTCTAGCAGCATCCAAAAGTTCAAGTGATGCATTTGTGCCGGAAAATCCAAGGGATGGGGATTTTCCCTCCATGAACTGAACCGACATGCGATCATTCACAAGTGAGATAACCACAGAATCACAGTTGAGCTGCGGATAAGGCTTAAGTGGAAGACGATCGTCAGGCCCCTCCACATAATAGCTGGAGGCAGTACATGATCCTTCGATAACTATTGGAGTTCCTGGGGTGACCGATACTGCGGTGGGGGGTTTATACAACTGGAGGGGTATGTTAACTCCTTGGTAGATGACAGACACGGGACCACCAATGAAAGATCCATCCGGCTCTCGTTCATCCCATTGCGTGCCGCCTACAGCATAATTTCGTCCTTTCAGACGCACGATGATACTTCCATTAAGATTCGAAGCAAGAACTTCTACTGGTATTCTTGCTTTCAGACACGGCTCTGCGTCAGGCGTCCCTTGGCAAGCACTTATCAAATGCTCAATATCGTATCCAACGATCTGGCACTCGCCAGATTGTGTACAGTATTCAGCTCCGACTGATAATGTTCCTGGCAAGCCAATCTTTATGTTCCATCCTGCTGGTATTGGATCATAGGACTTTATCTCAGGCGGCGTGGCTTGCGTCTGACCGGGCGCAGCGTTACCCGCATACACCGGAATTGTGAATCCCATGGCTACCATCAAGATCGTGCTGAGAACCGCCACTCGATAGATCAATACCAATCCTTCAGGCTAGCCATCCGGCCAGCCACTTCAACCGCCGTTTGCGCTTTAGTTCTTGCAATTTACCCTTGGGAGAGTAACCAAAATTATAAGCGGACAGCTCGATATGGGGACGCAGGTCGTTCGCCCCTTTTTTTGCGGAGCACCTTTTGTACAAATTACCCCCTCCGCATTACCCATTTGCGCGGCCAAGAGAACTTTGTCGGCTTTGGGCGCATTCGCGAGCCTTGTCGAAGAGAATCAGACCTGTAAGCTATTGATTCTGCCCGAGGGAGCCATGAACCCACTGAAGATGCGCTTCTGTGGACGTGATGGCGGCTCCCTTGTAATTTAGACTGATCCGCATGCGCCTCGACCATTTGCTCGTTGCAATCGACGCTGAAATCACCCGACTCCAACAGGCCCGCGCACTGCTGGCAGGCATCAGCACAGCATCACGCGACGGCAATCCCCCTCTACCATCGGCCCCGAAGAGGAGGGCTCGGCGGAGGCTGAGCACAGAAGCCCGCAAGCGGATTGCTGAGGCACAGCGGAAACGATGGGCTGCGCAGAAAGCTGCCGCCAAATGAAGCGCATCCACTGGCTTGTGCTTGTCTACGCTGCCTTTGTCGTCAATGCATTCGCGTCAGACGTGACGCTGGAGCTGAACGCGACTGCAAGCAATCAGGGATTCTTCTTGAATGTGAAAACCAATCTGCCAGCGAACACAGTTCTGATGGCTACGCTGGTGAGCCCGGCAGACCAAGGCGGCGACGGTTACACAGCGCAGGCGCAGGGCGTGGTATCAGCGGATCACGTTATCAGA
The DNA here is from genome assembly GCA_049676965.1 of Occallatibacter sp. Classification (GTDB taxonomy): domain Bacteria; phylum Acidobacteriota; class Terriglobia; order Terriglobales; family Acidobacteriaceae; genus Telmatobacter. The sequence continues at coordinate 4,169 of JBAUBR010000467.1, forward strand.
TTTGGTCCGTTCTCAAAGGCCGGAAATCGTCTTTCTCCCGGCGTCTATCAAGCAACTGTGTCCACATTAATGGCCGCACTCCAGCCCAAAGATGTTCAACCATTCTTCGGGCAGCACGGAGAAGGACTCGCCGGACAGTACGTTTCGACTCTACCAGGAACGTCAGAAAGGGTGATCTCGCAAAAGTTCCGCGTGCAAATCAATCAGGACGGCTCGATAGGTTCTCCGGCGTCCAGCGAGTCTGGTGCGGAGCACACCATCGGTTCAGCAGATGACAAGTGGCAGAAAGTCGAGAGCGGCGGCAAGGAAATTTACGTCAAGACGAATGGCTTCTACTACACGAAACCGAGCTATTCGGGCTACGGGTTCCATACGTTCATCGTCGCCAACCTTCCGGAAAGTTCAATCGTGGGGGCACCCGAATCAGTAATGAACGATGTAGAGGGAAACTGCGAGACAAGGACGTATCACGTCCTCGGGACCCTTTTCTTTGCAGGAAAGAACCGTAGCGGTGTTGCGATGAAGAGCCTCCCTGGGGAAAATGTTGAACGGAAGTTGATACCCGGTTCTGCATTTGAGAAGGCTTTCGACATGCTATGCGCGACCGCCGGGGGGCAGAAGTAGCGAACGGCCCGAGCGGGTGTCGGCTCTCTGGCACCCGCGCAGCACATGAGCCAGCGTCCCAAAGACAAACGCTGCCTACGGCATCGGCTGGAAACGTGACACGTCACCCCGGCTCGGTTGCTGCCAAGTTGCCGCAGGTTCCTGCGGCGGGAACCCTTTGAAAGTGCAGCGGTTGACGGAAAAATGAACTGCTCACGGTTACTGCGGGAGTAACCTGCGGCTTCCGCTCGGGGAACCACTTGAAACCACAAGGCGATAGGCTGGAACCGGCATCCGGCGCGCTCACGCGCGGGTAGCCTCCGCTCCGCCGTCCGTAAAGGCTCTCCGCCGCGCTCCAACCGCTCACGCGGCGCGTAAAGAACACGCGGCCTTGACTGACGGCTCCGCTAGGGCTGGTTTGCAGCTATGAGAAAAATGTCTTTTTCTCATGTTCCACATGACAAGGGCCACGGCTCCGAGTTTCGGCGGCACTAGGGCGGGGCCAGCAGCTATCACGATACGGTGGTGAAGAAGCATCGCCACGGTTGTAGCTGAGGTGTAGTGGGTCAGTCTGAAATATCAGGCCAACTGAGCAAAATTGGACAGGTTTGCTGGCGAAACAAGAGTACACCCTACGTATGGTCGCGACGATACGAATACTAACCACCGAGTTGGATGGCGATGACGGTCTAATTGCAACGTTCTCAGACGGAACGACGGGCGCATATGTGGTCGAAGAACTGCTGGAGTTGAGGCCGATTCGAGAACGAACAAAAATCAAGAACGAACAGACGAAGCGCAGCCCGTATATGAAGAAAATTTCAAACTGACCCACTGCCTTGTCGAGAGGCGATGAGGCAAAATTCCAAGAATCGGGTTACTCTGGTAGCACCAGCGGTTGCTGAAGGGGTAACCCGATGACTCCCCTCCCTTTAGCAAGAAAGCGGCTCGGCACGGCCCCGTGTCCTGTACGTTGCGGCGCGCTGGTGGTGTGCGGCCCAAATCCCCAACACAATCGAGCGGGCGGTGCGCGATGAAGGCTCCACTGCGCACGAAGTCCATCGGCACGAAGGTGAGCGGGGAGGAATTCGCGGCGCTGGAGGAGTGCGCGCGTCAGGCGGACATGACGCTCTCGGAATGGGTGCGGGCGGTGTTGCTGGCCGCGCCGGGCGTGGAACTTCCCGACGACGACGCGGCGCTGGCCGGGCGGGTGACGCTGGCCGAGGTACTGGCGTTGCGGACGCTGTTCCTCAATCTCCAGTTCCGGACAAGTAACGGCGGGCAGGCGCAGGGGCCGATGACGGAAGCCGAGATGCGGGGGCTGATCGAGCGGGCCGATGGGGTGAAGGGAGAGCGGGCGCGGGAGCGGATCGAAGCGGCGCGGAGTCAGACCAGGAAGCATGCCGGTGTCCCGGCTGAGAAGCCGGAGGCCGGAGAGACACAGGCGGAGGAGGGTTGAGCATGGCGGAATGGGGCAGGAAGCAGTATGCGAAACCGTGGCCGAGCCGGGCGCACGTGTGGACGTGGGGAGCTTTTTTCCTTAGCTGCCTGTTCTTCGTGTTCATGACGTGGCGGGACGGGCGGGTGAACTGGACGGCGGCGGAGCGGCTGTACCTGAGTGACTATCTGAAGAGCGGCGCACGG
>JBAUBR010000468.1:0-7919 GCA_049676965.1 Occallatibacter sp.
GCGCAGGACCACGAGCTGCACGACCAGCTCGGCTTTCTCAACCAGCTTGCCGGAGAAACCCAGACGGCAGCCGCCGAGTACGCGCAAGCGCTTCAGGCCGATCCCGACGACTCGCTGGCCGCCGCAAACCTGGCTCTGATCGAGGCACAGGAGCACCATGTTGCCGAAGCAGTCAGATTGTGGAACTCGGTCTTCAGCCGCGACCCGGTGGAATTGGGCGCGGGGTTGAACCTGGCCGTGGTTCAATGCGCGGCGGGCCAGCGCGAAGCGGCCGTGGCAACGCTGAACCGCCTGCTGACCTTTGCACCGGACAATGATCGCGCGCGGGAGATGCTGGGAGCTCTTCGCAGCGGCCAGCAGAGCTGCGCGGCCAAATAAACGAAGCCAGCGCGACCCCTGGCAGTGGGTAATTTCCGGTTGGCAGGTCATCCATTCGTGATCCTGGATGCCGGCTGCCGAATAAACCCTGACGCTGATTCCCGTCCGATGCATGTGTCCGCTGCTCAGAAGGGCCGACAACATACCGTCGAGGCCCGCACAAGGTGTGCGCTATACTCAGCGACGCATCCCTGTTCTGGAGATAGTTCGTTCCATGCCCGAAGATGAGACTGTCCTCGGAGTGCCCGAAAGCCCGATCGTCGATGACCTCACGCTCCCTGCAAGGGGGAATCAGGCAGCGGAACTCACGGCGCACTCGCTGCCCGCCAGCATCGGCCGTTACCGCATCGTTCGCCTGCTAGGCGAGGGCGGCATGGGTGCTGTCTACGAAGCGGAGCAGGACCAGCCGCGGCGGCTGGTTGCGCTCAAAGTCATCAAAGCTGCATGGGCCAGCCCGGATTTGCTGCGGCGCTTCGAGCAGGAGTCGCAGGCGCTGGGGCGGTTGCACCATCCCGGCATTGCGCAGATCTACGAGGCTGGCAGCGCCGACGCCGGCTTTGGCGTGCAGCCGTTCTTTGCCATGGAGCTCATTCATGGCAAACCTCTGGTCGAGTACGCCAACGAGCACAGGCTCAACACGCGCCAGCGCCTGGAGCTGACGATCCAGGTCTGCGATGCGGTGCACCACGCGCACCAGCGCGGCATCATCCATCGCGACTTGAAGCCGGGAAACATCCTCGTCGACGAGTCCGGCCAGCCCAAGATTCTCGATTTCGGCCTGGCGCGGGCGACGGACTCGGACGCGCAGGCCACGCGGCAGACGGATATCGGCCAGTTGCTGGGCACTCTGGCTTACATGAGCCCGGAGCAGGTGCTGGCCGATCCGCTGGCTCTGGATACCCGCAGCGATGTCTACGCGCTGGGCGTGATTCTTTATGAGCTGCTCGCCGGCAAGATGCCCTATACGCTCTCGCGGCAACTGCACGAGGCGGTGCGGACGATCCAGCAGACGGATCCGGCTCCACTGAGCTCGGTGAGCCGTGTCTTTCGCGGCGAAATCGAGACCATCGTCGCCAAGGCCCTGGAAAAGGACAAGAGCCGGCGCTATGGCTCGGCGGCGGCGCTGGCGGGAGACATTCGTCGCTATCTCGACGACCAGCCCATCACCGCCAAGCCGGCCAGCGCGAGCTATCAGTTGCAGAAGTTCGCGCGTCGCCACTAGGCTCTGGTGGCGGGCGTTTCCGCGGTGTTCGTCGTGCTGGTTCTGGGCGTTGTGGCCAGCACGTGGGAGGCGGTGCAGGCGCGGCGGGCAGAAGCCAAGGCCAAACAGCAATCGGAGATCGCGCAAGCGGTGAACGACTTCTTGCACAAGGATCTGTTGGGCCAGGCCAGCGCCTACAACCAGTCGAATATAGGCGCCAAGCCTGATCCTGACCTGAAGGTCAGAACCGCCCTCGATCGCGCCGCGGAGAAGATTCAAGGCAAGTTCGACAAGCAACCGGAGGTCGAAGCGTCCATTCGCGACACCATCGCGGAAACGTATGAGGGTCTCGGTCTTTTCCCGGAGACGCGCAAGCAACTGGAACCCGCGTTGGCGCTGAGCCGGCGCGCCCTGGGCGATGAGAATCCGAAGACGCTGCAGATCGCGGCCGATCTCGCCGCGGTCGATGAGGAACAGGGCAAACGGCTTGAGGCCGAGTCGCTTTATTCTTCGACCCTCGAAAAAGACCGCAAGGTACTCGGCCCGCGCAATGCGCAGGCGCTCCGCGTCATGGCCGACCTCGGTGGGGTCTACGACGCGGAAGGCAAATACCCGAAGGCAGAGTCCCTGCTGGTGGAGGCCCTGGAACTCGATCGGCAGGCGCCCGGTCCGGAAAACGAATACACCACATTAACGATGGAGAATCTGGCCGAGGTCTATCTCGATGAGTCCAAGTATCCGCAGGCCGAGGCGCTCGACAAACAGCTGATCGATATCGCCCGCAGGAAGCATGGCGCCGGCAGTCTCGATGAGACGGACCAGATGGTTAGCCTGGCCTGGCTCTATTACCGGGAGGGAAAGTTCCCTGAGTCTGAGGCGCTGAACAACCAGGCAATCGAGGTCACGGGCCGCGTGTTGGGGCCTGAGCATCCCGCGACGCTGAACGCGATGCAAAACCTGGCGAACGACTATCTGAGCGAAGGCAAATACGCCCAGGCCGAAGACCTGGGGGAGAAACTCGTAGACATAAGGAAACGTGTACTTGGGCCCGAGCATCCCGAGACGCTGACCAGCATGAACAATCTGGAAGTCGCATATTGGTAGGAGAAAAAATACCAGCAGGCCGAGGAACTGGAGAACAAGGTCCTGGAGATCGACCGTCGCGTGCTCGGCGACGACCATCCCCAGACGATTGCGGCGATGGATAACCTGGGTGTCGTCTCCTACAGCGAGGGAAAGCTCGCCCAGGCTGAAACAATCTTCAAGCAGACGCTGGAGACTCGGCGGCGTGTCCTGGGTCCTGAACACGCCCAGACCCTCGCGAGCATGGGCAACCTTGCCAACGTCTACGGGGACGAAAAGAAGTATGCGCAGGCCGAAGCATTACTCACCCAGACGGTTCAGCTTCAGCGGCGCGTCCTGGGCGCCGAGCATCCCGATACGCTGAGGTCGATGAACAATCTGGCCGAGACCTACGTGGAAGACAGTCGGCTTGCAGACGCTGAGCCGATTTTTGTTCCAACCTTGGAGAGCCGGCAAAAGGTTCTTGGGCCGGCGCATCCCAGCACCTTGCTCACATTGTCGGACCTGGGGGGCGTTTACCAGCGAGAAGGCAAGTATCGGACTGCTGAGGGAACTTTTCGACGGGCAGTTCAAGCCAGCCCGGATGACCCTGGGTCTCTCAACAACCTCGCAGGGTTCCTTGCCGCTGCTCCGGACCATCGCATGCGCCGGCCTGCCGAGGCGCTCGAACTCGCTCGTCGCTTGATCAAGCTTGCACCCGGCGACGCGAACAATTTGAATACTGCCGGCCTGGCCGAGGTGCGCAATGGATTATGGGATGACGCGATCGCCACTCTCAAGCGTGCCGTTGAGCTGCACAAGGGATCGGACCCCATGGACTTTCCTTTCCTGGCTATGGCCTGCCAGGGCCACGGAGACAAAGCCGAAGCCGAGCGTAATTTCACGCGCAGAGCCGACCTCGCAAGCAAGACCGCGGCGGGCGATACCGATCTGAGGATGCTATGGGGCGAGGCTGCCGAAGCTCTCGGCAAGCCCGGCCCCGTGCCCACGCTCCCCGAAGTCAACGCCGAGCCGGAGCGGGCCATGGAGCGGCTGAAACAGATGGCCGGGGCCGGATTTTTGAAGCCGGAGACGCTTGAAGCCAGCGCCGATCTCGCTCCACTCCACGGCAGGCCCGATCTCCAGGCGCTGATCAGGGAACTGCGTTCGCCGGGAGCGCCGCCTGCTCGATGACCTTGCCAATTCTCGTCCACAGCAGCCGTCTTTCCCCAGCTTCGTTCATACCAGCGGCCGGGGACTTTGAAAGAGATCCTGATTGATCCCCAAAAAACACGCGGTCCAGGATTGAGTTAGTGTCCGGATCGTCGGCAAACCGGAAAATGCGCCGCCAAAAGGACCCACGCGCTCATTGACCTGCGCACTGCAAAGCCGGTAGACTATTTGAGGTTGGCGCGTCCTGCCTGTCGCAGCGGAGGCTTGCGTTCGCCCGAAGGATCCTGGGCTTGAGCGTACCGCGGCGCGGAAGTTTCCGCCTGAGCTATTTTGAATTGCATGAGCGCGTCCGCTGCGGCGGAAACTGCGCTCGGAGGGTTTATGTACGCTGTGATTCGTACCGGTGGCAAGCAGTACCGGGTAGCGCCCGGCGACGTGGTGAAGATCGAGAGCATCCCGTCCGAGGACAAGACCGTGGAGTTCGGCGAGGTGCTGGCCGTTTCGGGCGACAACGGCATTGTGGCCAACCCCGCTGGCGCGAAAGTGACGGCTGAAGTGGTCAGCGAAGGGCGCGGCGACAAGATTCTCGTCTTCCACCTGAAGCGCAAGAAGCAATACAAGAAGCTGCAGGGACACCGGCAGAACTTTACCGAGGTGCGCATCAAGGCCATCGAGGCCGAGGGCGTGACGTACAGCTAGCAGACAGCGAACAGCTGACAGCGCACGGGCGTCAAGCGATCAGCTTTCCGCACAGCGATCGCGGGTTAGCTGGAAGGATAGAGAACAACAAAGGCGCTGTCAGCTGTAAGCTGCCAGCTGAGAGCTTGAGAGGGATTCGGCAATGGCACATAAAAAGGGTGGCGGCAGTTCCACAAACGGGCGCGACTCCAACGCGCAGCGGCTGGGCGTGAAGCGGTTTGCCGGCGAAACGATCAGCGGCGGGTCGATCATCGTCCGCCAGCGCGGAACGAAGATCAAGCCGGGCGTCAACGTGGGCATCGGCTCCGACGACACGCTCTTCGCCAAGGTTACGGGCAAGCTCAAGTTCGTCGATCGCGGCAGCCGCGGGCGCTTTGCGCTGATTGAGCCCGTCGCGGCAGAGTAATAAGGTCTCTTTCATAGAAAAAGGGCCGTGGCGATCCCGCGACCACTCTTATTAATGGACCCTTAAAGCAGAAAGCCGGATCCCAACCCGGGATCCGGCTTTCTGCTTTTCTGAAACCTGCCTGGCGCCTACGACTCTGACTCTCTCCCCTTCATCGAGCGGCTCAGCACTTTATCCACAACCTGCTCCACATCGGTGAGGAAGAAGCCGTTGGCCGGCTGCACGGCAACCTGGGTTCCAGGGTGCCCCAGCGCCGAGGCGATCTCGTTCCAGCGATAGATCGTCGAATTGGCCGCCATCACCACCGGCCGTCGAGCCGGCTCGGGCAGCGCGGCATATGCGGCCCAAGTTCCCAGCCCAACCAGGATGAGCGACTCGTACACAAACTGCAGCGGGGCGGTCAAGCCGTCGTTGTGGCCGATCAGCGTTACGACGATGAAGTCGTTGGCTGCCAACAGCCCGAAGCCGAGGGCGATGCCGAAGGCCAGGTCGCGAGTGGAAAGGCGCAGCGCATTCATGCACAGGCACAGGAACGCGAGCAGGCAGATTTCGATGAGACTTACCGAGCGCATCAGGCTCACGGCGATGTCGGGAATGGAGAGCAGGCCGCGGCGCGTATAAGAGATCGACGAAAACGTGACGATCAGCGAAACCACGGCCGCCCAGCGAAATACCACCAGACCGAATCGCATCAAGCCCGGCAGCGACGAAAGCGCGGAGCGGAAGACTTCCATGCACACAAAGAAGACGAGCACGGCGCTGGCGATGTAGACGGCCCAGAAGACAAAGAAATAAGCCTGCTCACTGGCCGTCGCAAGCTGGTCGGAGGAAAGCGTGCGGCCCATCAGCAGTAGTGACAGCAGCGGCGTGGAGACCACGCGCAACGCCAGGTAGGTTCCCATGGAAGGAAACCTCCGGTGCAGTCTCTTCTTCCAAAACATGAAACCGAGCGTCGCGGAGAGCACGAATTCGGTCGCGCCCATCGCCGACATGATTGTCTGAGAGGACATAGCTAGTCGCCCACCATCCTGAGATTAGTCTCAGAATAGCGCCGAACACAAGTCCGCTCAACCAAAAATCCAGTTATTCTTCTGGCACTTTTGGGTGATCCCCTTCCAGGTCAGTTGGCTAGCCCATCTTCCGGGTTGTGCTTTTCGCTGGCTACCGGCCTTTCGGGCACGTCGGAAGTCCCGGCGCGCACAGCGGGATGGGCATGCTGGCGGTTGCGGCCTGATGGCTGGCGAATGCACGCGCGGTCGAGGGGGACACGGATGCGGCAGCGGCGCCGGCCAAAACAATTGAAAGCGCGATGATGCGAATTGCGGTCTTCATTTCTGGAGCCTCTAGCGGGTGGGGTGGGAAAGGGAAAAATCGAGTTCCCTTCACGTGCAGAATGGTAGTACATAATCTTTGGTAAGTCCATAATATTCAAAAATATGAACTAGAAGTAACCATATCTATTACTAACGTAATCTAATATGGTAATATATGGCCCGGATTTCCTCAGGTTTCGAGGTCCGGATTTGCTTTCGCGGCGCTCCTCAATCCCCTCCCATAAGAGCGGTCGCCCATGGTAAAATAGACCCAGGCAATTTCGCTCGAAAGCCTCCGTTTTTCAGTCGGTTAATCCTTGGAACGTGGCGCCCGGAACCACCCCCTGAAATCGTCAATGGGCCAAAGGCGAGAGCGAAAACTTTGCGAATGGAGCTCAATGGCCACTGAAGCGCGGAGACCTATGGCGAACGAACTTCCCGGCGGCATTCCCCTTCCCGGCGATGAAAGCAGCTATACCGGCGAAAATATCAAGATCCTGGAGGGCCTCGAGGCCGTGCGGCTGCGCCCCGCCATGTATATCGGCTCCACGGGCGAGCTGGGGTTGCACCACCTTGTCTACGAAGTGGTGGACAACTCTGTCGACGAGGCCCTGGCCGGCTACGCTAAAAAAATCGATGCCACCATCCATGTGGACAACTCCATCACCGTGGTCGACGACGGCCGCGGCATTCCCGTGGACATGATGGCGCTGCCCACCGGCGAGATGATGCCCGCCGTGCAGGTGGTGCTGACCAAACTGCACGCCGGCGGCAAGTTCGATTCCTCCACCTACAAAGTCTCCGGCGGCCTGCACGGCGTGGGTGTGAGCTGCGTCAACGCGCTCAGCGAAGAGTTCGAAGTAGAGATCTGGCGCCCGGAGAAACCCGGCGAGCCGAGCCATACCTTCGAACAGAGTTATTCGAAGGGCTTGCCGACCTCCAAGCTGCTCCAGACTGGGACCTCGAAGCGGCGCGGGACCAAGGTCCACTTTTTGCCCGATAAGACCATCTTCACCGCCACCGAGTTCAACTACGACACCCTGGCCCAGCGGCTGCGGGAGATGGCGTTTCTGAACAAGGGCCTGGAAATCACGCTCACCGACGAGCGCACCGCCGATCCCAAGACCGGCGAAGCGCGGCGCACCGAGTTCCGTTACGCCGGCGGCATTGCCGAGTTCGTCAAGCACTTGAACCGCGGCAAGCAAGTGCTGCACGAGAAGCCCATCGTCATGGAAGCCATGCGCGACGGCGTGGATATCGACATCGCGCTGCAGTACAACGACAGCTATTCCGAAACCGTCTTCAGCTTCGCCAATAACATCAACACCGTGGACGGCGGCTCGCATCTTTCCGGGTTCAAGACGGCGCTCACGCGCACCATCAACGCCATCGGCCAGTCGCTCGGCTTGTTCAAGGATGTGAAGGAGAACCTGACCGGCGACGACGTGCGCGAAGGTCTGGTGGCCGTGATCAGCGTCAAGCTGCCGCAGCCGCAGTTCGAAGGCCAGACCAAGGGCAAGCTCAACTCCGACATTGCCGGTACGGTGCAGGCCTTCGTCAACGAGCGGCTGGGAATGTATCTAGAGCAGAACCCTCCGGCAGCAAAGAAGATCATCAACAAGGCCATTGAGGCTGCCCGCGCCCGTGAGGCCGCGCGCAACGCCCGCGACCTCACCCGTCGCAAGGG
>JBAUBR010000469.1:0-39578 GCA_049676965.1 Occallatibacter sp.
TCGCCTCGCCCGAGACTACGAAAGACTTGCCACCACGCTCGGGGCCTTCCACTTCCTCGCCTTCGCCTGCCTCATGATCGCTCAACTCTTTAGGCTCCTCGCATGAAGTTAATAACAGGCTCTAGAAACAGCAAAGCCAGAAGCGGATCAACCGCCCCTGGCTTCACCGGAAGCAACGCAGGATTTAGAAAACCCCGGCCAGGTACGCTTCGTGATGAAGAGACTTGCCGGTCGGTGCGCCGCACGCCGCCAGCACCACCGGCGACATGGTAATAACCGGGCAGTGCGCGTGCGCCAGCACCTTATAGACCACCCCATGGCGAGTGACGGCGGCAAAGGCCGAAGCGCCCTGCGCGCCTAGAACCATCAGGTCGGCCTGCTGAGCGCGGCCCTGGTAGAGCAACTCCTCGGTCGGATCGCCGGGAACCACGATGGTTTGAACCGAGATCTTGTCCTGCAGGTCGACGGGGACCAGCGAGAACAGATCGGCTTCGATATCGTCGATGGTGCGGCCGGCCAGCTCTTCCGCGCTCTCCTGCGGGCGGATGACATGCTGCAGGATGAGGCTGGCGCGGTGCTGCGCGGCCAGTTCGGCGGCGAATTCCGCGACCACATGGCTCGAATCCGACAGGCTCACCGCGCACAGGATCGTCCGGGTTGCAAAGTTGCGGTAGCTGCCCTCGACGACGCCCGGACCAACGATGCAGACAGGCACATTGGCATTGCGCAGCACCGCCTCGGCCACCGAACCCACCAGCAGCTTGCCGATGGGGCCGGGAGCATGAGTCCCCATGACCACGCGATCGATTTCGCGCTCCCTGATGAAACCGAGAATCTGGTCGGCGGCCAAGCCGGGACGGACCACGACTTCGCAACGAAGGCCGGCCTGGCGAACGCGCTGAGCCAGGGGCTGGAGATGCTCCATCTCAACGCGCGCGGCGGCGGCGTGGTCATAGTAGCGGATTCCCGAGGTCTCCGACGCGGCGATCACCAGCGTGTCATAGACGTGGAAAAGGATCAGATCGGCGCCAAACTCGCTGGCTTGCGCCAGGGCAAATGCAAAGGCCTTTTCATTGGCGGGGAGCTCGGATGCGAACAGGATGGTGGAGGGTTTGCTCCAACCGGTCTTAATGACGGTGGCCATGTAAACCTCCTAAGGAGACAAATAATGATGACAGGTCCTGGGTGGGAGGGTCGGTGCCCGGCGGCACGTTTGGCTGTGATCTGAAGCACAACCGATTGCGCGTGTTTCAAAGCCGATTATACACACGATCGAAAATCGGAGTTGCGTTAAATTCGTGCATTGCCCCTCCAGATTTTCAGTACGAGAAAACCGGCCTTGGGTTGATCAACATCGGGTGATCCCAATCACAGCGGGTTTTGCTCCCAGGCTGCTCTTCTCGTAGTTGAATCGCAGCGCTCGAAAGCGGTTGCCGATTCATGGACCCCGAGACGCACGTTGCAGGTCCGCTCCTTGCGACGGAGTAACCGATGTATCGGCAGGTTTCAGGGGAACTTGAAGAGGAAACCGCACTTTTTGTGGAGCGTGGCCTGTTTTGGGCCGCGATTCGCTGGAGGCACAGATGCAGCCGATGCGCAACATTCCCGCACGCAACGGATTGAACTTCGACGAAACGCCGTTCCTGGCCATCTGGGAGGTCACCCAGTCCTGCGACCTGGCCTGCAAGCACTGCCGCGCCGCCGCCCAGCCCATTGCCCATCCCGATGAGTTGACCACGGCCGAAGGTAAAGCGCTGATCGACCAGATTGCACAGATGGGGGTGCCCATTTTCGTGTTTACCGGCGGCGATCCGCTCAAACGCAAGGATGTATTCGAACTGGTGAGCTACGCGGCCGGCAAGGGCGTGCAGGTAGCCGTAACCCCCAGCGCAACACCGCTTCTCACGCGCGAAGCAATGTTCAAGCTCAAAGAGGCGGGACTCGTACGGCTGGGCATTTCGCTGGACGGCTCGACCCCTGAGATTCACGATTCATTTCGCGGCCTGCCCGGAGCCTGGGCCAGAACCATTCAGGCGGTCGAATGGGCCAACGAAGCCGGCATTCCCATCCAGGTGCACTCCGCCATCAGCCGGCACAATGTGCACGACCTCGACAATCTGTGCGCCCTGTTCGAAAGACTGGCCATCGTGATGTGGAACGTATTCTTCCTGGTTCCGGTGGGCCGCGGGCAGATCGCCGATCTGCTCTCAGGCGAAGAGTTTGAGCAGGTTTTCGGCAAGATTTATGAGCTTTCGCACCGCGTGAGTCTCCAGATCAAGACCACCGAGGCCATGCACTACCGCCGTTATCTCCTGCAACACAATCTCGAAGAACGGCGCGTCAGCCACGGCCACGGGACCAGGGCGCCACACGCCTACGAGGCCGGCGCACCCACCAGCGACCCCCAATCGCGCACCGTGGGCTGGGCCACGCGGCGAGTGAATGACGGCAAAGGCTTTGTGTTCATTTCGCACATCGGCAACGTGTACCCCAGCGGTTTTTTGCCCATTCAGGCCGGCAACGTGAAATGGACTTCGCTGGCCGAAATCTACCGCAACGCCCCGATCTTCAAGGCGCTGCGCGATACCACGCGCCTTGAAGGCAAATGCGGAGCCTGCGAGTACAAGGAGATCTGCGGAGGTTCTCGTGCGCGCGCCTATGCCCTGACCGGCGACCCGCTGGCCCAGGAGCCATGCTGCATCTACCAGCCAAAGAACTGGGATTCGCAACTGGAAGACCAGGCGGAAGCATTCCGCCAGCCGGAAAAGCCAACAAATCTGGTGACGCTTTAAGCAGTGTCTTACGATTCACCAAACCAAGGCGTCTGGTAGGTCAGGGCTTCAGCCCTGACACCAGGCCTCTGACCGTTTGGCGATGTATCGGAACAGGGTGCCCCACCAGATTCCGTGCCCCATCCTTTCGCCTTTTTTTGGCGAAAGGGTGGGATACCTCAGCCCTCAATCGCAACGAACGAATTCAAACGGTCGGAGAAATAGAGCGCCGAAACAGCCGGGCTTTGCAGCCTGCGGAAACTCCTACTTCTTCTTCCACGCGCCAACGATTGCGCCCATCAGCATCATGCCGAAGAGCCAGTAGCCCGAATTGATGCCGAGCAGGCTCAACGGCCGGACCTCGAAAACATATTCCGTGGACCAGGTCGTCGCTTCGAATCCCAGCCACAGCAGCGCGCCGACTTTGATGCCGCGCCACGCCGTCTGCGGCCCGGTGAGCTGGGTCACGCAGGAGATGGCCGTCGCCATCACCGCGGCGCCCAGCAATGCCGTGCCGTACTGCAGCGCGGGATTGTAGCCAGCGGAGCTCATCAGCCACTCCTTCGTCCGGCCGATTCCATTGAGCCACGCTTGCATGAAATAGGAGTACCACCCCGCTTCGAGCAGGAAGCAGGCGATTGCCGCGACCAGGATGGCCAGATAATTCTGCCTCACCCTCGGCGCCGCGATAGCAGGGACCGTGGTAGCCATTGCGCCCTCCATCGACCAATTCGGAATGCCTTAGATTAAGCACATTTTGGAGGCCGGGAGCAATGAAATTGTGGCCGGCAATCGGATTCGCGCGAGCGGTCCTTCAACAAATCCAAGGCAGATGAACTCGACCTTAATCCAGGCGCGTCAAAAACGCTTCGCCCTCCTGCGGGCGAACGTGGCGCGCGATCAGCTCAGCTTCCTGCCTGTCGTCGCCTTCGGGGCGGATGCGAACCCAATAGCTGTCTTCGCCGGGAAATTCGATCACGTTGGAGCCGGGATAACGGCGCAGCAGTTGCTCCTTGAGCTTCTTGGCCTTGTGCTCGCTGTGGAAGGCGCCGATCTGCACGCACCACCGTCCGCCGGACGCGATCGATTTCGGCGTCTGGTAGACGTCGAGGCGCACCAGCGCCGTGCCCATGCGATAGATCCCCGTGGCCTTGGCCGAAGCGATAGAGAGATCGAGAATGCGCCCCTCGACGAAGGGCCCGCGATCGGTAATGCGCATGGCGCCGGACTGGCCGGTCTGGAGATTGGTGACAACGACCAGCGAGCCCATGGGCAGCGTGCGATGCGCGGCGGTCATGGCGTGGTCGCTGAAGACCTCTCCGTTAGCCGAGCGGCGGCCCTTGTAGGGCGCGGTGTACCAGGTGGCGTAGCCCTCCTGGCTATAGATGGACCGGTGCGTAGCGACGTATTCGCGATCAGCGGCGCTGACACCGCCGGTTGGTACGGGCGTTGGCGGAATGCGCGCGGTACGTGTGGTTTCGGGGACTGTGGCTTCAGCGCTCGGCGCATTGGCTTCCGGCACAGGCGCGGTGGATTGCGGCGGCGCTTGCTGGGAGACGCGCCGATGGCCGCATCCCGAAGTGGCCATCAGCGCAGCCGCGAGCACCACGATGAATGCGAGGCAGATCGGAGTTGAACTTCGCCGTGCCCCATCCTTTCGCCGCTCTTTGGCGAAAGGGTGGGATACCACAAAACTGGTCCGCTCATCCATCAGCGGCTTGCACCCTTTTGATCCAATCGGTCGGCGAGGTTGCGCAGCTTATCGGCGACCGTCCGCATGGCGGAAATGGACTCGGTGCGGACCTGCGGCACGATCGCCTCGTTCACATAGGCGACGGCGTGGCGCAATTCCATCTCGATCAGTTCCATGGCTTCTTCGATGCGGCGGCCCACGCCCGAGGGGCCTGGACCAGGCGGCGGATAAGTACTCATTGGATTCCACCCCTCACCAGTGGTGTTTTTCGACAGAAGCCGCTTCAGCGCACTCAGGAAATGACCGCCTTCCTGCGAGAAATGTTGCGGCGGCCCACACCGGAGATTCGCGTCCGGGCATCCTGTTTCCAGTCTGCGGGGCTGTAAACGCGGCGTCAATGCCCGAAGGCTCGGGTGTGCCCCTATGGTCAACATCACCTTTGGTAGCGAACTGACTGAAATCGCAGCCCTTTATTCTTTGCAGTCAGTGACCTTTGGGCGCAGAATCGCGTCAGACCTTCGTAGCGGAAGATCACGGAGCAACTCCGCGCGCGGGTGGCGGCCCAGCGTTCGATTCGGACCGATGTTCAGCCAGTGAGGTGTGGGTCCATTGCATACCCGGTCGAGAGGTCAAACCGCAAGCGAGCCCGCCGGCCGGCGCGGGTTGGCCATTTTGACTTGTGATCGGTTGGGAGCCTGGCCTGCAATGGCCTTGCTGATGCTCTTCGCGCACACTGTTCAAGTCTGGGCGAGGCAAGCTGGAAGCACCCCGCCCGACGCTCCCCGGCCGCAGCCGGATGGCCACGGCTCGCCGACGAAGACATGGCCGTGCCAGGTTACAAGCGCGGGCGCGGCCGTTGGCAGAGTGACCGCAGCAGAGGCTGCTATTGCGGCGGACTACGGCCCAATTGCGACGGAACCACCGCCGGCACCAGGCACCGAACGCGCCGCGCCCTGCCCGCCGCCGCACATCAACTGGTACAAGCGGTTTACCGACGGGCCGCAGGTCAAGCCTCTTACGCCCGGCGAAAAGGGCTGGCTGGCGGTGCGCAATCTGGTCGATCCCTTCAACATCGTGACGATTCTCGGCGACTCGGGAATTGCCATCGCGTCCAACTCCCATTCTGCCTATGGCCCCGGAATGCCCGGCTTCGCGCGCAACGTGGGCGTGAGCTTCACCCAGGACATGACCGGCGAATTCTTCGATACCTTCGCTATCTGCTCCATCGCGCACCAGGACCCGCACTACCACCGCATGCCGCACGCGTCCATCGCAAGACGCATTCGCCATGCGGCGTTACAGGTGCTGTGGACGCAGGGCGACAACGGCAAAGGGATGCCGAACTACGCCAACATCGTCGGCTTCGCCATCGACGACGAGATCAGCAATCTCTACGTTCCCGGCCAGGCAACTAACTTACCTTCCAGCGCCGAACGCTACGCCATCGGCGTGGCTACAGCGCCTATCGACAACTTCGTCTCCGAGTTCGTCCCCGACATCGCCAGCCACATCCACGTGCAGATCGTAGTCATTCAGCGCATCATCAACCAGGTGGCCAGAACAACTTCGTCCGGGGACACACCATGACGCTCGATGCGGTTGCGCGCAGTCTCTGACGTTCAAGCAACTCCCTCGGTCCATTAGCCCTCGGCGCACCTCTGTTTTTGCGCCCAGGGTGTGACCACCACACCCCGTGCCCCATCCTTTCGCCTTCCTTTGGCGAAAGGGTGGGATACCAATACCGCCCCATGCCCCGAGCCGTAACGAAGAAAACCTGGAACAAATTCCGGGCTTACTTCCAATCGCGCCGATTTTCAGCTGATTCGAAATGATCGGGTTTTTCAGCTCGAATTCCGGAAGAGTCAACGCGAGCCCGGCCCGAAGGCCCTGGTCAGCACCGTCCCAGGTCCGAAATCCCGACCTGGAGCACCCAGAGCCGTGTCGGATTGAGGACTCCGATAAGTGCGTCACCCGCCCATAACCATCGAGGCGCCGGACCCGTCACAATCCTCGGGACCGCGCGATATACTCCCTCTGAAGTACCGGGACAACTGCGAATCAGATGACAGGCTTGGGCAAGCCGTTCCGCATTTGCGAAGCGCTGTTTTCCTACGCGCTCCTTCTCGTTCCGTTGCAGCAGAGGCTGACGGCCCAAGACTCGCAGGTAGTGAGTCCGCCGCCTGCAATGCTCGCGGCCGAAGGTCTTGCAAGGCTCGATGTCGTCGTGACCGACAAGACCGGAAAACCGGCGACCGGACTTGCGCCCGGGGACTTCGCGCTGCTCGACAACGGGCAGCCTGCAAAGATCGTCTCCTGGCAGGCTTTCAATCCGCTCTCCGCCAAGCCGTATCCGTCCGTTCAAGTCGTTCTGGTCATCGATGAGGCCGACGGAGAATCGCCGCAGCTTTCTGCCGCAATCCGCGATGTCGAAAAGTATCTGCGGCGGAACGATGGACACCTTGAAGTTCCAGTCTCCATCGTGCGTCTGTCGAAAGGGGAAATCTGGGAAACGCCGGCGCCCCTGACAGACGGGAACGCCCTGGCGCAAGTCATCGCTCATCCGAATGCGCGGCTATCCTACTTTTCGAAGATCGCCGACAAGGGAGCCGCCGGAAAGAACGGGCTGCCGTTTGCTCTGAATGCTCTCGGTTCCATCGCCATTCAGAGGCGGCAAGTGCCGGGGAAAAAGCTGATGTTCTGGGTCGGGCCGGGCTGGGATGTCGTGACGAAATCTGTCAGATCCAATTATGGAGCCTTCGATTGGATCACCGAATTCTCCACCCGCCTGCGCGAGGCTCGTATCGCGCTTTACTGCGCAACCGATTGGCTGAGCCCAAATCTCAATTTCAATTACCACGATTTCTCTAAAGGAATAACCTCCGCGGGGAGTGCGCTCTATACAAACCTCGCTTTGGAGGTGCTCGCAACACAAAGCGGCGGGGGCCTGCTGCAGGGAAGCAACGACCCTGCCGAACTGATCGCCGGGCGCATAGAAGCGGAGCGGGCCTCCTATACTTTGACCATTGCCGTGCCGCGGACCGACCATGTGGACGAATACCACGATGTCAGGGTGGAACTGGATAAGCCGGATCTGACGGCGCACACCAGCACCGGATATTACGACGAACCGGTCTTCTACGATCAGCCTCCTCGCAACGAAGACGTAACCGTTGCACAACTCGAACAGATGCTGTTGAGCTCCAAAGAAACCGGCGACCGGCAGTTGGCCATGCGGCTTTCCGGAGCGGAGCTGACCGAACAGCTGAGCAGCGCAAGACTTCACTCCTGGATAGCCCGCATGCCGGGGCCCAGGTCGCGAGATGCGCTGGAGGCTTTGGCGGATCTTTCCGCTTTCCTCGATCCGCCGCCCGCGGACGGCCTTACCCGGCCCCCACCGGACCCGGCCGCGCAAAAACAGATGATTTCGCTCGCCGTCGACTACCTGAAGAAGACCATTCCAAGGCTTCCCGACTTCTTCGCAATGCGCACCACGGTGCTCTATCACCAATCTCCCGCAAAAAGTGGCGCGACGTGGAAGACCGCTTCGGGCGAGGGGTCGCTGCACGTGGCGGAAACGACAAAGACGTCGATACTTTTGCGCAAGGGCAAAGAGGTCGTGGAAAGAGAAGCGTCGAGACGAACTGAGACGCTGAAGACCGAGGGAGCATTCGGCCCCATTCTGGCGATCGCGCTGCGAAGCGCCGCTTCCCCGGACAGCTTTATGAAATGGAGCCGCTGGGAGCAGGGCGCGAATGGACCGGTGGCGACTTTCCAGTACGCGCTCCCCAACGGCGAGGCCCGCTTCGAAGCCGGATTCTGCTGCCTTGCCGACGGTGACGGAGAAACCCCTTTTAACCGAATACCCGCTGTTCATGGGGAGCTCTCAATCGACCCGGCGAACGGGGCCATTCTTCGCTTGACGATGGTGGCGGACCTGGAGCCGAGGCTGCCGCTGGACCAGTCCACCATCATGGTCGAGTACAGCCCATTGGCCATAGGAGGATTCACTTCCGTCTGCCCGGTGAGAAGCGTCTCCATTTCCAGGGCGCGGACCGTGAAGGTCATCGATGAATGGGGTGAAACGTTCAGAATCTACGGCCCTTTTGAAACCATCCTGAACGACATGGCCTTCGAGAAATACCACCTGTTTCATTCCAATGTGAAGATCCTGCCGGGATTTATGCCCACCGATAGCCCATGAAGTGGAGATCGCCGATTATCACTGACTCAGTCTTCGCACAGGAGGTTTTGCGATGTCCATCAAGCGGCCGCCAACGGGATGGAATTTCAAGAGGGTAACGACGGCTCCAGGCGAGATGCTGCGCGAAGAGTTCATGGCGCCGCTTGGAATCTCGCAGAACGCGCTCGCCATGAAGATTCGCGTACCCGCAACCCGCATCGGCGACATCATCCATGGGCGCCGCGCCATAACGCCCGACACCGCCCTGCGCCTCTCCCGGTTTTTCGGCAACAGTCCCGAGTTCTGGCTCAACCTGCAGATGATGCACGATCTTTCCAAGGCCAGACTGGAATTGAAAGATCGGATCGAGCGCGAAGTTGAATCCTACTCAGCGGCGTAGATTCAAGCCGGATTGGGTCACACCGGACCGCACGGAAAGGTCGATCCCGTCCGGAAGTCTGGTCGATCGAACGCAGCCCATCGTCACGGAGGGACGAGAGGAGAGTAGCCCAGGACAAGTCCGCCGCAGCGGACGCAGTCCTGGGAGAGGCGACCCACCAAAAAGTCGAGACGCCCCGGAGGGGCGGCAGGAACCGTTTGCCATCCGACAACTTAAGAAGGCCCTTTCAAAGTGACGGAATCAAGAGGCCGTCCGAAAGGAAGCTAAACCGCTTGATGCAAAAACTGGCCGCCCGCTCTTGCGGACGGCCAGTTTCTGAGAGACCCAAGCAAATGAGGAGAACTCAATCCCCGGCGACGAGTTCGCCTTCCTGCTCCTTAACAGCCGGCTTCGCCGGCGCAATCTGATCCAGCCGCACGATGCCTTCCACCGGCTTCTCGCCCAGCACATGCTCGCGATAAAGCATGGCCATGCGCGCGTTCTCGGCCTCAGCCTTGATCTTGTCGGCATTTGCCGTCGCGCGGGCGCGCAGCCGCTCTTCACGGGCGTTCTTGGCGATGCCCAGGTTATCCAGCGTGTGATTTGCTTCCGCGTTCACATGTTCCATATTGAGCTTGAGCTCGTGGCCCACATGCGTCATGCCCACCTTGCGGCCGCCGGCGAAGATCTCGTGCCGGCCGTGTTCCTCATACCACTTCGTCAGCGTAGCCGTCATGTGCATCTTCTCGATGATGTTGCGCCAGCCCACGCCGGTGTTATAAGCGCAGAAGCTGATCTCCCCCTCCTGCGTGGCGTAAGGAATGATGCACTGCTCGGTGCGGCGGAAGTCGTAGTTGAACAGATCCTGGAACCACATGCCGGCGATGAAAAGGAAGTTCCAGCGGTCCTGGCGGCGCCGTTGAATATCGTCCATCGTCCGGTCGCCCTTCACGCTGCCGTAGTTCTTGCCGGTGGCGTTGAAGGTCTTGTCCATCTTCTTCAGCATGTCGGTGATCTTGAAGTGAGTGGGCGCCTGAAACGGATCGTAGTTGCGCATGAGCGCCAGGCCGAAGCCGAGCACCGAAAGCCACTTGCCGCGCGCCGCGTCGTTCACCTTGGCCAGGTCCTTGGCCACCTTGTTCATGTTCAGGAAGGCCGTCACCGGCGCGCATTCCTTGGTTTCCTTGTCGATCATCACCGCCATGCCGATGCCGCAGTTGGGATGGCATCCGCAGCTTAGCTGGCCCCACTCTGCGGTAGGTCCATGCACGAGGTCGGCCCAGTCGGAGAAGGTGCTCATAAAGCTGATGGGGAACCAGTCGCGCTCGGGCTCGCCGATGCCCATCTGGTCCTTGATGTCGTGCGCCATGTGCGAAAGCGTATAGCGCTGCGCCACGCGGCGATCGTCGGTAATCTCCTCGTCGCGGCCGGTGAAACTCACCGGCTGGAAGCTGAGGAAGCTGATCTTCTTGGGATTGTCGAGCGCGAACTGGATGATGTGGCCGACTTGCTCGTTGTTGATACCGTTGATGATGGTGGTGACGGGAACGATCTCGACTCCGGCTTCATGCAGATTGTTGATGGCCTGCAGCTTTACGTCGAAGAGATTGCCGACTTTGCGGTGCGAGTTAGCGGCGTTGCCGATGCCGTCGAACTGGAGATAGACATAGCGCAGGCCCGCTTCAGCCGCCGCGCGGCACAGCTCCTTGCTCTTCGCGAATTCGATTCCATTTGAAGCCGCCTGCACCGAGTTATAGCCAACCTTGCGCGAGTAGGCCACAGCGTCAAGGAAGTAAGGCGACAGCGTGGGCTCGCCGCCCGAGAACTGCACGCTCATCTGCCGTCTGGGCTTGATGGTGATGGCGTTGTCGAGCATGGTCTTGATCTCGTCCCAAGTCAGCTCATGGACGAATCCAACCTGGTTGGCATCCATGAAACACGGATCGCACATCATGTTGCAGCGGTTGGTCAGGTCGATGGTGAGCACCGAGCCGCGCCCGTTGGTGATGGTCGAAGTGCCGTGGTGGTGCAGCTTCTCGTCGCCTTCGCCGTGGGCGCGGATGTCGCGGCCGGGAAAGCTCTCTTCGAGATGCTTGAAGAAGGCCGGATCGATCGACATCACGTCTTCAAAGTGCCCATGCTTGGGGCAGTCCTTCACCATCAGGATCTTGCCGTCGCGCTCGATGATCTGCGCCTTGATCTCGCCCACTTTTTCGTTGAGCAGCACCTCATGCGGCAGCTTGCCGTCGAGAATCTGCTTGCGAATTTCGGGCACGCACTTGGGGCAAAGCGAGTCGGTAGTGCGCGGCCAGCCGAGGGGCGGCTTTTCTTTCTGGTAGCTCTTGAGCAGCGGCTTGTCGCTCCACTTGGGCGTGAACGACGGGTTGGGACTGATGCGGTTCAACCGCTCGTATACCACCCACGCGCCGCGCGCCGCGTAAACGGCGGCCTTCTCGGCGTACTTAATCGCTTTTCCCATTGGTGCGATCTCCTTTTGCAGGTCTCAGTTGCGGCTAATCGCCGGTTGAACTGCCGTGCTCTTTGGATGCCGGACCCTGGCGGTTCGGGCACACCAAACCGGGGGGCCGGGAGTGCGATTTCAGGCTAATTCCCGCTCCTGGACACGCCAACCGATCCGCAGCGAATGGGGATATAGGTCAGCGAACGGTAAACCACGGGGCGGGAATGGGTTGCATTCATTTGATTCGTAAGTAATCCACATTGCGGGTTTATCATGATTGCGCCTGCTCGGTGCAGGTTCCAGGAAGGTGATTTCATGAGCCAGAACGAGTCGATTTCCTCGCGCAAACAGGACCGCCGCGAGTTTTTGAAAACCGGCGGAGCGGTTACGGCTGCGCTGCTGGCGCCCGCGGCGCTGGCGGCGGATACGCCAAAGACGATGCCGGAACTGCCGTCGAACCCCAAAACTCCGGGCTCGATGCCCACGCGCAACCTCGGCAAGACCGGTTACAAGGTGGGAATATTCTCGCTGGGCGGGCAGGCCGCGCTTGAAAAGGCGAACAACTTCGACGTGGCCGTGCCCATCGTCGAGCGCGCGCTTGACCTGGGAGTGAACTATCTCGACACGTCGTCGATCTATGGCGGCCCGGAGCGCTGGAGCGAGCAGTATGTGGGCAAGGTAATGGCGCGCCGCCGCAATGAAGCCTTTCTCGCCACCAAGACCAAGGAGCGCACGCGCGACGGCTCCATGCGCATGATCGAGAAGTCGCTTGCGTTGCTTGAGACCGATCACGTGGACCTGTGGCAGTTGCACGACGTCGGCATCGAGAAAAATGTGGACGCGATCTTCGCCAAGGGCGGCGCACTGGAAGCGCTGGTGGAGATGCAACAGCAAAAGGTAGTGCGCTACCTCGGCATCACCGGCCACTACCGGCCCGACGTGCTGATGGAGTGCATCCGCCGCCACCCCTTCGACACCATCCTGATGGCGATGAACGCGGCCGACCCGCACCACTACAGCTTCAATGAAGAGCTTTTGCCGCTGGCAGTGGAGCGGCAGATGGGCATTATCGGCATGAAGGTTCCCGCGCGCGGACGCATTCTCTCTTCGTGGACGCCGCCTTCGATCGAACAGCAAAAACACTCCTGGGAGGGGATGGCGATTCAGACGTCGTCGTCCGGCACGCTGACCATGCGCGAAGCCATGTACTACACGCTGTCGCGGCCGGTGAGCACGATCATAATCGGGTGCGACAACATCGCGCAGCTCGAAGAGAACGTACAGTTGGCGCGCGAGTTCACACCTTTGAACGATGCGCAATCGGCGAGCCTAGTGGCGCGCGCCGAACCGTGCTCGAAGCCGTCGCTGTTCTTCCGCTTCTACGACCGGCCAATCGACTGAAGACGCCATGCTGTCTAAGCCAAACACGGAGTGAAGCAGCGCCACGATGCTGGGCTCACAGCCGATTGATCAGCGAAGCGATGCACAACTGGAGGCTGACCTTCTCTTTCGAGGGAGAAGACGCGATCCTGGTCGACTATCAGGACTACCACTAAGGGAGAAATGACCATGACGACGATGCACAACCCGGCCAGCCCCGGCGAATTGCTGAAAGAATTCCTCGGCGACAGAACCGCAACTCAACTCGCCGAACATATCGGTGTGGCACGCGCCACCATCTCTCGAATTCTGAACGGCCGCACTGCCATTACGATGGACCTCAGCATCAGGCTCGGTGAGGCTCTGGGGCTTTCGCCGGACTTTTTCTCGAAGGCCCAGCTTCAGTACGATTTGTGGATTGAATCGCAGAAAAAACGACAGAAGATCAAGCCGTTGGCCGCGTAACGAAAACCGAATTGATCAAAGTCGATTGATCAGCGAAGCAATACACGCCGCCCCAAAACCATTGTCGATATTAACCACGCTCACGCTGGGCGAACAGGTGTTCAGCATGCCCAGCAGCGCAGCCACGCCGCCGAACGAAGCTCCGTAACCGACACTCGTGGGAACGGCGAGCACAGGCGCATTCACGAGACCCGCGACAACAGTGGGAAGCGCGCCCTCCATGCCGGCGCACACGATGAGCACGCGCGCCGACTGCAGCGCTTGCTTTTGTGCGAACAGACGATGGATGCCGGCCACGCCCACGTCGGCAATCAACTCCACCGTGTTGCCCATCAGGCGCGCGGTCACCGCGGCTTCTTCCGCGATGGGCAGGTCGCTGGTGCCGGCGCAGACCACGCAGATCGTTCCCTTACCCGGCGCGGCGGGCGACTGGGTGAGCGTGATGGCGCGCGCCATTTCGTGGAACTCGGCGCGCGATTCGACCGCGGACACGGCATCGAAGATCGCGCGTGAAGCGCGCGTGGCCAGAACATTGCCTCCCGCGCCGGCCATGTGGGCAAAGATGAGCGCGACCTGCGCCGGAGTTTTGCCTTCGGCGAAGATCACCTCGGGCATGCCGGTGCGCAGCGCGCGATGGTGATCGAGCTTGGCGAAGCCGATGTCCTCGAAAGGTAGATCGCGCAGGCGTTCCAGAGCGTCGGGCACGGCGGTGCGGCCTTCGCGAACGGCAATGAGCAGAGCCTCGATCTGCGATCGATCCATCAGTGGCCGTCCTTTGCTGCGCCAGTCGCAGCGACCGCCGCGGAAGCGGAATTATCGGCGGAATCGAGATAGATCCGCATTGCCTCCTGCATCACCTGCTTGAGCGGTATGGAATGTTCGGCAGCGATGGCGCGGCAATCCTCGTACTCGGGCGATGCGTTGGTGACGGCGCCGGAGAACCAGCGCGCAACCTTGATCCGAACTTGTCCCCATTGGGTTTTGACAGCGACGAATTCGCGCTTGAGCGCCACTTTCCTTTCCAGTCTCCAGCGCAGGCCGATGGTGGAGGTCTCGTGGAAGAGCAAATCGCGCATAATCGCGATTTTGTCCGGGTGGCAGAGGACGGTCAACTGCACTCCAGTGCGGCCCTTTTTCATCTGCACGCCGGTGCGATAGACGTCCCACGCGCCGGCAGCGAGCAGCAGTTCGCTCGCGTAGGCGAGCAACTGCGGAGTGGAGTCGTCGATGACCGTTTCGAGGACGGCGATCGATTCGCCCGCAGATTCTTCGGTGGCCTGCTCTTCGCCCACGAGCAGCCGCAGCAGGTTGGGTTGGCCGGGTGTTTCGCGCCCACCTGCGCCGTAACCAGCGGCCGCAATGCGCATTGAAGGCAGCGGTGCGTAGCGAACATCGAGCATGCGCAGCAAGGCTGCGCCGGTGGGCGTGACGCGCTCCATCGGTGCGCCTGCCGCGTAGATGGGCGCATCGCCGAGCAGCGCCAGTGTGGCCGGAGCCGGAACGGGTAGCGTGCCGTGCTGGCAAACCACGGTACCGCTGCCGACGTTCAGCGGCGAGGCCAGCCAGCGGCCGATGTTGAGCTCCGCGGCTCCCGCTGCAGCGCAAACGATATCGACAATGGTGTCGACTGCGCCGACTTCGTGAAAATGAACTTCTTCAACCGGGATTGAGTGAATGCCGGCTTCGGCCGCGCCGAGTAATTGAAATGCTCGAATGGCGCGATCTTTCACCGGATCGGCGAGCGGAGCGGCGCGGATGATGTTGAGAATCGCCGAGAGCGAGCGATGCGGCGCGTGGGTATGCGCACTCGCGCCGGAGTGTTCCTCGGGTTGGTGGTGCGAGTGTCCCTCGTGATGAGGGTGCGAGTGCTCATCGTGACGATGTTGGAGGTAAGAATGTTCACCGTGAGCGTGCGCCGAATGATCCTGGTGGGAATGCGATTCGTGGGCAGGCGTGTCCGGAGTAATGACGTCGATCTTGGTCGCAGCGATGCCGCCGCGAGTCACTTTATGCATCGCCAGGCGCGCGCCCACATTGAGCGCAACAGCGGTTTGCTCAAGACGTTCGAAGGGCACGCCCGCGTCGACGAGCGCGCCGAGCATCATGTCGCCGCTTATTCCGGAAAAACATTCGAGGTACGCAGTCCGCATCGATTTGCGATTCTATATTGTCGACGGCACTTCAAAAAAGGACGCGGGAATGAAAAGGGCTCAGGCACCGCGTCGCGCCAGCACTTCGGCAGGCAAAAGATCGTTGAGCGAGCCGGAGCGAAAGCCGGAGCAGTCCAACGCAACGTATCTAAAGCCGGCCCGCTTGAGCGCCGCGGAAATTGCGTCGAACATTTCCATCGTCAACGCGCGCGGCAGCTCGACGCGCGCAATCTCGACGCGCGCAACTTCGCCGTGATGGCGCACGCGCAGCTCGCGAAAGCCCAACTGGCGCAGGCTTTCCTCGGCTTGCTCCACCTGGGCCAGCACCTCGCGCGTTACGGCGCGGCCATATTCGACGCGTGACGACAGGCACGGCGCCGCAGGACGGTCCCAGAGCGAGTAACCGGCAGCTTTGGCCAGCGCGCGAACCTCCTGCTTGGTGAGCCCGGTATCGGCCAATGGCGCCAGCACTGCGTGCTCCTGTGCGGCGCGCTGTCCCGGTCGGAAGTCGCGCGTGTCGTCGGAATTCATGCCGTACGCGATGTGCGCGAAACCCAACTGACCGCCCAACGCCTGCATGGCGGTGAAGAGTTCGTCCTTACAGTGGAAGCAGCGGTTGCCGTCGTTGCGCTGGTATTCGGGACGGTCCAGTTCTTCGGTGGCGATCACGCGCAGCGGCATCCCAAGCGAGCGCGCAAACTCGCAGGCATGCTCCATATCGCGGCGGGCGAGACTGGGCGAATCGGCCAGCACGGCGAGCATGCGGTCGCCCAGAACACCATGCGCGGTGGCGGCAAGAAATGCGGAATCCACACCGCCGGAGTAGGCCACCATAAGGCTGCCCAACTGCTCGAGACGCGCTTCCAACGCGCGCAGTTTGGCCTCCGTCGCTCGATCGATGGCGGACACGCGCTCATTCCCCTGCTGGGGATGCTGCGAACTAGCCGGCAATGCGGACGCACCGGTCGCCATGTCGTGGATTATACCTCTCCGCGATTTCGACGCGTCGATGGGTAGCCGGAGCGCTGCGCCAAACTGCTCGAAAGCAGAAGAATGGAATTGTCCATCGCGGCTGATCGTTCTAGTATAGCGATGCCTCGCGGATCGCGGAATTGACGGCACTGACGCGGCGCCATGACAACTTCGCGGAGGAGATCGGTTCGAGTTCGATGCGCAGAAGGGAAGGTTCAATAATGACTCGCAGAGAAATGCTGGCAGCTTCGATTGCTTGCGCCGCTATTCCCGGATCGTTTGCCCGCGCGGACCAGGCTGCAAGCATGGGTTCAACCGTCTTCGACTGGAATGCAATCGTTTCGCGGCCGACAGAGAGCGGTAGCGTACGTTCTTTCTGCAAGTCACGCACAGCAACGCTAGAAGAACTGGAGATTCACGCAACCACGCTCGATCCGGGCAAATCTCCACACCCGCCGCACCGACATCCGAACGAGGAACTCGTCATTGTGTGGAAGGGCACATTGGATGCATTCGAGAATGGCGAGTGGAAGCGTGTGGGACCAGGCTCCGTGATCTTCAGCGCCTCAAACCAGTTACACGGTTTGCGCAACCCAGGCAACGAACCGGCGGTCTACCACGTCGTGAATTGGAAATCGGCGTCCACGCCCCAGGAAAGTCGAAGCTGAATCCGGCCGGGAAAATACTGTGGCGGTTTGCGGCTACGGCTGTTATTCATCAGGATCACCGAACGACGCCGTCAACGAGAAAACCAGAAAAGGATCGACTCAATGCGACCATTCGACGCTGTCAAGCTTCTTCCGGCATGCCTGGCTCTGGCCTGCGCGGCCATGATTTCGCAGCTTTCCGCTTCCGGGCAGGCGCATTCCAACTCGCTCGGTCTCTTCCAGAGCCAATCCGATGTGGGCAGCGTCACGCCGCCGGGAAAGCTGTCCTATGATCGGGCGACCCACATTTATACCATCAGTTCCGCGGGAGAGAATCTGTGGTCCACGGTCGATGGCTTCCATTTTGTATGGAAGAAAATGAGCGGCGATGCCTCGCTCACTGCCGACATGAGCTTTCTCAACACTTCCGCAAATCCCAGCCCGCACCGCAAAACGCTTTTGATGTTCCGGCAGACTCTCGATGGGGATGCAGTCTATGTCGACGCGGCGCAGCATGGCGTCGGCATGACAGCCCTGCAGTATCGCTCCGCGAAAGGCGCGACCACGTCGGACATCGAGTTGAACATCGCTTCTCCCAGGCGGGTGAAAATTGAAAAGCATGGCGATGTCTTCACCTTATTCATCAGCAATACCGGTGAGCCGCTGCATCAGGCGGGAGCATCGATCAAGTTACATCTTGCTGAACCGTTTTATGTCGGCATCGGTGTCTGCTCGCACAACAAGGATGTGGTTGAGTCCGCAACTTTTGCGAATGTCGAGCTGCAAGCGCTGCACCCTCCGAGCGAGCCGGCCCAGATGGCGCTCTACAGCACGCTCGAGACCGTGGGAACCAACGATAACTTCACGCGGGCTGTCGTGGCCCGGTCCGTTAGCGGTCACATGGAAGCGCCGAACTGGACGAGCGACGGAAAAGCCCTGATCTTCAACCAGGACGGCCATCTTTGGACAATTCCGGCCGATGGCGGCGACATTCAGATGATCGACACCGGCGCAGCGAGCAAGTGTACCGGGAGTCATGGCCTCTCGCCGGACAGCAAATGGCTGGCGATCAGTTGCGCCATGCCGGACAAGCCCGAGATCCGCGTCTACATCGTTCCCTCGCACGGAGGGCCGCCAAAGCTGGTGACCGACAACCCCAACTCGTACTGGCACAGCTGGTCGCCGGACGGGAAGATGATCCTGTTCGTGCGTCCAAACAAGGGAGCGCTTGTCATTTATTCAATCCCAGCGCAAGGCGGCGAAGAGAAGGCTCTAACGCCGCTTGATGGCGTCAGCGACGATCCCGATTACTCGCCCGATGGGGAGTATATCTATTTCAATTCCAACCGCGGCGGAACCATGCAGATCTGGCGCATGCATCCCGATGGTTCTGCTCCCGAGCAAGTCACGTCGGATGGCATGAATAACTGGACGCCGCATCCTTCGCCCGATGGTAAGTCGATTGTAATTCTCAGT
Source organism: Occallatibacter sp. (assembly GCA_049676965.1). GTDB lineage: Bacteria > Acidobacteriota > Terriglobia > Terriglobales > Acidobacteriaceae > Telmatobacter. Next base: position 18,575 of record JBAUBR010000469.1, read on the forward strand.
TATCCGCGAGAGATCACCGGCCATCCCGCCAACAAAGACATTCAGTTGCGAATCCTCTCGCCCGGAGACAAGAACATTCGCACCCTGGTGAACATCGTGGGCGGCTCGGGAACCGACAATGTCCCCAACTGGGCCCCTGACGGCCAGCACCTGGCATTTGTGAGTTACCAGATGCTGCCGGCGGAAGATACGGGATCGACTCAGTAAGATCAACTCAGTAAGATCGACTCAGTAAGTCGATCTGTTACCGCGCAACCATCCTCTTCAGAAATCCGAGGCCCTCGAAAGCCACCGCTTCCGGCGTCGCCGCCAGGTCCCGCCAGATGGCCGCGGCCGCGGCAATCTGCGGAATATTGGAACCGAAGCTCTCGATCGTCAGCCAGCCGTCATATCCCATCTCGCGCAGCGCGGCGAAGACTTCCGGCCATTCCACATGCCCGCTTCCCGGCGCTCCGCGATCGTTCTCGCAGGTGTGCACATGCTTCAAATGCCGCGCCACTCTGCGATAACCCTCCGCGATGCTCTTCTCTTCAATGTTGGCGTGAAAGGTGTCGAACAGCACGCCAATGTTCGGATGGCCAACCTCATCGCAAAAGCGCGCCGCATCCTCCGCGGTATTCAAGAAGAACGTCTCAAAGCGGTTGAGCGGTTCGATAGCCACCGTAACTCCGTGCTGCTTGAGCCACGGCCCAAGCTGCTGCCAGCATTCCACTCCGCGCTTCCATTCGTCCGCCGTTCGGCGCCGTCCCGGCAAATAGCCCACCGGCGCATACAACGGTCCGGCGAGAATCTTCGCGCCCACCTCCGCGGTGGTAGCGATATTTTCGCGGAGCAATTCGACGGCCCGCGCTCTGACGGCCGCATCGTCTGAAATCAGGCTCAGCCCGTCCACCATCACCGAGCACATCGTGCATTCCAACCCGGTCTCGGCCAATCCTTCACGCATCGCCTCCACCGCAAAGTCGCGCCCGCGATACAACGGCGGCTCCACGCCATCGAAACCCGCCGCGCGAATCCGCCGCAGCAACGGCAGGTGCGTCGCATCGAAATTCGCCGTCCAAATGAAGAGGTTCACTCCGAACTTCATAGCTGCTCCCAGCGTGTTCCGCGGCACAACTCAAACCCAGGTGTCCGCCAACCCGCATTCCGCCGCAGCGGAAAGCAAGCCGCCAGGCCTCGAATCGCCAGCCCGAGTTTCCCGTCTGCTACTTCGGTTCCTGGGCGACGGCGCCGGGGAAGATATCCAGCGGGGCACGCCGTTTTTCCTCCTGATCAGGCTGCGGCAGCGGTTTGCGCGGCATCATCTCGTCGCGCTGCGCCGCGTTATACACGAAGATGGCTTCGACCGTCGCAATCTGCTTCAGGTCGGCGGGCTGCAGTTCTTCGTAGACATCCATGTTGGAGTGATGCGTGCGCGACTCGTAGTCGAGATTGTCCTGGATGAACTGAAATCCCGGAATGCCGACCGCGTCGAAACTCAGATGGTCGGTGCCGCCGGTGTTGCGGTTGGTGATGGTGGTGACGCCAAGATCTTTGAGCGGCGCAATCCATTGCGCGAAGATGGGCGCGATGGCCGCGTTGCCCTGCGTGTAGATGCCGCGAATCTTGCCGCTGCCGTTATCCACGTTGAAGTAAGCCGAGATGACCTTCTGCTCCGGTTTGACTTCGAGCGGTCCGGCGGCGCGGCGCATGAACTCGGGCAGTTGCAACTGGTCGGGCGCAGTGGACAGCTTGGCCGAGCCGAAATGCATGGTGCAATAACCCTTCGACCCAAACAGGCCCTCTTCTTCGCCGGTCCAAAGGGCGATGCGGATGGTGCGCCGGGGCTTGACGTCGAGCGCCTTGAGAATGCGCACCGCCTCCATGGCAACGATCGTTCCCGCGCCGTTGTCGGTTGCGCCAGTTCCGGCAATCCAGCTATCCAGGTGCCCGCCGAGCATGACGACCTGGTCTTTCAATTTCGGATCGGTTCCCGGAATCTCGGCAACGGTGTCAAAGCCGTGCTCGTGATCGCCGGTGACCTTGGTCTCGACGCCGATTTCGACGCTCACCGGCGCATGCTCCTGCGTGAGCCGGTAAAGGCGGCCATAACTCTCGATCGCAGCCACCACCACCGGAATCTTGACCGCCTTGTCGGCAATATAAGGAGTACGGCCCAACGTGGCGCCGTTGTCGTCGAAGAATGTGCCGCCCGAGCCGCCGCCATTCTTGCCGTCGCGGCTGGGCTCGATGACCGCGGCGACTTTTTCATCGGCGAAGAACTGCGCAATCTTGTCGATCAGTCGCAGCCGCTCCATGCGCTCGCGCAGGCGGGCCTGCATCTCCGGTGGAATGCCGCCTGCATTGGCGTTCACCGGGAACTCAGCGAGGTCGGCAAGCTCCTGGTCGGTGTAGCGCTCGAAGAGAGGCTTATCCACGGGCGGGACGGGACGCATGGCGCCGAAGAGAACGATCTTGCCGGCGAGCTTGCCCTTATATTGATCGAAGTCCTTTTCATTCTGGATACTGACGAAAACCACGTCTCCCGTCACCGGGCCCGGTGTGGACGGCGACCACGGCGTGGCCTGGACGATAAGTACTGCCGTGTCGGGCACAACCATGCGCGCCCAGGTGTTCAACTGCTGCCAGCCCATGCCGAACTCGCCCCAGTCTTCAAGGTGCGCATTTTCCAGGCCGATTTTGGTCAACGTGTCGCGCGTCCACTCATTGGCCTTCTTCAGGTTGGGCGAACCGGTGAGGCGCGGGCCGATGCCATCCATGAGCGCGGTGGCAAACTCCATCACGTGCGAGCGGTTCAGCCCTTCGTCGCGAATGCGCTGGTACATCGCGAGGTCAAGCGACTCGGTGGCAGGCTGCACCTCGGCGTATGGATCGACCGCGGCGGGCGCGGCGGCTTTGGGCTTGTCGGCCGCGTGCAAAGTAAGAGCGGCGGCCAGCGCCGCTAGGGGAAACAAGCGAAGAACTCTCAGAAATGTTCTCAGGCGCATCGAAACTGGCTCCATTCAAGGGTGGTCAAGGGGTGGTATTTCCCGATTCTGGAATTGTAGGGTATTTTGGCCGGCCCGCTCCCGAAGAGAGACTGCGGCACCGATTTGCGGAGCAAACTGCCCCTCGCCAGGAGCAGTTTTTTTGGGAAATTGCTTTCATCCTTCGCTGCCGGAAGCCTGATTTCGGAGCAAAATTGATCACTTATTACGACTTTCGTGTTAAGAATCCTGCGCTGCGAAAAGGAATTGGCATTATCTCCTATACAATTGTCGTCAGGCGTGGGCAGGCCGCCACCCTCCAAGGAAACCTGAACGAATGGGCTCAGCTACAATCTCTCCAACTCCACAAGCTACAACCGCATATCCACCTCAACCCAATGCAGATTCCCAAGAGTCTTCCGCCTCCGCGGCGGCGCATGCGGTTGCAGCGCGGGACGAGGTGCGCATGGGGCGCGCCGCTACGGTCGGCGACGGCATCAACTGGCTGACGCTTGCGGTGATCTTGGCGTTTCACGCGGGCGCGCTGGCCGCGTTCTTCTTCTTCACCTGGCAGCGTCTGGCGGTCATGGGAGTGCTGTACGTGATGGCCATCAATGTCGGCATCGGCATGTGCTACCACCGGCTGCTGACGCATCGCGGCTACCAGGTGCCCAAGTGGCTTGAATATGTGATGTCGATGTGCGCCACGCTCTCGCTCGAAGGCGGGCCGATTTTCTGGGTGGCGACGCACCGCGTGCACCACCAGCACAGCGACCGCGACGGCGACCCGCACACTCCGCGCGAAGGCGGATGGTGGGCGCACACCGGCTGGCTGCTCTTCGGCAAAGCTTTGCACGCGCAGACCAAGGTTCTTGGCCGCTATGTACCCGACCTCAGCAAAGATCGCTTCTACGTCTGGCTGAGCAAATATCACTGGCTTCCCATCAGTGCGAGCGGCGTCGCGCTGTTCGTCCTCGGCTGGCTCACCGGCGGCTGGAAGAATGCGGTCGGCATGGTGCTTTGGGGCGGGTTCTTTCGCGTAACCCTCGGCCTGCACGCCACGTGGCTGGTGAACTCGGCCACGCATCTCTGGGGCCGCCGCCGCTTCGAAACGCGCGACGACTCGCGCAACAACTGGTGGGTGGCGCTGCTCTCCGGCGGCGAAGGCTGGCACAACAATCACCACGCCCATCCTGTCTCCGCGCGCCACGGCCTGCGGTGGTACGAGATCGATGTCAACTACTGGGGAATCTGGATCCTTTCCAAGGTCGGCCTGGCGCGCAAGATTCGTGTGGCCAAGTACGACCGGGAGAATCCCAAGCCTGCCGGCCTGTAAGGGTGCTTGGCGGCAATTGGCGTAGGGACGGATTCGAAATACTGGGTTAAGCAAAACTGGCAGCCTTTTCTCTTCGAAAAGGCTGCCAGTTTTTTCACGCCACAACTCAGTTCCTGGAGTCGTTTTTTGCGAACCTCTCTTCGATCTACGTCCGCTGCGCGCAAGCCACGCGGGGAATGCCTTGCAAATCGGCCGTGAATTCGATCTGAGTGAAGCCGGCGCCGGCGAGCAAAGCGCTCACTGAGTGAGCCTGATCGTGGCCAATCTCCATCGCAATAAATCCGCCTGGCGAAAGCGCGGCGAACGCTTGAGGAATGAGGCGGCGAATCACGTCGAGGCCGTCTTCACCGGCAAAAAGCGCCTCCGCGGGTTCATATTCACGCACTTCCACGGCGAGCGAGGCGCGTTCGGCCTGCGCAACGTACGGCGGATTGGAACAGATGATGTCGAATAGGGCATCATTTCGGTCGAATCGCTCCCCTGCAACGGGGTCTAGCAAATTGCCCGGCAAGAAGCGAATGCGATCGGCGACTCCGTTACGGCGTGCGTTCTCCTTCGCGACAATGAGCGCGCGCGGAGAAATATCCGTGGCCGTGATCTGTGCGTCGGGAAGGGTGTGCGCGAGTGCAATAGCGATGGCGCCCGAGCCGGTTCCAACATCGACAATGCGAGGCCGATTGAATCGCGCGGCAAGCTCAATCGCCTTCTCGACGAGATGCTCGGTTTCAGGCCGCGGAATCAGGACATCCGGCGTGACGCGAAACGGCAGCCCGTAGAACTCGGTCTCGCCGAGGATGTATTGAATGGGCTCGCCATGACAGCGGCGTTGAAGCGATTCATAAAACGAATCCCAACGGTCGAAGGCGATTTCATCGTTGGAGTGAGCAAGCAACCAGGCTCGATCTTTCTCCAAGAGGTGGAGCAAAAGTAGCTCCGCATCCTGACGCGCACGTTCAGGATGGGGTCCAAATGAGAGTCGAGTGCTCCCTTGGAGCAAAAATGAGGAGACCGGCGGCATCCGGACTTAGGCCGCCTGCGAGGATTCGCCCTTCAACTGCTCGGCCTGGTAGTAGGCGATGAGCGCGTCGACAATGGGCTGCAGGCGGCCCTCCATCACCAGGTCAAGCTGGTGCAGCGTAAGGCCGATGCGGTGATCGGTGACGCGATTCTGCGGGAAGTTATAGGTGCGGATCTTCTCGCTGCGGTCGCCTGTGCCCACCTGCTGCTTGCGCTCCTTGGCCAGCGCCTGCTGCTGGCGCTCCATCTCCATTTCGTAGAGCCGTGAGCGCAGCACGCGCATGCCTTTTTCGCGATTCTTGATCTGCGATTTTTCATCCTGGCAACTGACTACGGTATTGGTCGGGATGTGCGTGATGCGCACCGCGGAGTAAGTAGTGTTGACCGACTGGCCGCCGGGTCCCGAAGAACAAAAAGTGTCAATGCGCAAATCCTTGGCTTCGATTTTTATATCCACCTCTTCGGCCTCCGGCAGCACGGCCACGGTGACGGCCGAGGTGTGCACACGTCCCTGCTGCTCGGTCTCCGGCACGCGCTGCACGCGATGCACGCCACTCTCCCACTTGAGCTGCGAGTAGACGCGCTCGCCCTCGATGATGGCGATGACTTCCTTGTAGCCGCCCACCCCGCTCTCCGATAGCGAAAGCACTTCCACCTTCCAGCGGTGCTGCTCGGCGAGGCGCGTGTACATCCGGAAGATCTCGGCGGCGAAGAGCGAAGCCTCGTCGCCGCCTGTGCCGGCGCGGATTTCGAGGATGACGTTCTTCTCGTCGTTGGGATCCTTGGGCAGCAGCAGGACCTTGATTTCCTCTTCAAGCGCCGGTTCGCGTGGTTCGAGCGCGGCGATCTCTTCTTCGGCCATAGAGCGCATGTCCGGATCGGCCAGCAATGCGCGCGCCTCGGCTAGTCCCTGGCGAACCTGCTTCAATTCGCGGAATTTTTCCACCGGCGTTTCGAGTTCGCGCAGCGCCTTGGCGGACTTCTGGTATTTTTCGTGGTCGTTGAGGACCTCGGGCAGCGCAAGCTGCACCTGCAGTTCGTCGTAGCGCTGCTCCATCTGTTGCAAACGGTCAATCATCGGCACCCTCCGGGCTTCGGCATTTTGGAGTATTTGACAGGAAGAAGAAAGCGGAGAAGAGCGTAAGCGGCGGGCGCCGCTAGAGGAGGGCCGGGATGGGCTGGCGGAGAATCATCTGGCTTTATTCATTGTAGCGCGAATCATTCTCCAAGGTTGCGATTGGGAATATTGATGGGGTTGACGGCGGTGAGGACGTAGCCGGAAAGGCCCGTGCTGTTCGACTGCGACTTGACGCCGGCATATACCCTGCACATGTCTTCGATGCGAAAGGTCCCGAACTTCGAGTCGTCGTGTTGCATGGTCCGCTCGTGGCCCTGGTAGCGGAAACGCACATCGATATCCTGATCCTCTGCCTTGGTTGCGCCTTTGATCTTGCCGGCCAGAGTGTTGTTAGCGCCGACGGCGAAGCCATCGCCGAGCGAAACCGCCCAGTGGCAAATGTCGCGGGTGTCCTGCTGCGTGCCCCGCCAGTTCAAGACCGTTCCGCGGGGAATGTTCGGAACGGAACCGTCGTGATTAAGCGTGACGGGCGTGCCGTCGCCGAGGAAACGGTTGGCGTTTTCCGCGCCCAGCGCCATGCCCTTGTGCAGAATCCAGCGCAGCGAGACGTAGCCGGACTTGAAGAGCCACCAGTAGACACAGTTGAAGCAGACCTGCCCGGAGGGAAAGGGATTTTGCGCGCGCGTCATTTTTTCAAACGGCGGGTTGATGTTGCTGCCGTTGCCGACCAGCTCGGCCGCGTCGGCCACAGTGGCCAGGCCGGGGTTGAGCGCGACAAAGGCCATGATGGCTTCGCGCACCACGGCCTCGGACTTGCTCAGGTAGAAGTCCATGGTCAGCGTTGCGCCGTTTTGGCTGTTGAGATTGTTGGCGATGCCGTCCGCGCCGCCCGTCTGCCGCGCCCAGTTGGTGCCGAGATAGGTCAAATGGCACAGTCGCAGTGCGCGAACCGCGCGTCCCACCGCGCTCGAGCCAAACATGGCATAGCGCGGATTCCCCGCGAGAGACAACTGCGTGCCCGCCGTCACGGTGCTGATGGGCAGGGTTTTGTGTACATGACTGGCGAGACCAGCATCGACACCTTCAAGATATCGCTTGGTATCGGCGTAGCGTTCCTGCGGAGTCCACTTGTCGCTCACCGGGCCAATATATACAGGGTTGGCGCGGACGGCAAGCCAAAAGCTGCGGCGCGCCGCAGAAGAAGCGCCGGCACGGGCCGAGGGCGGCTCGTGCTTCAGTTTTGATTCTGTTGAGTAATGACTTGGAACTCAAACACGAGCTTGTGCCTTATGATTATCGGCGGTTCGGAAGCAGCCTCGCGGAACGGGGATGAGCCCAGATCAGCAATGGAGAGATTGCGATGAGCAGTGCGGATCGGAACGTGGCTGGGCTGGCAGTGAGCGGACTGTACCGGCGCGAGCTGTTGAGGCGGGCATCGGCGGTTGCGGCGGTTGGCGGGATGGGAAAGGTGCCTTTCGCGCAGTCGGCGGCGAGCGGTTCTGCGACGGCGGCGCAGAAGGGCAAGACCTTTCCGGACAGGTTCCTGTGGGGATGCGCCACGGCCGGGCACCAGGTTGAAGGAAACAACACGAGCAGCGATTTCTGGGCGATGGAGCATTTGCCCCAGAGCATGTTCAAAGAGCCGTCGGGCCATGCCTGCGATCACTATCACCTGTATCCGCAGGACATCGCGATGCTTGCCGATCTCGGTTTCAATACCTACCGCTTTTCGCTGGAGTGGGCCCGTATCGAGCCCGAAGAGGGATTCTTTTCAGACGCAGAATTGGAACACTACCGGCGCATGCTGGCCACCTGCCACGAGCATCAGCTGACGACGATGCTGACCTATTCGCACTTTTCCATTCCGCGATGGTTTGCGATCCAGGGCGGTTGGCAAAATGCGAAGGCCGCCGATCTCTACGCACGCTTTTGCGAGAAGGCGACGAGGCATCTTGGCGATCTGGTTGGATATGCGTCGACCTTGAACGAGCCGGATATCCCGCAATTGCTGAACTGGTTCAATCTTCCCGGCGTGCCGGCGGGAATGAGCGTCGCGCAGATGATGCAGATGGGCCTGAAGAACGTGCGCAAGCAGTTGAATGCGCCGGAGTTTGCCGATCTGTTTCTAGGCGATGCGAAGAAGACCCGCGATGGCTTGCTGGCCGCGCACGCCAAGGGCAAGGACGCGATGAAGTCGGTGCGGCCCGATATGCCTGTCGGATTCAACCTGGCCATGACCGACGATCAGCCGGCGCCCAAGGACAGCCATCTCGAAGAGAAGCGGGCCGATGTGTATGAGCCGTGGCTCGAGGCCGCCAGGCATTGCGACTACCTGGGCGTGCAGACCTATTCGCGCTCGATCGTCGGCAAGAAAGACCTGTTGCCGCCGGCGGGAGCGGAGCTGACCCAGATGGGGATGGAGTTCTATCCCGAGTGCGTTGAGCATGTGGTCCGTTATGCGGCCAAAGAGACAGGCGTGCCGATTTATGTCACGGAAAACGGCATCGCCACCGCGGATGACACGCGCCGGGTGGAGTATCATCGGCAGGCACTGTCCGGGCTGAAGCGCGCCATCGACGACGGCGTCGATGTCAGGGGATATATTGCATGGTCGCTGCTGGATAATTTCGAATGGATGTCTGGCTACACGCCAAAGTTCGGCCTTGTAGCCGTCGACCTGAAAACGCAGAAACGAACTATCAAGCCGAGCGCAACGCTCCTCGGAAACATTGCGCGAAACAATGCGTTGTAATCATCACGTAAGTGGGCTCGACCGGGATGAGATGACTTGTCCAAATCTTCGCGTTCTTTCAGAAGCAATCAATATGATCGCAGGCATTCATCAGCGGCATCTGAATGCTTGAGTCATGCGCGGGGTCCGAGTAGATGGTGATAGTGGCTGGCTTGTAGTCTTCCGGCTTCGCGGTCATGATGTTGGGCACGAAAGTTTGCGGATTGCGATCGTAGAGCGGGAACCAAGTGCTCTGCACTTCGACCATGACGGTATGGCCGGCTTTGAAGACGTGGTCCACGTCGTGCAGGCTGAATTTGTACTCGTGGATGGAATTGGCGCGCAGCGGCTCGGGCTTGTCGAAGCCGGTGAGGTAACGCCCGCGAAAGATTTCGGCGTTGGTCATCAACTCGTAGCCGCGCATCTTTGCGTCGGGATCGCCGTCGGGATATTCGTCGATGAGCTTGACCACCATGTCGTTGTCGGTGCCGGTGGTCGAGGCGAAGATGTCTGCCATGACCTCGCCGGTAACGATCAGGTCCTTCTTGAGCACGGGCAGCTTCCATTCGGCAAGATCCTTGCGATCCGTGACGAAGCGCTGATCCTCGGTGAGCCAGTCGTACCATTGTGAGCCCGGCCCATAGGTCGGCTGGATGGGACGATGCCGGTAAGGAACCGGATTGGCCGGGTCGCTGACATAGCTTGTGGTTGCCGAAGCGGTTGAATCTGTCCAGTTCAACAAGCCGCTGCCCTGCAAATAAAGGCTGGTTACCTGGGCTTGCTCGGGCGGGAAATGCGAGTAGTACTTCCAGGTGTTGGAGCCGGTCTGGAAGCTGGCCGTGTCCTCGAGATCAAAGCCGGACGCATTGCTGCCCGGCGCGTCCTTCAAATAGTGAGCGAAGAATTTGGCTTCAATGCGCTCGCGAAACTCCTTGCCGATCGGCTCGCCGTAATCGAGATTGCCCAGATGGCGAGTGGTCGCCGCCCACGAGCCATGCCGCCACGGTCCGAGCACGAGAAAGTTCTCGTGATGGGTATCGAACGGCTCCAGCGTCGCGTACTCCTCCTGCGAGCCCCACATATCTTCCTGGTCGTAGAACCCGCCCACCGTGAGCGTTGGCACTGCAACGGTGTGCAGCACATTCTCCACGCCATGCGAGCGCCACACGCTGTCGTACGCGGGATGCTCGATGAAGCGCTGCCAGGTGGGCAGCATTTTGGAGCCGGATTTTTTCACATCCTCGGCGAAGCTTCCCCGCTCCAGAAAAAAATCGTATCCGTCGCGCGGCTTGCCGTCCTTATCCTTGCCGTAGCTCACTTCGCTATTCTCTTTGCTCGATTCCATCATCAATCCGTAATCGTAGCCGTAGCTCTGGCGAAACGCGCCGTTGTGAAAAAAGTCGTCGCCCATCCACGCGTCGATCATGGGCGCCTGCGACGAAATGGCCTTCACCGCCGGATTTGGATCGATGCCGGCCATCATCGCCAAAAAACCGGGATAGCTTGTGCCTACCACGCCTACGCGGCCGTTGTTGCCGGGCACATTGGCAATTAGCCAAGCCACTGTGTCGTATGCGTCGGTGCTCTCGTCGATGGCCTTGGGATCGTGATGGTCGGCGAGCGGGCGGTTCATGGTGAATGCGCCCTGGCTCTTGAAGCGGCCGCGAATATCTTCGACCACGTAGATGTATCCGGCGCGCGCCAGTTCCGGCCGGCGCTCGAAAAACGACGCGCGCGTCGTGCCGTCCGCGCCGTAAGGCGTGCGCTCCATCAGGATGGGCAGCGGATCGGTAATGTCGGCGGGTTTGAGGATAACGGCGTGGAGCTTCACGCCGTCGCGCATGGGAATCATGACTTCGGAGCGCTGGTAGTCGTGAAAGAGATGATGAACAGGGTCGCCGGTGCGTTGAAAAGCCTCGTCCTGCCCGTTATGAACGGTAACGCTCAACGCATGTCCTGCCGTATCGAGCGTGAATCGAAAAGTGACCTTCGAAACCGGCGGCCCAAATTCGAGGTCCGAGATCGCATTCAGCTCGGTGGGAACCTGGCGCTCCGATTCCATCATGAGTTTGCCGTTCTGCTCGTAGAAGCTCAGCGGCGTGTCCGGCTCTTCGGCATTCGTGTACTCGCCGTTCAGCACCTCAAGTTGCGCAGCGCCAGATGCAGCAGCGGCCGGCAAGGGCTGCGGAAAACCACTTGATGAGGAAAGGAAGGCCAGGCAAAAGAATACCAGTGCCGGACGGAGACGGTTCAAACTCGGAACCTCCAGGGATCGATTCACACTAATGATTATGCCCATGGTGGGCGTGCTCAGAGCCCGCACCGCTGGCCATCTCCTCGATCGGCACTACGCAACCTTCGAGTTCCCGGCAGCCGGTGTGCTCGAACTGAATGGTGGTGTGGCAAATGTTGAAATGCTCGCGCAGCACGTGATTGAGATTGACCAGAATGCACGCACTCTCAGAGGGCGGAATGTCGTCGATAGTGACGTGGCACGCCAGCGCTCGCGAATTCGAGCCGAGGCTCCATACGTGAAGGTCGTGCACGTTGTTCACGCCCTCCACCGCCTCCATGCCGGCGCGAATGTCCGCGATCGAGCAGTCGCGCGGCGTGCCTTCGAGCAAAATGTTCAGCGTTTCGCGGACAATGCCCACGCTCGACCACAGAATCAGTGCGGCGATCAGAAGCGATAGCGCCGGATCGATCCAGTTCTGTCCGGTCCACAGAATGCCGGCGCCTCCGGCGATGACCGCGGCGGTCGATAATGTATCGCCGGCCATGTGCAGAAAGGCGCTGCGCAGGTTGACGTCGCGGGCCACGCCCCACAGCAGCGCGGCGATGGCGCCGTTCATCACCACGCCGGCAGCGGCCACGTACATCATGACCTTGGGCTGCACGGCCACTGGCGCGCTGAGGCGATGAATAGCCTCCACTCCGATCCAGATCGCTATGGCAATGAGGGTAGCCGCATTCACCAGCGCGGCCAGGACGCCCGCGCGTTGATAGCCAAAGGTTTTCGACTGGCTGGCCGGGCGCGACTGGAAGTAGACGGCGACAAAGCTCAGCAGCAGCGCCAGAAAGTCGGAGACGTTGTGGCCGGACTCGGAGAGCAGCGCCAGCGAGTGTGCGCGCACCCCGGCCACGAAGGTGACCGCCACGTAAGCGAGCGTGGCCGCCAGCGAGAAACGCAGTACGGATTGGGTCCTGCTTGCGACCGGCGAGGCCGGGGCCGCGTGGACGTGCATATTGTAAGTGTAACCGGGGATGGGTATCCGCTGGCAAACCCTACGATTGGGTTTGCGGCCTGCTGCGCTCCCCCCGCCGCGGCCGCATTTCGATCGATTGCGGGTCGGCGAAGACGGGCAGCACCGGCAGCCCCATGCGCATCCCGCTCCAGTTCTCGGCAAACACGATGCTGTTTTGCGGATTGCCCGGCTGATAGCGCACCGAGCAGGGGAAACCGGCGCGGATCTGCATCAAATCGACGAGGCTGCGCAATTGCGTGATGTCCTGCGAGCACTCGTAGTCGACGCCGCCGATGCGGTAGCTGAAGAGCAGCATGGTGAGCTTGCGGCCGTCGGAGGCGTCGATCTCGTACACGTCCTGCAACATGCCGTCGACGATGCGCCCGTGCAGCACCAGCATTTGCCGCCGGGCCAGTTCGAGCTCTTCGGCGGTGGGACGCTTGCGATGCGTATACCAGTAAGCGCCGGCCCCCAGAAGGGCCGCGCCCGTCAGGCATACTGCAACTTCCCAGGCGGTTGTGCCGATGCGTTCCATGGGGGACCGGACTCTACGGATCCTGCATCAAGGATAACGCAGATTTGATTTCAGGCGTTGCCCAATCCATGACCATTTCGATGTACGTTCATTGAACACCGGGTTCCTGCCCATCTACACTCCCATCTACACTCCCATCTACACTCATTGAAAGGAGGAGTTATGAAAGCCGGAGTTCTTGGATCGGGCGATGTGGCTAAGACCCTAGCCGCGGGATTGATCAAGCATGGACACGAAGTTACGGTTGGCTCGCGATCGCCAGGCAAACTCCGCGATTGGATTCGAGTGAATCCGAAAGCCGCAGCCGGCAGCTTCGCCGATGCGGCTGCGTTCGGCGAAGTGGTCGTCCTGGCCGTGAAAGGCAAGGCGGCGTTCGAGGCTCTACGGCTTGCCGGCGCGGAGAACCTGGCCGCAAAAACGATCATCGACGCCACCAATCCGATTGAAGATGCGCCTCCCGTCAACGGCGTGCTGCCCTTCTTTACCGACCATACCGAATCGCTGATGGAGATGCTGCAGCGCGAGTTTGCCGGCGCTCACTTTGTCAAATGCTTCAATTCAGTGGGCGCGCCGTGCATGGTCAATCCGAAATTTGCGGGCGGAAGGCCAACCATGTTCATCTGCGGCAATAACGACGGCGCCAAGCAGCTAGTGACCGGCATTCTCGATCAGTTTGGCTGGGAAACGGCCGATATGGGCGGAGCCGAGGCGGCCCGCGCCATTGAGCCGCTCTGCATGTTGTGGTGCATCCCGGGTTTTCTGCGCAACGATTGGGCCCATGCGTTCAAGCTGCTGCGTTAGCCGCGGTTGGCGCCAGTTGCTGCACTCGGGTCTTGGCGCCGCGCCAAGCGAATGGGCATCCGGCCAAATGGCCTATACTACTATCTGCGCTTTGATGGATTTCCGGCCTGCCGGACGCCCGCTCCCGGAGGTTTTTTCTTGGTTCTGAACAAAGATTCTCAGTCGGCCTCACGTCCTCGTATTCGCTCCACCACGGTGATCTGTGTGCGCCGCAACGGCCAGGTGGTAATGGCTGCCGATGGTCAGGTAACGCTGGGCAACAACGTGCTCAAGCATTCGGCCAAAAAAATCCGCCGCCTCTACCAGGACAAGATCCTCGCCGGGTTCGCCGGATCGACGGCCGACGCCTTCTCGCTCTTTGCGCGCTTCGAGTCCAAGCTGGAGCAGTATTCCGGTAACCTGAACCGCGCCGCGGTGGAGCTGGCCAAGGATTGGCGCACCGACAAGATGCTGCGCAATCTCGAAGCGCTGCTGGTCGTGGCCGATCAGTCGCAGACCTTCCTGATCTCGGGGTCGGGAGACGTCATCGACCCCGATGAGCCGCTGGCCGCCATCGGCTCCGGCGGAGCTTATGCACAGGCCGCCGCGCGCGCCCTGATGGATAACACCGACCTGAGCGCGCGCGAGATTGCCGAGAAGGCGATGAAGATCGCCGGCGAAATCTGCATCTACACCAACGACCGCATCACGATTGAGGAGTTAAAGGCCTAGCGGAACGCATCCGCCTGCGCCGTCTACATATGGCTATTTATCTTCCCGCATCCGCCGAAGAACAGGAACTCTCGCTCGACGAGCTGACGCCACGCGAGATTGTTGCCGAGCTGGACAAACACGTCGTCGGCCAGCGCGCCGCCAAGCGCGCCGTGGCCATTGCGCTGCGCAATCGGCAGCGCCGGCAAAAGCTGCCGCCCGACATCGCCGACGACATCATGCCCAAGAACATCATCATGATCGGGCCCACCGGCGTGGGCAAAACCGAGATCGCGCGCCGGCTCGCCAAGCTCACGAATTCTCCCTTTCTCAAGGTCGAGGCCTCGAAGTTTACCGAGGTGGGCTACGTCGGCCGCGACGTCGAATCGATGATTCGCGACCTGGTCGAGATCGCCATCGACATGGTCCGAGAAGAGCGCCTGGAAGAAGTGGAAGACCGCGCCGAAATGAACGCCGAGGAGCGCCTGCTCGACGTGCTGTTACCGCCTCCGCCATCGACGCCCGCCAGCGGCGACGGCCAGCTCTCGCTGCCGGGCACCGAAAGCTATCAACGCTCCCGCGAAAAGCTGCGCCAGCAGTTCCGCGAAGGCAAGCTCGACGACCGCATGGTCGAACTCGACGTACGCGAGCGCGCCATGCCGCAATTCGGCATCATCTCCAACCAGAACCTTGAGGACATCGAGATGAACCTCAAGGATATGCTGCCCAATATTTTTGGCGGCGGCAGCAAGAAGCGGAAGATGAAAGTCGTCGATGCCTTCGACTACCTGGTGCAAGAAGAAGAAGGACGGCTGATCGACATGGATGCCGTCAATCGCGCGGCCACCGAGCGCGTGGAGTCGAGCGGCATTATCTTTTTAGACGAGATCGACAAGATCGCGGGGCGCGAAGGCGGCCACGGGCCAGATGTCTCGCGCGAAGGCGTGCAGCGCGACATATTGCCCATCGTGGAAGGGACCACGGTGAACACGCGCTATGGCATGGTGCGCACCGACCATATTTTATTTATCGCTGCCGGCGCATTTCACGTTTCCAAGCCGAGCGATCTTATCCCCGAGTTACAGGGCCGTTTTCCCATCCGCGTCGAGTTAAAGTCGCTAACCGTCGACGACTTTCTCCGCATCCTGACCGAGCCCAAAGCTTCATTGACGAAGCAATACACGGCATTACTCGAAACCGAGGGAGTCAGGTTGGAATTTGCTCCCGAGGCGCTGCGCGAGATGGCCGAGTTTGCTTTCAAGGTGAACGAATCGACGGAAAACATAGGCGCGCGCCGTCTGCACACCATCATGGAGCGCGTGCTCGAGGACGTCAGCTTCCTGGCTCCGGACGTGACTCGGCGCACCGCCGATGTCGAGCAGGCCGCGGCGCTATCCGAGAGAATCAAGGCCGAATCTTCCGCGCCGCTGCCTTACTCCGAGCGCATGACCGCGTCCGGCCCGGAGAAGGTCTTCCTGATCACCGATGAGTATGTGAAACAAATGGTCGCGTCGATCGTAAAAGACCACGATTTGAGCCGGTACATACTTTAGCGGGATTATGAGATTGGGCCTTCCTGGGAGTTCACGATGCCAACTCCGGCTACAGCGCCAAGCGATCTGATCGCGATAGCGGCAATGATTTTCGGTTTCGGGATTGTCGTAATCATGTTTCGAGTTCAGCGGGAGCTCTGGGTGCGAGAGTCCCACTCAGAATGGCCACTTTGGACGTCTTGGGCAGATTGGCTCATCTTATGGTCCGTACCGCTGGGTTGCTTGACAATTCTTTCACTTTTGGCCTTTCCCGGGTTGCGGCCCGTCACGGCTCTAGCAGCGGCGCTGTGCGGAAGCGCTGTCATTCTGCAAGTCGGCTACATCCCCGCGATAATGGCTCACTATCGCATCTTCTTTGGCAAGCGGAGAAGAGCCGATGATGTTCCACGCGAAGCGGGAGAACCAGCCGAAAGGGTCTTCGTCCTCCTCGCGGCTGTGGTTGCCGTACTGGTGTTCGCGTTTGTTTTTCGCCGGCAACAATAAGCGATGGCCTCTAATTTCTAGTTGCCGCGCGAACAGCTCACAGGTATCGTTAACCTCGTACCTCGGCAGTCCGCGCAGGGAATCCAACCAGCAGACTCTACCTGCACTCTCCGGCTCTTGAGGGAATGTGGATGGAGGCGTATCGAGAGCACCCTGGGAAGGGTGCGTCTGCGCTGACATTCCGCAACGCCTTTCCCTTGCTCCCACGTAAACCATCGGGAAGGAGAGACGCTATCAGCAATTCAGGGAATCATCACAAGGTCAATTACATCGAATTCGGCTCGACCGATATCGAGCGGGCAAAGAGGTTCTACTCAACAGTCTTCGGCTGGAGTTTCCAGGTTTGGGGACCGGATTACATCAGCTTCACCGTGGAGTCGGCCGGAATTGACGGCGGCTTCAAGAAAGCTGACGAGGCAGATGCACCAGGAAAATCGGCGTCGCTGATCGTGCTCTACTCCGCGGACCTCAAAGCCGCCGAAGAAACGATCCTTGCAGCGGGCGGAAGCATTGTTGTGCCGACCTTCGAGTTTCCCGGTGGGCAACGATTCCATTTCTCCGATGGAGTTGGGAATGTTCTGGCCGTGTGGTCTGAATAAGAGTGGGCTGCGCTTGCGGGTCGTTTGAGGTTGAGGTTTCCCAGGTCCCATCCACCGCGGCGGACGGGACCTGGGGCACCCAGTATATTTATGCCAATCTAATTTCCGGACCAGTTCTCTATATTTAGTTGGTTCCCGGCGACAGCATCAGCGGCTTGCGCAATCCTAAGTCGTCGCGGACCATGGTCAATCCAAAGATGCAGCGCTCGAACCAGTCGGAGAGGCGCGCAAACAGCGGCGCTTCCTGCTCGTACTCGAAAAGGTTGAACTGGCTGACAATAAAGTAGCTTTCTTTGCCGGCATGGATCAGCTCCTCCAGGCTGGGATAGCTGCGGCGGCGATGACGCCATGACTCTACCGCTTCGGGATACATGCCGGCGACGAATAACGAATAGTCGCCAATGTGCTTGCGCATGGAGCGCTCCGCGTCGAACGAAGCCGCGGTGCCGTTGACCGGATCGGCAGCCTCGAACATCCGCTCCAGCTCGGCCACGGGCCGGCCCATCTCGTCGCGCAGCTTGAAGAGCTTGTCCGATTCGGAAAACTCGCAGAGGAGGTGGGCTACGTAACTCGTAACGTCGGGGTCATGCAGTCCCAGCTTGCCTTCGTAGCTGTTGCGGACTGCCTGGTGGAAGAATAATTCGAGCGGATGCGATTGGGATTCCATACACACCTCCCCCGACTGCGGCGCGCAGCCGGCCTGCCTGCTGTGAAGGCATTGGCCGCTACTCAACGTGCAGCCTGAGTCCCCAGCCACTGCCTGTTCCGATTACTTTGACACCGAGCTTATCGGAATTGTTGCTCTTTTCAATAGGGACGAACCATCTTTGTTAGCAAAAAGGTTGTCCGATTGCAAGAGTATCGACCGGGAACCTGAATCTTCAATAACACTTACGCACCCACCCGCATCAAACAGAAAGGGCAGCCGCGAACGGCTGCCCCTTTGGTCGCACGTGGATACGCGTCAAACTGCCGCGGGCGCGCGCGCTTCCAACTCTGCCAGGCGCTTGGCCAGCAGCTGCTCCAATTTGACGAGCGCCGCGGTGAATCCCTCGATACCTTCCTTCAGCTTGTCTGTCGCCATCCGGTCCGCAGCATGCATGGCGTCGAAGGTCGCCTTGTCCATGTTGATTTTGACAATCGTTTCCTGCTTGGCCTTCTGCGGATCGAGCTTGCGCTCGAGCACACCCTCGGTCGACTCGAGCTCGGCCAGCAGATGCGGCGAAATGGTGAGCAGGTCGCTGCCGGCCAACTCCTCGATCTCGCCGATGTTGCGGAAGCTGGCGCCCATCACCTGCGTCTTGTAGTCGAATTTCTTGAAGTAGCTGTAAATCTTCGTTACCGACTGCACCCCGGGATCGTCGGCGCCGTGGTAGTCCTTCCCGGTGTCCTTCTTGTACCAGTCGAGGATGCGACCCACGAATGGCGAGACGAGCGTTACGCCCGCTTCGGCCGCGGCGATGGCCTGATGCAGCCCGAACAGCAGGGTCAAATTGCAGTGAATGCCCTCTTTCTCAAGCACTTCGGCGGCGCGGATGCCCTCCCAAGTGGACGCGATCTTGATAAGAACATGGTCGCGCCCGATGTGCGCCTCGTCGTATTGCGCGATAATGCTGCGCGCCAGCTTGATCGTCGCCTCGGTGTCGTAGGAGAGGCGTGCGTCCACTTCAGTGGAGACGCGGCCGGGCACAATGGCGAGAATCTTTTTGCCGAAAGCAACCGCCAGTCTCTGAAAGGCAAGGTTTGCTACCGCGGGGTCGGTAGCGTTATCGCCCAGGTCCTTGCGCGCCCCGAGCAGCACTTCGTCCACAATGGGCTGGTATTGCGGCATTCCGGCGGCCGCGGTAAGCAGCGAAGGGTTGGTTGTGGCGTCGGTGGGACGGAACTGTTCCATCGCCTCGATGTCGCCGGTGTCGGCAACCACCACGGTGTACTTGCGCAACTGTTCCAGCAGATTCTGCGGCATGAAACCTCCTCAGGGAAGATTGCCGGCGACCTCGGTCGCTCCCGGTACCAGTTTACCTCTGTTCAGATTCCTCGGAATGCCGGAGGTTGCAACTGAAATCGATTGGGCTTCAATTCAGGGCTTTAATTCGGGGCTTCAATTCGGGTCGGGCGCCACCATATTGGCGAGCACCCCCAGGCCGGCAATCGACACTTCCACGCGGTCGCCGGCGGTGAGCGGTCCGACGCCGGCGGGCGTTCCGGTCAGGATCAGGTCGCCGGGCTCGAGCGTAAATGCAGAGGTAATGTAGGCGAGCAGTTCGGGGATCTTGAAGATGAAATCGAGCGTCGAGCCCTGCTGGCGCAGCTCGCCATTCACGCGTGTTTCGATGGCCAGGCCGGTTTCGGGGTCCACTTCGTCGCTCATGATCGGCCCGACCGCGCAAAAGGTATCGAAACCTTTGGCGCGTGTCCATTGGCCGTCCCTCTTCTGCAGGTCGCGAGCGGTGACGTCGTTGGCCAGCGTGTAGCCGCGTATTACCGCTCGCCAGTCCGCATTGGCCTGCAGCCTACGCGTTCGCTGCCCGATCACAATAGCCAGCTCGCCTTCGAAGTCCACGCGCTCTGAGGCCGCTGGCAGCAGGATCGTACCGCCCGGCTTGAGCAGCGACGAAGGCGGCTTGAAAAAGAGCAGCGGCTCCGCAGGTGCTTCATTACCCAGCTCTTTGGCATGTTCGCGGTAATTGCGGCCCACGCAGATGATCTTCGAAGGTGTCACGGGCGACAGCAGGTCGGCTGCATTCAGCGCCATGGGCTCAAAATCAAAGCTCCACGACGTGGCGCGGCCATGTTCCAGACGGAACGCGAGATCTTCTTCCGGGGCGCTGGTCAAATCGACGATCCACGGCTCGCCGCCGCGGTCCTCCACCTGGCCGTAGTGGATCGAGTTCTCGAAGTTGAAGCGGCAATATTTCATCGAAAATTCTCCTGGCGCCACAATGACACTCTTGGGAAACTATTGGCTGCGCACCGTTTCCTGCGCTTCGGCGGAGCGCGCGCTTTCGTGCCCCTTCTGGTCGATGGCGCTCACGGCATAAATATAAGTGTTGCCGGGTGCGACATGCGCGTCGTGAAAGGCCGGCGCGGCAACCGGCTGCGCGGGCGAGATGCGTTGCCAGGGCAAGCCCTCTTCGCGGCGATACACGAAGTAGCCTGCCAAATCGGCCTCGGTGTCAGGCTGCCAGCTCAGGTCGACTGATGGCTGGGTCTCCGCGGCGCCGGGTCCGGGCGCTGTGGCAACGGCTGCCAAACCGGTGGGCACGGCGGGAGGAAAAATGTCGAGAACCTCAATCCGCACCGGCGCGGAAAGCTCTCCATCCAGCTCCAGCGTCTGGCTGTTCTCCTTCACTCGAACTACGCGCTGAGCGCGATACTCGTATGTTTCGCCGAATTGGACCGTCGCGTCGAGAGCGCGGCCAAGCCGGGATTCCTCTTCCACGAGCAGATTCTGTTCCAGCGGCTCCGCGGCCGGCGCAAGCGGACCTTTCTGGGGCTTCGATCCCGGCCCTGGCGGTGTGAGCAGCGTTCGGCGCAGCCGGATCGCGGCTTGCGGATCGTCCGGATTCCAATGGAGCGCAACCCCTTCCTTGCGCACTTCAAGATGCAAACCTGCAACAGGCTCCGGCGCTTTACCGGCCAGCACCATGGCGCCGTTCGACGCACCAGCCGAGCGGCCCTTATGGTTGTCGAGCTCTACGAAATAGGTGATTATGCGAGGCGCGCCCGCGGTGAGGGACGGCGGCAGCCGATCGCTGAATGCCGCAGGCTTACCCGGGTCATATTCCAGACCGGGGCCGGTTGGCTCGCACGACCCGGCGCCCTCGCGGCGGCACACGCGCGCAGCAATGCCGCCCTTCAGCAGCAGCTTGTCGGTATTTCTTTTCGGCATGGTCCAGTTGAGAGTTACCAGATCGCCGGCGCGGGTTGCGGCCAGGTCGGTCACGCGATCGGGCAGGTTGAGCGAGGG
>JBAUBR010000470.1:0-15973 GCA_049676965.1 Occallatibacter sp.
ACGCTCTCCGGCGGCGAAGCGCAGCGCGTCAAGCTGGCCGCGCATCTGGCGCAGGTGCGCGCCGCCAACGCCACCGCCAAGCCCTCGCAGGCCAGCCGCGTGCTCTACATTCTCGACGAGCCGACGACAGGCCTCCACTTCGACGATGTCTCCAAGCTGCTCACGTCATTCCGCAAGCTCATCGACGGCGGCGGCTCGCTGATTGTCATCGAGCACAACCTCGATGTGATCAAGTGCGCCGACTGGGTGATCGATCTCGGCCCCGAAGGCGGCGACGCCGGAGGGCAGATCGTAGCCGAGGGTCCGCCGGAGGAGATTGCCACGAATCTTCACTCGCATACGGGGAAGTGGCTGGCCAGGGTGCTGTGAGGCGCGTAATGCGGAGGTTATTGGGATATACGGCAGCAGACTTAAGTTACTCTTCCCCGCGTGATAGATTCCTGTCCAAATGAAATCAGCGACCTCGGCGGCCGTGACCCGCTTAAACCTGGATGACCAAGTCGCTATATTGGCGCAGCCGCGGATCCGCCGTTACGAGATGCAGAGGCTCGCTCATGGCTTGCGAGACCAGCAAGCGGTCGAACGGATCGTTGTGGTGCATCGGAAGCCGAGCGACGATCAGAGCGTGTCTCGTCAGCACAGGCAGTTCAAGAAAGTCATACCGGTGCAGCCCTTCGGCGAGTTCTTGCGGATCGGCCCGCAGCTTGCCCAGCCGGACCTTGATTGCGATCTCCCACATAGTGGCCGACGAGAAGAAAACTGCCTCGGCATCACGCACAATTTCGAGCGCCGTACTGGTTAGTCTTTCCCTCTCGTAAAACCACCACAGCAGGATGTGTGTGTCCAGCAGGATGCGCATCAGCGCCCTTCGAATTCCGCCAGAATTTCGTCGGGCAGAGGATCGTCGAAGTCATCCGCAATCCATCCCTTGCCGGCGAGCGAGCCTAAGCCGGCCATCCGCTTCTCTTTGTGATCGAGAGAGGTCAGCCTCGCCACAGGCTTGCCATTCCGGGCAATCACGATGTCGGTACCCTCGGCAGCCAGATCTACCAGCTTTGATAACTGCGTCTTCGCCTCATAAATATTCACTGTTTGCATAGCCGAGCGCCTCGAGGTCGAACCCCGCCTATCTTTCGGACTTGACCAAGTCTAGTCTATCACATTCCCGCCTGCTACGCTGAACCTACTTCACCTTCCCATCCACCATCCGCGCAATCCCCAGCGGATTCGCGTCCTGGAGCTCCTCCGGCAGCAGCGCCTGGGGAAAGTTCTGGAAGCACACCGGGCGCGCCCAGCGAAAGATTGCGGGACTGCCCACCGAAGTAAATCGTGAATCCGACGTCGCGGGATACGGCCCTCCATGTACCATGGCGTGAGACACTTCGACGCCTGTAGGCACGCCGTTGAAGATCAGCCTTCCCGCCTTTTGCTCGAGCAGCCAAACCAGCTCGCGGTGCTGCGCGAGATCCTCTTCCGTACCGAGGATCGTTGCCGTCAGGTGCCCGTCGAGTGCCTTGGCGGCGCGCAGATAATCGTGCGTTGACGCGCAGGCGACCAGCAGCGTATCCGGCCCGAAGATCTCGTCCGCCAGCGCCGGGTCGGCGACCAGTTGTTCGACCGTTGCGGAAAACAACCTGGCCCGCGCGTGGCTGCCCCGGCTCTCCGGCGCCGGCCGCAGTTTGGCCTCGCCGGCCTGCTTCACTTGTGTCGCGCGGTTCGCGGTGGCGCTGCTATACGAGCGCGCAATGCCCGCGGTGAGCATGGTAAAGGGCTGCGCCTGCTCCACCAGCGATCGAAGCTCGTCAGTTAAGGCCGCGGCGTCGGGCGCGTCGGGAAGCAGCACAATGCCCGGCTTGGTGCACATCTGGCCGCCGGCCACCGTCACCGAGCCGAAGAGATTCGCGGCCAGCGCAGCCACTCCCTGCCGGAACGCGCCCGGGAGCACAAAAACCGGGTTGCCGCTCGACATCTCGGTAAAGCAGGGGATGGGATCGGGCCGCGCCGCTGCCAGGTCCATGAGCGCGCGCCCGCCGCGCAACGAGCCGGTAAAACCGACGGCACGAATCAGCGGATGCCGCACCAGCGCCGCGCCTACATCGATGCCTGAATCGAAGAGCATCGAGAAGACGCTCGGATGCAGATCCGATTCCGCAACCGCGCCGGCGAGAATCTGCGCAGCCATCTCGCTCGTCCCCGGATGCGCGGGATGCGCCTTGACCACGACCGGACAGCCTGCAGCGAGCGCGGAAGCCGTGTCGCCGCCGGCCACCGAAAACGCCAGTGGAAAATTACTCGCGCCAAAAACGGCAACCGGCCCCAGCGGCCGCAGCATGGAGCGAATATTCACGCGCGGCGCGGGCTTGCGATCAGGCAGCGCCGGATCGATGCGCGCCTGCACCCACGAGCCCTCCTCCACCACGTCGGCAAACATCCGCAACTGCCCGGCCGTGCGCGCCACTTCGCCCACGAGGCGCGGCGCGACCGCCAAACCGGTTTCAAGGTGCGCGCGCTCGGCGAGCGCTTCGCGGTGCGCATCGAATCCATCGGCGGCCCGCCGCAAAAACGCCGCTTTGGTTTTGCCGCTCGCCTGCGAGTAGCTCACAAACGCCTCTGCGGCCAACTCAGCGGCATGATTGACCTCCGCCGGCGCGGCCGAGTGATAGACAGGCGGCAACGCCTCGCCGGTCTGCGGGTTCATCGCTTGAAAAACGGCTTCGCCGCGCGCACCCCGCCGGCTGCCAAGAAAAGATTGTCCGGTAAGTTCCATAGCAATTGAAATTATCCCGCATTCGGGTCCTGGCTCGTCGCCGTTTGTAAACGGCATGTTCGCGCTTGCCCGCAGCCGGGCAATTTCGATGCGATTGGGAGACTATCTCGTCCGGCTCTTTGATACACTCGGCGGGAATCTCAGAACCTGTCCAAAAACCTCGTTTTGTATGAAGGGTACGGGCTTTAGCCCGTACATCGGAGGTTGCAAATGATCGGGCTTTAGCCCCTGAGGGAAGATTTTTCCGGAGTTTGCATTCCCTCAGCGGCTAAAGCCGGAGACTAAAATCAGCTCCCAATGTACGGGCTGAAGCCCGTACCCTTCAATGCGCCTGGTTTCTGGACAGGCTCTCAGATCAGGAGGCGTTCCAATGTCGGGGAACAAGGATCGGGACTGGATTGACGTTGCTTCGACTCTCGCGCTGCCCGTCGTTATCGCGGTATTTGGCTCTCTTTACACCTGGCATAAGGATCGGGCCGACGAAGCGCAGAAGAGGTGGGAACGCGACTCAAGTTACGTGAAGTTTCTGGTTAGCACCAACGAGCAGGAGCGCAACCTGGGGCTTCTCATCATTACCGACCTGCAAAACCGGGGGCAATTTTCAGAAGACCTCAGCCCGGTCGTCACCGCGGTCGCGGCACGGCTACGCCCCAGCGATCCCTCAAGGGACACGGCTGTAAAGATACTCTCCAACGTTCCCGGCTCATCGACCTCCCAGGCAAGCGCCAGCATCAATGCAATTACTCCCGCGCGCCTGGTTTATATCCAGATTGGGCATGAAAGCCAGAGAGCAAGAGCGATGGCGCTGCAAGATGCCCTGCGCAAACAGGGATTTCAAACACCGGAGATCGAAGTTGTCCCTCATCCAACATTCAACACCTATGTTCGATACTTCGTCCCCAAGACCAAAGACCAGGCGAACCAGATTAACAGTCTGATGGAACAAATGAAATTTTCGCCACAGGTGCAGGATTTCACGGGCGGGGGCGATTCAGGCTCCGATGCTCTCGAAGTGTGGATCGGCGACAAGGAGCCTGCCAATACTCCGTAGCGACGAATTGCCAAAGGTCAATCAAACCAATCCGGCCAACTGCAGGCTTTAAAGTTCCAGCGTGCCGTGAAGGTACAAGCGTGCCTTGCCGGCGATCTTCACGCGGTCGCCGGCGAGTGTGGCCTGCATGGTTCCACCACGGGCGCTGAGTTGTTGCGCATGCAGCGTGTCCTTACCCAGGCGTTCAGCCCAGTATGGCGCCAGTGTGCAGTGGATCGAACCGGTTGCCGGGTCCTCATCGATCCCCTCGACCGGTGCAAACAATCGGCACACGTAATCCACGTCACCCTCGCCGGGTGCGGTAACAATGGTTCCGCCATTCACCAGGTCCAGTCTGGCAAGAGCGGCAATGTCAGGCGAGAGCGCTCGCACTTGCTCTGCACAGTCCACCACCACGAGGTAATCGCGCGATTTCATGACCAGCGCCGCTTTCAAACCCAGGGCCGGCAAGAGCTCGGCCGGCGTCTCGCAGGGTTGGGGCGGCATGGCGGGAAAATCCATTTCAAAGCTGTCATGATTCTGAGCGACGGTCAAGATGCCGCCGCGGGTGTGGAAGCGAACCGGCCACGCGTTGTGCTTGCGGAGCGCGAGCACAAAGGCGGACGCCAGGGTCGCGTGCCCGCATAAGTCGTCCTCGACCGCGGGCGTAAACCAGCGCAGGTCGAAATCGCCATCGGCGCGAGGGACAACAAAAGCGGTCTCGCTGTGTCTGTTCTCAGCCGCAATGTTCTGCATGACGCTCTCCGCGGGGAAAGTGGAAAGAATGCAGACCCCCGCCGGGTTGCCTCGAAAGAGCTCACTCGTGAATACATCAACGTGGTAATACGGAATGGCCATGCTGTGCTCACTAAGCTACAGGATCATCCCGGATTTGTCCCGCTCCGGAGCCCGTCCTCCAGGATACCGGCGACTCCAACCCAATGACTGAAAGAGGGAGAGAAGCCAGTTTGCCAGGTTGCGGAGATTCCGCCGCGAGAGACAGGGCTGGACTCCTATCGGGAGGATCATACAGACTCCGTTGAATGGAATCACCCTTGCGGCATTTCACGCTCTACCTGATATCCCAGCGGAGAGTGGAAAACCACTCAATCACTTTTACCTATTGTTTGGGAGTCCCAAATTTTCTTCTTTGGAAAGTATTGACGTTCCTCAAACGGAAATTGGGAAAAAGAAGGTGCATATCTCTGTTTAGTGTATACATCTGGTCATGGTAGAAAATGAGATTGCCGTTGCATGGTTCAAGGCTGCGAAAGAACTCAAAGCCATAGAACTGGAGATTGCCGGTTTGGAATCGGAACTCAAGCGAACGGGCCAATCCCTCGTTGAGACCGGAAGAACCCTCGTTTCGAAGCCTGATATGGGATGGAACATAATTTCCGATTCGCTAATTGAAGATATAGCAAAGATTAGAGAAAGGGCGCAACGCTACAGCGACTTGTTGGGAAGACGGGCCGATAAACGGTGTGAAGTGGAAAGTTTCGAAAACGCGTCCTGATAATTGGTCTATTAACCCATCCCTTACTTAGTCCCTAAACGAAGTATCGCAAGCAACTGGTCCGTGCCAACCTCATTCGGTAGGCTGTCTAGGTTGTTACCGAGCTTTTCACGAAATTGGGTTTGAACGGCATCGCGGTAGTGTGACAACCGGCACAGGTCCCGAACACGTGGTACCTCTCCATCTTCTTAAGGTTTTGTCAAGTGCTTTTTTGGGGCGGGATTCACAGGGGCTATTCATTCACAGCCCCCGTCTTGCGGCAACACAGTCGTAGGACAGTACCATTAACTGCGTTTCGTTTGGCTTCGTTGATATCATTCCATCGTTGCTTAGGAGAGTGTCATGCGGTCCTCCATTTCGCCCAGATTCCTTGTCCCTGTTGGCCTCGTGCTCGGCATCGTCACCGCTCTCTCCATTGTTGCCGGCTCTGTGCCGGCCGATCGAGGCCGCTCCACTGTCCGCGCGGCCGGCAGTGCATGTCCCAGCGACGACAGCGGCCTTACGCTGCCGCCCGGTTTCTGCGCCACCATCTTCGCCGATGGCATCGGCCACGCGCGCCATCTCGTTGTTTCCGCCAACAACGTCGTCTACGTCAACACCTGGTCGGGCGACTACTATCCCGCCGGCGAAGCCGTCCACGAAGGCGGCTTTCTTGTCGCCCTGCAAGACAAATCCGGCACCGGCAAAGCCGACGTCATCGAGCGCTTTGGCGGAACGGCGCAGGACGGCGCGCACGGCGGCACCGGAATCGGTCTCTACAACGGTTCCATTTACGCCGAGAACAATGACCGCATCGTCCGCTACACGCTGCCGGCCAACGCGATCATCCCCAGCGATCCGCCCGTCACCGTCGTCTCCGGCCTTCCCTTGGGCGGGGACCACCCCATGCACCCTTTCTATATCAGCGACGACGGCATGCTCTACATTGACGTGGCCACGGCCACCAACGCCTGCCAGGCGAAGAACCGCATTCTGCATTCTCCCGGTGCGGATCCCTGCACTGAGCTCGAGACCCGCGGCGGCATCTGGCGCTACGACGCGAAGAAGACCGATCAGACCTTCTCGCCAGCCGAACGCTATGCCACCGGCATCCGCAATGCTGAAGGCTTCGGCGTCGACAAGGCGGACAACCGCGTGTACATCACGCAGCACGGGCGCGACCAGCTCTATGCCAACTGGCCCGAGATCTACAAGCCCGAACAGGAAGCCACGCTGCCCTCGGAAGAAGTGATGCTCCTCAAGCAGGGCGGTGACTACGGCTGGCCGGAGTGCTACTACGATCCCTTCCTCAAGCGGCTCGTTCTGGCGCCCGAATACGGCGGCGATGGTCACAAGCCCGGCGTCTGTTCCACCAAGACCGGCCCGGCCGCAGCCTTCCCCGCGCACTGGGGACCCAACGGCATGGTCTTCTATGACCAGAAGCAGTTCCCCGCCGCCTACCGCAATGGCCTCTACATCGCCTTCCACGGCTCCTGGGATCGCGCTCCCTACGCGCAGGGCGGATACAATGTCGTCTTCCAGGCGCTCACGCACAGCGGCGCCGCGGGCCGATGCGAAATCTTCGCCGACGGCTTCGCCGGCGGTGTCATCACTCCCGAAGGCGCCGTCCATCGCCCCTCGGGAGTCGCGGTGGGACCAGACGGCGCCCTCTACGTCTCCGACGACATGAAAGGCCGCATCTACCGCATCACCTACGTCGGCGGAAGCGGTGCGCAATCCGCCCAGCCCCAGTTCACACCCTGCCCCAGCCTCACCGCTTCCCCCGGCGAACCCGCACCCGCCGGCGCCAAGCCCCCCGAGGGTACAAATCCCGACGCCGGCGATGCCGCTCTTCCGGTGCCGGCGGGAGCGACACACGAGATGGTCGCGCTCGGCGATCGCATCTATCATGGCCAGGTTGGCGGAGCTCCGTGCGCCGCCTGCCACGGCGCCAATGGCAGCGGAACCCCTCTAGGCCCGGACCTGACGAAAAACAAGTGGCTCTGGAGCGACGGCAGCTGGAAGGGACTCACCAAGACCATCACCGACGGTGTTCCCGCTCCCAAGCAGTACCGCGGCGCCATGCCCGCCATGGGCGGCGCGCAGCTCACCGCAGAACAGGCCGATGCCGTAGCAGCGTATGTGTGGGCTCTAAGTCACCATTGACTCTTTGGCAATTGGGAGAATTCGTGATCGTTGCGGAACTATACTGGTCCACAAAGCCCAGTAAAGGAGGGAGTGCGTGGCAAGGCCAGGAGGACCTTGGTTGTTGTGGCGGGTGTGTCTCTGCACCCTTTTCGTGGTTTTCTGCCAGCTTCACCAAGCGCAACAGCCTGCAGACGGAAAGTCCCTACCGGCTCACGCCCAGCCGAGCGCCGATGCCAGTGGCAGTTCCGGTAAATCCGACCAGAAGCTATCGGGCTTGGCTGTGGTCATCAAGGTCACCTCGATCGCGGGAGATCCTGTGTTCCACGCTGATGGATATCGCATTCGCGTCCACTCCAGCGCTGGGACCGCTTTCTCAGGTGGTCTGAAAGCCCTGGCGGACGTGGTACCCGGCACCTGGATCCATTTTGAGGGAGTACGCGACGACACAGGAGTGCTCGTCGCCAGCAGAGCCGAGTTCTTCGCTCCAGGATCGCGCAGGGCGCTTACGGCGATGGGTCCGAGGAAAGCCGAGCACGCCCCGGATTATCAGCCTGTAATGCACGACGGCCTTCTTGACGCGAACGGAAACTTTGTCAACCCCCACACCAAGGTTCGCTACAGTGATGCCGGTGGCCCCTGCGGGTGGCACAGAGTTCCCGCGGACCCTGCGCTCCAGGAGCGCGTAGAGCGGATCGGAATGCGCCTCGTGCCTGCGTTCCAGAAGCAGCTCCGGCCCGACAACCCCGCCAGTATTCCTTTCCGGTTCTATGCCATTGCCGACGACAGGATCCGGTCCGCGTTCGCCTGCAATTTGGGATTGGTCCTCGTGCCCAAAAGCGTAATGGAACGCTTGCAGAACGACGACCAGCTTGCATCCGTGCTGGCCGAGGCGGTCGCGTTTCACATGCAGCGGCAACTCGTAACCATTTCGCCACTACACTTGGTAGATGACGGATCTGAAGTTGCAAAACTCACCATGTTCCCCGCCGGGTTCGTAGCGGGTGAAGTCGTGGAGGAAATTGTGAGCCACGAATTCGAAGGCAGGCTGAAGCAAGAATTAGCGCGTATGGCGCTGCAATTGGTCGCCGACGCTGGCTTCGATCCGTGGCAGGCGCCGGAAGCCTGGCGCCTCCTCGCCCCAAGAGACCCACCCCGAGATATCCGATCGCTCAATTACACGCCAGAAGGCAAATACCAGTTGAGCATTCTCAAGCTGCAATACAAGCGGGACAATTCCGGACCTTCGGTTTTGCAACCCGCCTCCGCGGCGGGCACAACGGAGTGATGTTGATTGGCCACCTGGATAGCCATAGTCAAACGCAGTGCGTGTCCTCGCGCCATCCCAAGTGAACGGAGTCTCCCAGGCTCGGCGGTTCCGGGGCGGTTGATCGGCAACCCGGAGACTGCACCAAGCCCGCCAGCCTCAGCAGTTGCCATCCTCTTCGCCGATTGATAGAACGGTTGAGGCGATTGCGCCCGGCGAAAAATGAACCGGAATCAGCGCCTTCGAAGGAGCGAAACCTTGGAATCGATTCCGGCCACTGCGGCTGCAACGCCCGCATCCGCGCATCGCGCCCCGCTCATCCCGGCAGGGCGCGCGCTGCCGTTCATTCTGGTCACGGCGCTTTTCTTCCTGTGGGGCATTCCCAACAACCTCAACGACATTCTCATCCGCCAGTTCATGAAGTCGTTCGCCATCAACCGGCTCCAGGCGGGCCTGGTTCAATCGGCGTTTTACCTGGGATATTTTCTGCTCGCGCTGCCCGCCGGACGCATCATGCGCAGGGCCGGCTACAAGACCGGCCTGCTCATAGGACTTTGCTTGTACGGTGCGGGCTGCATCCTCTTCTGGCCTGCGGCCATCGTCGATCGCTACTGGTTCTTTCTCACCGCACTGTTCGTTATCGCCAGCGGCCTGGCGTTCCTCGAAACCGGGGCCAGCCCATTCATCGCGCAGATCGGAGATCCCGAAAGCGCCGGCCAGCGCCTGAACTTCTCGCAGTCCTTCAATCCGCTGGGCAGCATCACCGGCGTCCTCATCGGCAGCCGCTTCATCTTTTCCGGAATCGAACTCAAGCCCGCGCAAGTCGCCGTGCTCCAGGCCCAGAATCGCTACCAGGCGTATCTGCGCTCGGAAACGCTGCGCGTCATCGTGCCTTATCTGGTGCTCGGCGCCGTGGTGCTGCTTTGGGCCGTGCTCATCGCGCGCACGCCGTTCCCGCACACCGGCATGGATTACTCCCGCAACACACTCGCCAAGGATCATTCGCGGCCGCTGCTGGCGCGCAGGCATTTCGTCCTCGCCGTTGTCGCCCAGTTTCTCTATGTCGGCGCGCAGGTCAGCAGTTGGAGTTACATGATCCAATACGCGCAGACTTACGCCGGCCTGGCCGAGCGCACCGCCGGCTACTGGCTCACCGGCGCGCTGGTGGCCTTCACCATTGGCCGATTCGTTTCCACCTGGCTGCTGCGCTTCGTCTCGCCGTCGCATCTTCTCGGCGTTTTCGCCGCCATCAACGCGGTCGTCTGCACCGCCGCGGCGCTGCGCCCAGGCTGGCTGGGAGTCGGCTGCCTGATCGCGGTCAGCTTCTTCATGTCGACCATGTTTCCCACCATCTTCGCGCTGGGCATCGACGGCCTGGGCACGCGCACCAAGACCGGCGGCGCGGTCATCGTCATGGCCATCATCGGCGGCGCCGCCCTCACCCCGCTCATGGGCAAAATCGCTGACACCTACAACGTGGCGCACGCCTACCTGGTGCCCGCCGCGTGCTTCGTCGCCATTGCGCTCTACGCGGCCTTCGGTTCGCGCGCCCAACCGGAGGAGTACGCGCAAGCTGAAGCCGCAGCGGCGGAATAAATCCTTCTTTTGCGATCGTGTCATCCTGAGCGAGTCGCCGCGGCAATGAGTCGAGAGCCCGCCCTGAGCGCTGCCGAAGGGACCTGCATTTACATCGGAGGATCGATCGAACGGGACTTAGAACCTGTCCAAGAACCTCATTTTGTGTGAAGGGTACGGGCTCTTAGCCCGTACATCAGAGCCTGCAAGTGATCGGGCTTTAGCCCCTGAGGGAAGATTTTCAGGAGTTTGCATTCCCTCAGCGGCTAAAGCCGGAGACCAAAATCAGGTCTTAATGTACGGGCTGAAGCCCGTACCCTTCAAGAAGCCTAGGTTCTGGGCAGGTTCTTAGGACTTCGCAGATCAGACGAAGCGCTCACTCCGCAACCACCGGATTCGTCAGCGACCCCAATCCCTGCACTGTCACCGTCACCGTGTCGCCGGCTTTGAGCCAGCGCGGCGGCTTTCGCGCCAGGCCCACGCCGGGCGGCGTGCCGGTGGAGACGATGTCGCCCGTGAGCAGCGGCGTGATCGACGACAGATATTCGATCAACGCGGGGATATTGAAAACCAGCTCGCGCGTGTTCGAGTGCTGCAGCACTTCGCCGTCGATGCTGAGGCCAATGTCCAGCGCATGAGGATCGGCAATTTCATCGGCACCCACGATCGCCGGCCCCAGCGGGCAAAACGTGGGAAAGCTCTTGCTCATCGACCACTGCGTGGAAGCGAACTGCACGTCGCGCGCGCTCACGTCGTTCACTATCGTGTAGCCGTACACGTGCTCGCGCCACGCCGCCGCCGGAATGCGATACCCGCCCTTGCCGATGACAAAGGCAAACTCGGCCTCGTAGTCGGGCTGGGTTGAGTTTTTGGGCAGCACGATGGGCGCGCCGGGACCAATGACCGAGGTCGTCAATTTGAAGAACACCACCGGCGTCGTCGGAATCGCCATCCCCGATTCCTTGGCGTGATCGCGATAATTCAACCCAATCGCGAAGACGCGCGGCGGATGCGGCAAGGGCGCATGCAGGCGAACCTCGCTCAGCCGATGCGTCGGCCCATGCGGCGCCGATCGCAGCCCGGCGGCGATCACCGCAAGCGCATCGGGGTACACGGCGGCCAGGTCGACGACTGAGTTTTCGTCGATCAACGCCCCGGGGCGGACAAGGCCATCCGATAATGAAAATGACACCAGTTTCATCGATCCCTCCGGTTCGAAACAGAATTCACGCAGCCGTCAGCCCGCCGTCGATCGCCATCCACGCGCCGGTGATAAACGCAGCCTCATCCGAAGCGAGATAGCGCACCATCGACGCAATCTCATCCGGCCGGCCCAGGCGTCCCATCGGCTGGCGAGCGCGGAGCTCCGCTCGGGTTTCTTCCTTGTTTTCTTTGTGGAACTTTTCGAGATACGCCTCGACAAACGGCGTCTGCACAGTGCCGGGGCAAATCGCATTCACGCGCAGCGTCTTGGGATAATCGACGGCAAGCTGCCGAGTCATGGCCAGCACCGCGCCTTTGGTCGCGCAGTAGGCGAAGCGCTGCTTCACTCCCACTTCGCCGGCCACCGAGCCGATGTTGACGATCGTGCCCACGCGCTCGCCTTCAGGATTCGCAGCAAGCAGCAGCGGCAGAAAGGCGCGCGTCACCAGATAAACCCCACGCACATTCACGTTCAACAAGCGGTCGAAATCTTCGGGCTCTGTTGCCTCGATCGAGCCTACGTGTCCAATGCCGGCATTGTTGACAAGAATGTGAAGACGCGCGACTTGAGCCGCGGCCGCCGCAACCGATTCCAGGCTGGTAACGTCCAGATGAATAGCCTGCGCTGAGCCGGTTGCCTGCGCCAGCGCCTGGGCCGCGGCAAGGTTGACGTCGGCAACCCAGACGAAGGCGCCGGCGCGAACCAGCTCCTTCACGGTGGCTTCGCCAATACCGCTGGCCCCGCCCGTCACCAGTGCGTGGCGGCCGTCGAGTCGAAATGGTTGAGAAGTGTCGCGCGAGGTTGCTGCGATCATGATTGGGCAGTCGCAGTATAACAACCGCCCGCGAAGATGAACGATACTGGTGGGCGAGGAACTGGGGGACGAAGTGGCGCTTCTGAACGACGACAGGCTCTTTCCCGCCGAAGAAGGCACGCGCGCAATTGCAAAACGGCTCTACGCAGGCATTCGCGGCCTGCCCATCGTGAGCCCGCACGGCCACACGCAGGCCGCATGGTTTGCCGAGAACAAGCCGTTCCCCAACCCGGTGGCGCTCTTCGTGCAGCCCGACCATTACGTCTTCCGCATGCTGTACAGCCAGGGCATTTCTCTTGAGGCGCTCGAAATCGGCCACGCCTACGTTGAGGATCCGCGCAAGGTTTGGAGCATCTTCGCCAGTCACTATCACCTGTTTCGCGGCACGCCCACGCGCCTCTGGCTCGACTACGCCTTTCAGGAGCTCTTCGGGCTCACCGAGCGGCTCTCCGCAACCAATGCCGACCACTATTACGACGCCATCTCCGCCAAGCTCGCCACCACGGAGTTCCTGCCCCGCGCGCTCTACGACCGCTTCGGCATCGAAGTTCTCGCCACCACTGACTCGCCGCTGGACTCGCTCCAGGATCACCGCGTCATCCGCGAAGGCGCGCGCTACGGCGGATGGTCGGCCCGCATCCTGCCCACATTCCGCCCCGATCCGGTCGTCGATCCCGCGTTTCCGGGCTTCGCCAAAAATATCGAAACCCTCGGCGAAATCACCGGCGAAGATACCGAGAGCTGGCGCGGATACATGCGCGCACTGGTCGCGCGCCGGCATTTCTTCAAGGCCATGGGCGCCACGGCGACCGATCACGGCCATCCCACCGCGCAAACCGCCGACCTGACCGATTCGAAAGCTTCGCGCCTGTATGAAACCGTCCTCGAGGGCACGGCCGACCTCGCGCAGCAGGAGCAGTTCCGCGCGCAGATGCTCACCGAGATGGCGCGCATGAGCCTCGACGACGGCCTGGTCATGCAGATCCATCCCGGCGCGGTGCGCAACTACAACGCGCAGATCTTCGCCCGCTACGGCCGCGACATGGGCGCCGACATTCCCTCGCGCACCGATTACGTCGAGGCGCTGCGCCCGCTGCTCAACCGCTACGGCAACGAGCCCGGCCTCACCATCATCCTCTTCACGCTCGACGAGACCGCCTACAGCAGGGAACTGGCGCCGCTCGCCGGCCACTATCCCTGCCTGCGCCTCGGCCCGCCGTGGTGGTTCCACGACAGCCCCGAGGGCATGATGCGCTTCCGCGAGCAGGCCACCGAAACCGCCGGCTTCTACAACACCGTAGGCTTCAACGACGACACGCGCGCCTTCCTGTCCATCCCCGCGCGCCACGACGTAGCCCGCCGCATCGACTCGGCCTTCCTCGCGCGGTTAGTCGCCGAGCATCGTCTTGACGAAGACGAAGCAGTCGAGTTGGCGCACGAACTGACTTATGGATTGGTGAAGAAGGCGTACAAACTCTGAGAAATATCACGTGAGCCGTCAAGGCCGGTTGGGCGCCACTTATCGCCGCTGCCTGGCCTCATTCTCCGCCACGCGCAGCTTCACAATCTTCTTCACCAGTGGCGCCGGCACCGGTTTGCCGATCGGAAACTGAATCGCGCCCTTCGTAGTTTTGTACCCTTTCAATTCTTCGGCCAGAGACTTGATCATCGGCGGACTTCCGGGATAGAACCCGCAATGATTCTTGAACGAGCCATACCACAGCAGCGATCCCTTGCAGCGAAATCCCGGCATTCCGTAGCTGAATACCTCAACGGTCTCCGCCGGCGCAGCGCCGCGAACAATCGCGCGAATCTCTTCAAGCATTTTCCCTGCCGGCTCCGGCGCCCTGGCGAGATAAGCCTCGATCGCCTTCGCATCGTCGGCAGAGTCTGCAGCGCTTGGTCCGGCCGGTCTCCTACTCACGCTCTTCATTCACTCCTCACCTTCGCCAGCACCTGCAAATACCCGCGCGCCGTTTCGGTAATCACTTCCGGCGTGCCCGCATCGATGGCCGCCAGATTCACCAGGTCGCTACCCACGCCCAGCGCCCGCGCCCCCGCGCGCAGAAAGCTCTCTGCAGTTTGCAGCGTAACGCCGCCCGTCGGAATCAGCCTCAAATCGGGGAACGGCGCCAGCAGCGACTTCAAATAGCTCGCCCCACCCACCGCCGAGCAGGGAAAGATCTTTACATAATCGGCGCCCGCCCGCCATGCCGTAATCACCTCGGTGGGAGTGAGCGCTCCGGGAATCGAAACCTTGCCCAGCTCCCGCGTTCTCGCAACTACCTCGGGATGAAAGCCAGGGCTGACCACAAACTCCGCGCCCGCTTCCACTGTGGCCTCGACCTCCGCGGCCGTCGTCACCGTCCCCGCACCCAGCAAAAGCCTGTCTCCGTACTCACGCTTCAGCATCTTCAGCAGGTCCACGGCCCCGGGAACGGTCATTGTCACTTCCACCACCTTCACGCCGCCGGCAATCATGGCCAGCACCACAGCGTGCGCCTGCGCCTCGGACTTCGCGCGCAGCACGGGAATCAGCCCCGCGCGCTCGATGGTTTGCTGGGTAGTTTCGCTCATCGCAGATTTGAGGGTTCACGACCGCCCTGGATGTGAAGTCTATCGCAGCAGGGCTGCCAATACACGCAAAGAGAGTGAATCGATCGGGGGTACCTCGCAGATGAGTTCTCTTGCAGCCTATGAAGTCCGTACCTTATCGCGGATGGTGATCGGCGTGGCCGTGCCCCATTTCTGATCGATCTGCAGCCGCGTGGAGAAAAAGTAGACGTCGGACTTGAACGGCGACTGGAACTCCTTGTCCCAGTTCTTGAGGTCAATCAGCAGGGGAAGGTTGCGCGTGTTCAGGGTGTGCAGGCCGGGTGAGAAGATGTCGGCGATCCTGCCTTCGTTCACGAAGGCGGCCAGCTGCGACTCGCGCACCGTGAGCTGCCCGCCGTTCTGAATCTCCATGTCGCGCATGGGATAGCGGTAGGCGAGAATGCCGTCTTCGGGCTCATTCCACTGGATGACGTCGATGAACTGCTTGCCGAGGAACTCCTTGATTGTCGTCACATGCACCTTCCCGACGCGGCAAGTTTAATGACCTGAGCGCGCTCGTCATATCCGACTAAAGCAGCGCCCTCAGTCTCTAGTCCCCATAGCTGGTTGCATAATTATCGCCGGGGCCGAGTGAACCCTTCCCTCAGGGGCTAAAGCCCTTTGTTTTACGGCCCTTTCCGGCACGGCTGAAGCCGTGCCCTTTCAAAACCCTATGTATGCAACCACTTATAGTCCGCGCGTTACCGGTACTTGCGCAGCACTCCGAGTACCCGCCCCTGGATCGCCACCTGCCCCGCCGGCACATAGATCGGATCCATTTCGAGATTCGCCGGCTGCAGCCGCACCACGCTGCCCTCGGCGTAGAACCGCTTCAGCGTCGTCTCCGATCCGTGCACCAGCGCCACCACGATCTCGCCCTGGCGCGCCGTCTTGGTTCGCTCCACCAGCACGTAATCGCCGCTGATGATGTGCTCGTCGCGCATCGAGTCGCCGCGCACCTCGAGGGCAAACACGTCGCGGTTGCCCACCACGTCGTGCAGCGAGATGCTCTCCGGCGTTTCCGTCGTTTCCACGGGCATGCCCGCGGCGATGCGCCCGGCCAGCGGCAGCCGGTCGCTCG
>JBAUBR010000471.1:0-4782 GCA_049676965.1 Occallatibacter sp.
GCGGCGCGCACCGCAAACTCGTGACTGCGCGCCGTCGCCCGCGCCAGCAGCAGGATCGACAGATTGCCGCAGCCAATCAGCAGCAGCAGCGCAACGGCGCCGAACAGCAGATAGAGCGTACCACCCAGATCTTTCACAAACTGCTCATTCAGCCCCACCACGTGAAGTCGGATTTTACGATCCGCGGGAAAGAACCGAGGCGTCTCCTTGGCGAACTGCTCGATCAGCGGCTGCAGCGCGGCATCGGCCTGTGCATGAGTCACTCCCGGCTTGAGGCGCAATCCCACGTAATAGCCGGCGTTTTGCTCCTGCGTAATCTTCTTGGGCAGATAAACATCGGCGTCGTCCCAGGTGAACCGCTTCGCAGCCACGCCGACAACGATGTAGCTCTTGTGAAGCAGATCGATCGGCTTTCCGATCACCGCCGGATCGCGTGGAAATGCCGCTGCCAGAACTTATAACTCAGAACCGCAACCGGCTGCGGGTCCTGGCCATCAATGGCGTCGGACGGCTCAATCAGCCGGCCCAGGTATGGCGGAACACCAAAGTATTCGAAGGCGTTCGAGCTGAAGTACGATGCCTGTACATCCTCGGGCAGATCGCTGCCCGTCACCGTCAGATTCCAGGTTCCGTCTGTGAGGACCGAGTCCTCCACCACCGGCGACCGCCGGATCACCTGCCACTGCGAAGCGGTCAACCCGACGTAGCCGGACACCTCGCCCTTCGCGTCGAGCAGCCGCATGTGCACCATCCGATCGGGCGCCTTGTACGGGTAGGGATCCATCAGGATGGCGTAGACCACGCTGAAGACCGCCGTCGTGGCGCCGATGCCGAGAGCGATAGAAATGACCGCGGTCAGAGTGAATCCCGGCAGCTTCGCCAGTTGCCGGATCGTGTAGCGCAAGTCCCGCAGTACGGTTCTCATCGAACGGTCCTTTCAGTGTTAGATGCCTTGAATTTCGATGGACGAGAGGGATTTCCCTCCGGCAAATCTTGGGCGTGAGGCCGCACGTCGTGCGCCACATCGATTGCGGGCCAAACCGCAGATTTCAAAGCGGGAAACCGGCAGACGGCGGTCGCCGACTGTCCATTCCCGCCGTGGCGGTGTTCGCAAACGAACGCCATGGACTCTGCAAAATGCCCTATACTTGAGAGTGTTATGGCAGCCGAAAAAACCTTCTACCTTGAGACCTTCGGTTGCCAGATGAATGCGCACGACTCCGAAAAGGTGATCGGCACACTGCAGCAGCAGGGCTACCGCCAGGTCGAGTCCGAAGAAGAAGCCGGCCTCATCCTCTATAACACCTGCTCCATCCGCGACAAAGCTGAGCAGAAGGTCTTCCACCGCCTCAACGACTTCAAAAAGCTCTTCAAAGACGGCAAGCGCTTCGGCGTGCTCGGCTGCGTAGCGCAGCAGGAGGGCGAAAAGATCTTCGAGCGCGCGCCGTATGTTTCGCTGGTTTCGGGGTCGGCTTCCTACCGCAAGCTGCCGGAGATGCTTACGCGCCTCGAGGCGGGCGAGCACCGCATCACCGGCCTCGACGACCGCCAGACCGACGAGACCTTCGAGACCGAGTTCACCGCGCGCCAGAACCCGTACCGCGGTTACATCACCATTATTGAAGGTTGCGACAAGTTCTGCGCCTACTGCGTGGTGCCCTACACGCGCGGCAAGGAGCGCAGCCGCGGCTCGGCCTCGGTGCTGGCCGAAGCGCGCCGGATCTCCGATCTCGGATACACAGAGATTCAACTTCTGGGTCAGAATGTCAACAGCTACCGCGACCCGGAAGGGAAGCGCAGCTTCGCCGAGCTGCTGGCCGCCGTAGCCGAGGTTCCCGGCATTCGCCGCGTGCGCTTTACCACCAGCCATCCCCGGGATTTTACGCGCGACATCGTCGCGGCCATCGACGCCGTGCCCGCGCTCTGCGACCACGTGCATCTGCCGGTGCAGTCGGGCTCGTCGCGCATCTTAAAGCTCATGGCCCGCGAGTACACGCCGGACTGGTACCTCGAGCGCATCGCCTGGATCAAATCCGCGAGGCGGAAGATCTCGATCACCACCGACATCATTGTCGGATTTCCCGGCGAAACTCCCGAAGATTTCATCCAGACCATGGACCTTCTTGCCGAGGTCGAGTACGATGGCGTGTTCGGATTCAAGTACTCGCCGCGGCCCAACACTCCGGCGCTGGTGATGATCGACTCGATTCCGGACGCGGAGAAGTCGGCGCGGCTTCAAGCGTTGCTTGACCGCCAGCGCGAAATACAGAGAACGAATTATTCGAAGCATTTAGGGCAGGTCTTGGAAGCGATGGTTGAGGGACAGAACCCGGCACGCGGACAGGTTATCGGACGCAGCAGCCAGAACAAGCCGGTGAATTTTACCAGCGGGCAGCCGATTGCGCCGGCGCCGGGCAGCTATGCGCAGGTGAAAATCACAGCCACGTTTCCCAATAGTCTGGTGGGCGAGGCCGTCTAATGGCAAAAGAGGACGGCGCGGAAAGGGGATCCATGAACAACATCGAAGTACGGATTCGGGGTCTGATGATGGACCCGGCCACCAACATGCCCATCGTAGTGCTGAAGGACGTCGCCTCGGAAACCGTGATGCCCATCTGGGTGGGGATCTTCGAGGCCAACGCCATCGCCATCGAGATTGAAAAGATCTCCGCGCCCCGGCCATTGACCCACGATCTGACGAGAAACCTGATTCATCACTTGAATGCAGAGCTGGATCATATTGTAATTACAGAACTTAAAGATGATACATTCTATGCGGTTCTGTGGCTTCGCCAGGGCGACGAACCCCTGACCATCGACGCGCGCCCATCCGATGCCATCGCGCTGGCCCTGCGCGCCGATTGTCCAATCTACGTTGCCGAGCAGGTGATGCAGACAGCCAAGCTCAACACCTCCGGCCCGCCCGAGGGCCCCACAGCCGAGCAATTGCGCGGTTGGCTTGAAGGACTGAACGACGAAGACCTGGGCCGCTACAAAATGTAGCCGACTGAATCGAGATCTGAAAGTCGGGTTCGCCGATAAAACGCCTCCCATCTTCAAAGATTCCATTTGGCCCAGCCGCTGACTGCCGGGGTTCTTCACCCCAATAATCTCCTCGCGTCGATCGAGCGCGGCAGGGAATTCACGTCTACTCTAGAACCACATTCAAGGGGGCTTAAATGACCGCTCACCTTTCGTTTCCGGTTGTTCGCTATTTCATCCTTTCCGCATTAGTGCTGCTTTTTGTTCCCGCCGGCTCACAGGCACAATCCGAGCGTGCAGAGATCGAAGAATTGAAGAACCTGGTCTTGAGTCTCGATGCGCGGGTCACAGTTCTAGAGCGGCAGAATGCCGAACTGATGCATCGCGCCGGTTCACTCTCGCCCAGCGGACCCGATGCTGCGGCCAGCCTGGTGCGCGCCGTCGACGAGATCAGGCGCCCGGCCCCCGATTCGCCTTCCATCATCCAGCAATCTCCTATAAGCCCCGCGCCGTCAACGCAATCTCCGCCTCCATTGCCTCTGCCTGCCAACCTTCCCGGCGGAGCCACCCTGAATTATCTGTTCGACGGGTATTACGAGTACAACTTCAACAACCCTCCCGGGCGCGCCAACGACCTTCGCGCCTACGATGTGCTCAGCAACGTGTTCAGCCTCAACCAGGCCGACCTCGTCTTCGCGCTCGATCCGGACACGGTCGCGAAGAGGAGATACGGAATCAGGCTCGACTTGCAGTTCGGCCAGGCGACGGAGACGTTGCAGGGCAATCCGGAGAATGAAACCCGTCCGGAGATCTATCGCAACATCTTTCAGGCATACGGAACCTACGTGGTTCCCGTGGGCAGCGGGCTCAATGTCGACTTCGGCAAGTGGGCTAGTTCCCTTGGAGTTGAAGGCAACTATACCAAGGACCAGATGAACTACTCGCGGTCCTTCTACTACAGTTTGTTGCCGTTTTATCACTTCGGTGTGCGCACTTCGTACCACATCAACGACAAACTAGCGGTCAACTACTGGATCGTCAACGGCACCAACCAGTCGGAGCCCACCAACGGCTATAAGGATGAGCTCTTCGGCTTCGTCCTGCAGCCGGCGAAATCTCTTACTTGGACGGCCAATTACTACCTTGGCCAGGAGCATCCGGATTCGGCTCCTGCGACCAATTGCCCGGTCCCGGTGCAACCCGGTCTGTGTGGTATGCCGATATCACCGGCGCCCAACGGCAAACTGGACATCCTAGACTCCTACGCGACCTGGCAGGTGAACCCGAAACTGACGCTCCAGGGCGAGGGCGACTACGTGATCCAGCGCGAATGGGCCAACGCAGCTCCCGGCGAATCCTCAGCTCCGTCTCACGTGAGCGGCGGGGTGGGCTACGCTCAGTATCTGCTTTCGCCTCGCACCGTTCTGGCGGCGCGCGGCGAGTACCTTTCCGACCGCAACGGAATGTTCAGCGGAACCATCCAGACACTGAAGGAGGGGACAGCGACCTATGAGTACAAGCTCGCCGACGGGTTCGACACATTCCTTGAATACCGCCGCGACTGGAGCAATCGCCCGTACTTCCAGACCGGCACCGTAGGAAAGCCGGTCGATCACCAGGACACTGCCACGGTGGGATTGGTCTGGTGGTACGGCGGCAAGCAGGGAGCCTGGTGAGGGAAGAGTGGCCGATCGGTACCGAGTCAGCGTGCAGATCAAGATTGCGCAGGATTTAGTGTACAGAATATCTGTTATCGGACGTATAAAGTATCGCCGCTCTATTATGTGCCCGGCTCCGAGC
>JBAUBR010000472.1:0-2473 GCA_049676965.1 Occallatibacter sp.
AGCCCCAGCAGCCCGCCGCCGACGCTGAGCGTAAGCGCCTCGATCAGGTTCTGCCGCATCACCACTGCCTTGCTCGCGCCCAGGGCAAGCCGCACGGCCATCTCGCGGCGGCGGCGAATCACGCGCACCAGCAGCAGTCCGGCAAGATTGGCACAGGCGATGAACAGCACCACAGCGACGG
The DNA here is from genome assembly GCA_049676965.1 of Occallatibacter sp. Classification (GTDB taxonomy): domain Bacteria; phylum Acidobacteriota; class Terriglobia; order Terriglobales; family Acidobacteriaceae; genus Telmatobacter. The sequence continues at coordinate 182 of JBAUBR010000472.1, forward strand.
CAAGAAACAGAGTGCGAATCAGTGGCCGCGCCTGCCCGACGGTATTTTCCTCCAGCGGTTCGATCTTTCCCTTGATGTGAACGCTGCTGAACGCGGGCGGAAAGCCGCGCTGAATGGCGACGGCAGCACGCTCTACATCCTGTCGGGCCTGCGCCACGCTCACCCCCGGCTTGAGCCGCCCAACCATGATGAAGTTCCAGCTTGCCGCGCCCTGCACCAGCTCGCCTTGCGTAAAGCTCATCGGCACCCAAAGCTCGCTGCGGTTCAACTGGCCGGGAACCAGCGGAAACTCGAAGTCGCGCGGCGTCACGCCGATAACTTCGTACGGCTTGCGGTCAAGCAGGATCTTCTGGCCAAGGAAATTGGCTTCGCCATGAAAGCGGCTGTGCCACATCTGGTAACTGATGACGGCGACCTGCGCTTTGCCGTCGTCTTCCTGCTGGGTGAAGGTCCGGCCCATCAGCGGCGAGACTCCGAGCACGGGAAACACGCCGGCGGTGAGACGCGAAGCATTGATCTGCGACGGCTCACCCACGCCCGAGAGCTCATAGCCTGTTTGCTGGTAAGCACCCAGATCGATCGAACCCTGCGTGTCCCGCGCATATTGGCCGACCTCGGGCGCCGTCACCACCGCACTGCCCATCGAATCGCCCGCGCTTTCCAGCCGATCGCCGACGATCATCAGCCGGCCCGGATCGGGAAACGGCAGCGGCCGCAACAGCACGCCTTCGACGATCGAAAAGATCGCCGTGGTCGCGCCGATGCCGAAGGCCAACGTCAGCACAGCGGTGAGCGTGAACCCCGGCGACTTGAGCATCTGCCGCAGCGCATAGCGAAAATCGTTGCCGACCATCCCAATCCTCCGTTCCCTGTTCCCTCAGTCCCCAAGTCCCTTAGTCCCTCAGCCCCTATTCCATCCGCAGCGCCTGCATAGGCTCCATGCGGGCCGCGCGGATGGCTGGAATCAGCGCTGCGATTAATCCCGCCACAACCAGCAACAGCGCCAGCAGCGCAAAGCCTCCGGCCTCCTTCTGCGCGTCGAGGTAGATCACCATGTCGATCGTCTTGCGCACCAGCAGGGTGAGCACCAGGCCCACCGCGGTCCCCGCCCCCAGCATCCAGGCCACGCGGCTCATCACCATTCCCAGGATGCGGTTGCGCGTGGCGCCCAGCGCCATGCGCACGCCGATGTCGCGCTGCGCCTGCTCTACTTCGTGGCTCACCAGCCCGTAGAGTCCGACAAGGGCAAGCACCAGCGCCAACCCGCCGAAGATCCCGAACAGCCAGCTCTCCATGCGCTCGAATGTCAGCGTCTGCGCGACAATCTCCGTCATCGTCTGCGGTTCTTTGTACGGCACCGTGGGATCGATGTCGTGAATCGTCTTGCGCAGCGCGGAGATCACCTGCGCGGGATCGCCGTCGACGCGCACCACGAGGTTCATTCCGCTCAAAAACGAGATGCGGTCCTTGAGCGACAGCTCTTCCATCAACCAGTCCCGCTCGGCCAGCGGCTTCTCATAAATGTCCTGGCGGATGTTCCCGGTCACGCCCACGATGCGTGTCCAGTTCTCTTCCTTGTCGCTGTCCTGGATACGCTGGATCGTCGGATCGAGTCCCGGCGGAATGAACTTCTTGACGAACGCTTCATTCACCACCACCGTCGACGCCTTGTTTTCCGGCCGATCCATCGACGCAGTCAGCCCGCGCCCCGCGCGCATCGGTATTGCGAACACATTGAAGTAGCCGGTGCTCACAAACCGATTCTCCGCCAGCATCTCGCGGCTGGGCGGAGCCGCCGGCTGGCCCGCAATGTGAATGTCGGAGTTCGATCCCCACTCGCGGATGGGCAGCAGGTTCACCGCGCCCACCGCGCGCACTCCAGGCAGGTGGCCAACGCGATCGAACAGGGGCTGGTAGAAGTCGGCAACCACATCGCGGCCCTGGTAGCGCTCCGGCGAAAGATTGATCTCGGCCGAAAGAATCTGCGCGGGATTGAAACCGAGGTCTTCATGGCTGTAACGCATCACCATTCGGATCAGCAGCGCGGAAACCACCAGCAGCACCAGCGTCAGCGCCACCTGCGTCACCACAAATCCGGCCCGCAGCCGGTGTTGTCCGCGGCTCACGCCCGCGGCGCCGCCGGTCTTGAGCGCGCGGTTCGGGTCCACGCCCGACATGCGCAGCGCCGGATAAAGCGCCGATGCCAGGCTGGCAATCACGGACGCCGCGATGGCCGCTCCCAGAACCGTCCAGTTGATGCGAATGTCCGCGCCGCGCGCCAGCGCATGGATA
>JBAUBR010000473.1:0-4566 GCA_049676965.1 Occallatibacter sp.
GCGGCACGCTGCGCGCAGCCGGATTTCACGAGGCGATCGGCGGCACATTCTGCTCCGCCGCCGACGCCGCACTCACCGCACCGCAGCCCGGCCTCGCCGTTCCTCTTGGCAACCCGCTCAGCGAAGAGGCCGGCGTGTTGCGCCCTTCGCTCGTGCCCGGCATGCTGACGATGATCGCCGCCAATCTGCACCGCGACGTGACCGACGTACGCCTCTTCGAACTGGGAACTGTGTTCAGCGGCACAACGGACAGAGTAGAAGAGCGTCCCGTAGTTGCATTCGGCGGTGCCGGCAGCCTTCCCGAGCAAGGTCCTCTGCATCCGTCGCGCGCGATCGATTTTTACGACGTAAAAGGAGTGGTGGAGCAAATACTCGCTCGCTATCAATCGCGAGCCGTCTACTTCGATCGCTTCCCGCCCGAAGCCGGGCTCACCCCCGTGTGGCTTCATCCCTTCCGCTCCGCCCGCGCCGCCGTCGATGGCGAAACGGTGGGTTGGTTCGGCCAGTTGCATCCGCGCGAGGCCGCGGCCCGCAAGCTCAAAGAGCCGGTCCTGATCGGCGAACTCTATCTCGACCGCCTCTACAAGCTGCCGCTGCGCCAGCCTGTCGCTCGCGAAATCTCGCGCTTCCAGCAGGTGCACCGCGACTTCTCGCTCATCCTCGACGAAAGCGTTCCCTGGGAGCGAATCGACAATGCGCTGCGCAGCCTGCGGATTCCGGAGATGATCGAGTGGAGCGCGAGAGAGGTCTTCCGGGATGCGCGGCTCGGCCAGCACGAATACTCCCTGCTGCTCGGCGTAACCTTCCAGGCAACGGATCGAACGCTTCGCGACGACGAGCTTCATGCGTTTCAGTCCATCGTGATTGAAGCCGTCGCCAAAGCCGGCGCGCGCCTGCGGACTTGACGCTCAAATCAACCTGGCCGGAGCGGGCGGCTGTCCCATCCGCGCGCCGCTCCGATGCAAGCTGAATTCTTTGCACACTGCGCTCAGCCCCATCCGAGCTATACTGACCGGCATAACGGCGTAGTTCAACGGAGGAGAATATGGCGGAGATTCTGGAGAAGAACGAGGGTGCGGAAGTGGCGGAAGGAACTGAAGAGCAGGGCACGCTGGCCATGAGCGCGGACGATTTTTCGGCGCTGGAAGAGCGGGTGCTGCGTGCGGTAACCGTAGTGCGGCGCGAGCGGCAGGCCCGCGGCGAAGCCGAAGCGCGCGCCACCAAGGCCGAGTCGCAAGTCACCGAGCAGGGCCAGCAGCTGGAGCGGCTGGAGCAGGACCTGAAGCAGCTCCGCGCCGAGCGCGACCATGTGCGCGAGCGCGTGGAGAAACTGCTCAAGCAGCTCGACACGCTGGAGCTGTGAGGCGCGCATGGCGGAGCACAGGCCCGGCTACATCACGGTCGAGATCTACGATCAGACCTACCATCTCGCCGGCGAGAATCCCGAACACATCCGCGACCTCGCCGCTCGCGTCGACAGCAAGATGCGTGCGGTGGCCGCGCAGGGCCGCACCGTGGATTCGCTGCGCGTAGCCGTGCTGGCCGCGCTCAATCTCGCCGACGAGCTGTCTGAGGCGGTGCGCAATCTGGGCGCCGATTGGAAGTCGGTGCACGAGCGCGCGGCCAACCTGCGCGTGCTGCTCGACGAGGTGCTCAAAGAGGATAGAAGAGCGGCATCCTAGCTCGAAGTTACGCGCATAATTCACAAAGCCGCTGAATGAGTCGATTTGAATAAGCCGACACTCCGAAGGCGCGGGCCTCAGCCTGCAGGCATCGTTGAATGGCACCGGCTCCAGCCTATAGCGATCGTTGAATGGCAAGGGCTCCAGCCTATAGCGATCGTTGAAGGGTACGGGCTTCAGCCCGTACATAAAACCGGCAGGATCGACGGGGCTTTAGCCCCTGAGGGAATGCAGGCTCCAAAACGAAGCCTTATCCAGATCTCCCCACCTTTTCTCCTGCAATTTCGAGTAACTCAAATCTGAAAATGCGCCCGTCGAAACAACGGGCCGAAACCGTAACACACTTCGCGCCCCTCGCGCAAGACTTGCAATTCCTGTCGAGGACACATACTATCCGCAATAGAAGCCGGCCTGCAAAGCAGGTGGGCGGTTAACGCTGGTTGAACCTACATTCAATGAACAGGGGCTCGACTCGACAATCGGTTCTGTGTGCCGTGTCCGCCAGTCCGGAATGCCTAATGAACCGCGGAGAGCCCCACCGTCTTAGGACGGGTTCACCAGCGCATCACCCACGGCCCAGTGGGCCGGATTTCTACCTTCCTCGCCGCCTGTGCGTCTATTCTTGATCTCAGGTGTATCCCGTACTCTTCCACATCGGTGCCATCGTCATCCCCGCCTATGGCGCAGTCGCCGCGTTGGGCGTGCTGGCGGCGCTCATCCTTGCCCAGCGCACCGCGCCCACAGCGGGCGTGAATGCGGCGCAGGTGTGGAATCTCTGCGTCATCGCGCTCTTCGCCGCGCTCATCGGTTCGCGCCTGCTGCTCGTGTTAGCGAATTGGAGCGACCTCAGCCGTCATCCGTCATGGCTGTTCGGTCTGGGCATGGTGCATCACCCGCTGGTCGGCGCCGCGGGCGCGCTGGCCGGAGCGCTCGCCGCGTTTGTCTATGCTCGCTGGCAGCGCATGCCCATCTGGAACACCGCCGACGCGCTGGCCGCGCCGCTGGCTCTTGGGCTCGCCTTTGAACAGGTAGGCGCGCTTCTCGCCGGCTCCGGCTACGGGACCTCAACCGCCGCGCGGTGGGCCGTCACTTACTCGAGCTTTCTCGCCGCGCGCTGGAGCGGCACTCCGCTCGGCATTCCTCTCCATCCCGTGCAGGCCTACGCGGCGCTGGCCGATCTCAGCATCGCCATCTGCCTTTTATTGTGGCTGCCTATACGGCGCCAGGCAGGCGATGTCGCCGGCCTGTGGCTGATGTTGAGCGGCGTCGCCATCTTCATCACCGAGTTTTGGCGCGATCCTGAAGGCCGGGGTGCGTTCTTCGGCGGCGCGCTCGACGGGCCCCAGATCGCGGCGATCGTTCTGGTGCTCGGCGGCGGCCTGGCCCTGCGCGAGCGCAAAGCAATGCATGCATCCGCAGTCGCAAATCAGAACATCAACACTAAAGGCGCCAGCCACGAGGCGGGCAATGCCTGAGGCGCTCACCATCCCCGCTACGAGCGAAGCAGCCGGGCAGCGGCTCGATCGGTTTCTAGTCGAAAAGCTCCAGGGCGTGAGCCGCTCGCGCATTCAACTCTTGCTGGAACAGGGCGACGTGCTGGTCGACGGCGAGCGTAGAAAGGCATCGCTGCGCCTGAGCGGCATCGAGACCATCACCATTACCGGCGAGCCGCATCCGGCGCCCTTGAAAGCCACGCCTGAAGCCATCCCGCTCGACGCGGTGTACGAAGACAAGGATCTCGCCGTGGTCAACAAGCCCGCCGGCATGATGGTCCACGCCGGCTCCGGACAAAACGAAGACGCGCGCAGCCGCGGCACGCTCGTCAATGCGCTCCTGCACCGCTTCCAATCGCTCTCCACCACCGGCGGCGACCTTCGCCCCGGCATCGTGCATCGCCTCGATAAGGCAACCAGCGGCCTGATCGTCGTCGCCAAAAACGATCGCGCTCATGCCGCGCTCGCTGCAATGTTCTCGGGCCGCCGCATTAAAAAGACCTACGTCGCGCTGCTGCATGGCCATCTCGCGCGCGACAAGGGCACTATCGACGCCGCCGTGGGCCGCGATCCGCTGCGGCGCACGCGCATGACCGCGCGACCTACCCAAAACGCCCGCTCCGCCGTCTCTCACTACGAGGTGGTGCGCCGGCTGACAACAAAATTTGGCAAATTCACGCTCGTCAAGGTGCGCATCGAGACCGGCCGCACGCACCAGATCCGCGTGCACCTGGCGTCCATAGGCCATCCCGTTGTGGGTGACACGCTCTACGGCGCGGCCGGCCAGTTGACGGAACAGGTCGACTCGCAGCCCTCGGCAACAAAAACCGCGAATCGAAGGTCGGATCCGGAAAAACTGCGCCTGGGAAGAAATTTTCTGCATGCCGCCGAACTCGAGTTCGCGCATCCTGCGACGGGCAAGCCGCTCGAGCTTCGCGCGCCGCTTCCCGATGAATTGGAGGAGTTTCTCGATCGCCTGGAACGCGTTCCCGGAGGGGATTGAATGACACCCCGCGACCAATTGCTGCGCAGCGTGTCGATGATTCTATGGAGGCCCACTTTGAAGTCGTACGGGCTGAAGCCCGTACATCGAGAATTCTGAAATGAAGCGGAGCTTTAGCCCCGGGGCATTGGACGCCTCAGACTGATTAACGACCGACGATCTTGGTTCTTCGCAATTGATAAACGCGATTGATAAAATGGAGAAGAGATGATCGAGAAGATTCTTAGCTACGTGTTTGCGGCTGCATTTGCTGCGACCGCGGTCCAGGCATGCCACTCCGCAACCCCGCCTGTGGCGCTGCCCGCAATGCACTTTGCTCAGACCGCGCCGGCCGCGACGCAAACTGCGCAAACCGCTCCGGCGCCGTCGCCCGCCGCGCAAGCTGCGC
>JBAUBR010000474.1:0-2168 GCA_049676965.1 Occallatibacter sp.
GGCACGCGCACCGCCGCCATCACCGGCGCCGCCGTGGCGCTGGCGCTTGCTCTCAACGCGCTGGTCGAAGCCGGTGCGCTGCCCAGATCCCCCTTGAAGCAGCTCGTCGCCGCAACGTCGGTCGGCATCGTGGACGGCGTGGCATTGCTCGACCTCTGCTACGAAGAAGACTCCGCCGCCGAAGTGGACATGAACGTGGTGATGACCGCCGACGGCGGCCTGGTGGAGACGCAGGCGACGGCGGAGAAGGGAAGCTTTAGTCGCGCGCAGCTCAATGAGCTGATCGACCTGGCCGATTCCGGGCTGAAAGAAATCTTCGCGGCGCAGCGGGCGGTGCTTGGCCAATAGGCGCCAAAAGCTCCCTCAGCCACCGTGCCGCCTTCGCATTCGATAGTGCAGGCGGAGAAACGTTACGCCCCAGAGCCACAATGTATGGTCGGTGCGCACCGACTCGCCTTCGGCGGCATAGACATGTATCTCTTCCTTCATACTTCTCACGTATCTGGCCCAGGCCATTCCCGCCGCATCGTGCACGACGAAGTAGAAACCGGGATCCCCGAACCGGTCGCCGCGCGATTTGATGGACAGGGAGCCATCACCACGGGCTTCGGCCTTCAGGAGCACAATCGCGTTGCCATTTGGTAAAGGAAATACGACCTTCACGCATGGACTGGGATGTCCCGGAACCTTGCAGATCGAATACCCTCCCGCATACAGCACGTTGTTGGTTGCACGCAATTCGCGAACCCACGCAGTGAGAACAACTGTTTTCGAGACGGGATCCATCATCTGCACAACACTGCTGGTCATGCCCTTGGAGCTGTCGAGCGAAGACAACGGAACGTTGAGTTGCTGAAGTCTGCTGCTGAACACCAAGCTCAACGCTTTGCCGAACGGCCGGAACATCCCGTGCCACTCCGACCACGCATCGAGGTCGAATTCCGAAGTTTGTTCATAGAAACTCTTGACCTCGGAAGCAACCGCCGCAAGCCGAGTGTTTCCTTCCTGCAAGCTGCTGAAGTCGGGGATCAGGCCCCGAACGCGGTCCCGAACGATCTCAAGTTTTTTCTCGATTGCGTAGGTCTCGAAGAACGATTTGCCGATCTTGCGCGTCCCTCCCGATGGGCCGTCGAGCCAGGCGTGATCCTTCAGAGAGATGCGGCGACCGGTTGCGCGGACCCACTGCTGAGTCACCCAATCGCTCAGGTTTCCCCTCTTGTCTCCAAGCCAGATCACCGGGACATTATGGCACGCAAGGACACGCTCACCGCAGCACAGCCGCCAGTAGCAGCGTCGTGCACAGCCCGGCCACCGACACCACCACCTCCATCATCGACCACGTGGCCAGCGTGCGCTTCAGGTCCATCTTGAAGAAGGCCTGCACCATCCAGAAGCCGGGGTCGTTGACGTGCGACAGAAACAGCGAGCCGGTGCCTGTGGCCAGCACCAGCAGCTCGGGGCGCACGCCGATGTGGCCGGCCATGGGCGCGAGGACTCCCGAGGCCACCGCCATGGCCACCGTGGCCGAGCCCATGGAGACGCGCACCACCGCGGCCAGCAGCCAGGCCAGAACCAGAGGCGGCATATGCACGCCCAGCGCCAAGCCGACTGTTGCCTGCGCGGCGCCCGAATCGCGCAGGATGCCGCTCAGTCCGCCCGCCGCGGCCAGGATCACCAGGACGTTGGCAATGGGCTCGAACGCCTCGGCGACAAGCTGACGCAGCAGTTCGCGCCCGTGATGGTGGCCCGTCTGGATGCGCGGGCCGAGCGTTACCAGCGCCGCCAGCACGGCGATCAGCAGCGCGATGTCGGCGCTGCCCACAAAATGCAAAACGAGATTGGGAATGGTTCCCGGCGCGGCCATCGAATCCGCCCAACTGCCCAGGCAGATGAGCACGATGGGCAGAAAAACGGCTGCCGCCGCGCGGAACGGGCCGGCCTTCGGCGGAAGCGGCTCAAGCGGCGATCCTGTCTCCCGCGGCAACAACTCCGCGTCAACGCCCTGGCCTTGGTGCGGCCCTGGCAGATCCGCGTTTGAGGCGGTCGCCGCAAACAGCGTCGCCTCCGTCTCGCTCGCGGGGTGCGTTTGTCCGGCACGGACACGCCGCTCCCATCTGCGCGTGAGGTACCATCCGAAAATCGGCCCGGCCACAACCGCAGCGGGAATG
>JBAUBR010000475.1:0-2998 GCA_049676965.1 Occallatibacter sp.
ATGAAAGCGCCTATTACGAATATGTGCTCAAGAGAGCCGGCATTCGCGTCCATTATTGCGCTGAGCAGTTCGAGAACGACGGGAGCATGTCATCTTCCGTTCTCAAAACGTTGAAGCGTTCGATGGCAGCCGAATACAGCCGGGAGCTGTCAGTCAAGGTCTTTTCCGGACAGTGTCGTCTGATCGAACTGGGATTCCGTCAAGGTTGTCCTCCCGGATATGGTCTGCGGCGACAGTTGATTGACCGGGACAGGAATCCCAAGGGGTTGTTAGGTCGAGGAGAGCGAAAGAGCCTGCAGACAGATCGCGTCATCCTGGTTCCGGGCCCGGAATTGGAGATTGAGATCGTTCGTCAGATTTACGAACTGTTTGTTGCTCAAAGGAAAATAGAACGCGAGATCACGGCCGAATTGAACGGTCGCGGAGTTTTGGGAGAGGATGGGCGTCCATGGACACGCGCGACAGTCCATCAGGTACTGACCAACCCTAAATACATCGGTGCTAACATTTACAACCGCCGATCCTTCAAACTCAAACACCGACGCGTCAACAACCCAACGCAAATGTGGATCTGGCGCGACGGTGCATTCGAACCCATCATCCCGGTGAGTGTCTTTGAAGAGGCAAGGTCGATCATCGAAGCACGTCATCACCATCTCTCGGATCAGGATCTTCTTGAAAAGCTTCGGGAATTGCTGCGGGCTCGTGGACAACTCTCAGGAATCCTCATCGACGAAACCGAGGATATGCCTCCGAGTTCTTGCTACTCTTCGCGCTTTGGCAGTCTTACACGCGCCTATTCGCTCATTGGATGGACGCCAGACCGAGACTATGCCTACATCGCAATCAACCGCTTACTGCGACGCAGACACGCAGACATTATTGCGTCGATGCTGGACCGACTGCTCGCCTTGGGAGCAACGGTTAGCGTTAACCAGCAGACAGATTTGTTGACGATAAATTCCGAATACACAGCGTCCCTGATCCTTGCAAGATGCCGGCAGACTCGTGCGGGGAATTGCCGTTGGCAGCTTCGATTCGATGAGAGCTTGCAGCCTGACATTATCATTGCAGCGCGCCTTCAGCCGGGCAATGAAGAGATCCTCGATTACTATCTGCTGCCCCGTCTTGATGTCCTGACGGAGCGGTTGAGTTTGCGGCCTGACAATGGCGTGGCCCTGGACGTCTATCGTTTCACCAATCTCAACTTCTTTTTGGAAATGGCAGAGCGCGTGCGCATAGAGGGGGCGGCATGAAGGAACAACATATCGAGCACATTCCAATCGCCCAAATTCATATTGCCAATCCCAGGCCAAGAAGCCGTGGAAGGTGGCAAATGATGGTCGCCAATATCCGAGAGGTCGGGCTTAAGAAGCCGATCACGGTGGTGCGACGCAAGGAACCAGATGCAGAGGGCAAGCAATTCGATCTTGTCTGCGGTCAAGGAAGGATCGAGGCCTTCGTTGCTCTTGGCGAAACGGCAATACCAGCGATCATTATCGAGGCAACGCGCGAAGATCAGTTCCTCATGAGCCTGGTTGAGAACATCGCAAGGCGGCCGCCCTCCAATAGGGATATCATTCGCGAGGTCCGAAGCCTTCGGGAGCGCAACAATAACGTCGCGGATATTGCCAGAAAGCTCGGCATGGAACGTATGTACATTGCTGGCATTGTGCACCTGGTTGAACACAAGGAAGCTGCGCTCATCGAAGCCGTAGAGGCGGGAAGATTGCCAATCAGCGTCGCCGCACAAATAGCGACCGGAAAGGATGCGGAGATATCCCAGGCTCTTTCAGAGGCATACGAATCGGGGCAATTGAGAGGAACAAAATTGGCCGCTGCACGGCGCCTAATCGCCAAGCGAATCGAGAAGAGGCAGAAGGCGGGAAAGGCAGAAGATGTCCGGCGCAAAGTCACAGGCAACATGCTGGTCGAGGTGTACAAACAGAGGGTTCGCGAGCAAAAGGCTCTGATCGCGAAGGCGGAGTCGACAAAAGAGCGCCTTCTTTTGCTCACATCTGTCATGCGGCAACTTCTGGACGACGAAAACTTCATCACTCTACTGCGGGCGGAAGGTATAAACGACATGCCCAAGCAGCTTAAGGCTCGACTAGAGTAGGGGAAAACGCGATGTCACACGATTCTGTGAAAGCGGCTTTTGAAAATCAAGTCGTATTGCTGCCACTCGATATCATCGTGCCGCAGAAGGAGGTCACGCAAAGTCATCGAAGCGGAGAGTTTTATAAACAACTCACTGCTTCATTGAAACATGTTGGCGTGATTGAACCCCTCGTGGTCTATCCGAGAGGTCCTGGTGATTATCTGCTCCTCGATGGCCATGTGCGTCTCGAAATACTCAAGTCGATCGGGGTGAAGGAGGTCAAATGCCTGCTCGCCACCGACGACGAAGCCTATACGTATAACCGCCACGTTAACCACATACCCGCCGTTGCGCAGCATTTCATGCTGTTGGAGGCACTTAAAAACGGCCTGACAGAAGAACGCATCGCGGCTGCATTGGATGTCAGCCTGGACTCCATTCGTGCAAAGCGCGACTTGTTAAATGGGATCTGTTCCGAAGCGGTTCAAATATTGGCGGACAAGCAGCTCAGCCCCAAGGTTTTCTGGATCTTGCGCAGAATGAAGCCCATTCGCCAGATCGAGGCCGCCGAGCACATGGTGGCTGGTGGAACATTTACCGTTCCCTTTGCAAAGGCGCTTCTGGCCGTCACCAAACCGGAAATGCTAGAGGAGCAAGCGGCTGTTGACAAAAAGCTACAGGCGACATCGATAGCCGCCCGGTCAATGCTGGAGGAGCAAAACGAGTTTCTTCTCAGAGATCTGAAATCAGTGGAAGAGTCATACGGAACAGATGTCCTCACTTTGACCGTGGCTTGCGGGTATCTTGATCGATTGCTGACGAATCCCAAGATCGAGCGCTATATGGCCCGGAATCACGCGGATATTCTTCAGGCCCTTCAGAAACTATTGCCGGACA
>JBAUBR010000476.1:0-29609 GCA_049676965.1 Occallatibacter sp.
GCGGCCCATTGAAGCGATGGTGCAGCCGGGCAGAATGCGCAGGCCGGGAGTGGTCGCGAGCGCCGCGATGGGAACGAGGCCGACGTCCGCCGTGCCGTTGGCGAGCCGGTCGGCGCACTCCGAGGGCATCATGGTTTCGACCTGGTAGCGCTCGGCCAGTAGGGTATTGAGCGGCGGATGATCGAAATCCCACATCAACGGCGCCGGATTGAGAAAGCCGATGGCGGCGACCCGCGGCCGGCCGTGCTGTGCGGAACTCACGGTCATTAGACTATCAATTCCGTGCGAAGTGTGGGGTGACCAGCCTGGGCGGCCTGCACTTCGCGGGCTCCCACCCTTGCCGTCCGCCGCGGCGGACGCGGCAAGGATGGGGCACCCAGTTCCGGGTAACCATTCAATTGGCTCGCGCCGCTTGACACCGCATCGCGCTCAGGCTACTGTGAGCCAGATTCCCTTTTGATCTGCGCGTTTCCCGGAACGAAGATTCTGCCTCATTAGGCGGGCATGGGGACGCACATCGATGAGTACACTGCCTCAGGATGCGGCACTGGCGGCGCCGCAGTTGGATGAGGACCGCCTGGCTTGGCTGGCTCTGGCGCTTGCGCCGGGACTGGGGCCCAAGCGCATCGTAGATGCGATGCGCGGGTTGGACGCGCCCAGCCAGGTCTTTGCGCTGCCGCTTACGTCGCTCGAAGGGCTGAGGTTTCCCGCGGAGGCCGCGCAGTTCGTCTTCGATGGCAGGGCCAGGTCGGCTGCGGAGCAGGAGCGGGCGCGGGTGGCCGCACAGGGCGCAACAATTCTGACTCATTCGTGTCCTGAGTATCCAGAGCGGCTGAGGGAGATCTATGACCCGCCGCCGGTGCTGTGGGTGCGCGGGCCGGCAAGCTTGCTGGCACGGCCGGCGATTGCAGTGGTGGGAACGCGGCACCCTTCGCCGTACGGCACCGGCGTAGCGGAGATGCTGGCGCGCGATCTGGCCGCGCGGAGACTGCTGATTCTAAGCGGAATGGCGCGCGGCATCGATTCCTGGGCGCACAAAGGAGCGCTGGCCGCGCGCATGCCCACCGTGGCCGTGTGGGGCACGGGAATCGACGTGGTTTATCCCAAGGAGAACAAGAAACTTGCCGAAGAGATCCTTGCCCTCGGCGGAGCGATCGTGAGCGAAGTGCCGATGGGTACGTTTCCCGCGCCGCAGAATTTTCCGCGCCGCAACCGCATCATCAGCGGCTTGAGCATAGCGGTGCTGGTGGTGGAGGCGGGGGAAAACTCCGGCACGCGCGTCACTGCGCGCTGCGCCGCCGACCAGAATCGCGACTTGTACGCCGTGCCCGGCAACGTGACCAGCAAGAACTCGTGGACGCCCAACACGTTGATTAAACAGGGCGCAAAGCTGGTGGCCACGTGGGAGGATGTGTGGGAGGATCTGTCTTCGCAGGTGCGGCTGGAGCTGGAAGCGGAGGCGCCGTCTGCATCCAAACACTCGCCTGCCGCATCGCTACTGCCTGATCCGGTACTGCGCCCACAGGAAGCGATGGTGCTTGAAGTGCTGCGCTCGGATGAGTCGCTGCAAATCGATGAGATTCTCGAGCTCGTGGAGACGCAATTGACCTCGTCTGAGGTGTTTACGGCGCTCTTCGAGCTTGAAATTACGGGCCGCGTGCGCCAGTTGCCGGGAAAGAATTACGTGCGAACCATGTAACGATTCCTGACTATTCGTCAAATGGATGGAATACATTCGCGGATTGTTTTTTGAACCGCGGACGCATTCGCACGTACACAAAAGTGGGACCGACACCACCCAAAAAATTCTCCTCCGAGTGGAAATTGAACAGGGTTCCGTGGTAGTTTCCAAATTTCATGGTTTGATTTTTCAGGCAGTAAGTGAGAAGGTGCTCGGGCGGGTGTATTTGGATTTCCGCCGCGGTTGAATCGCAATTCACCGGATTCGCGTCCAACAAAGCGGACGGAATCGAGCAAGGCAGAGTAATAAAGGATAGGAATGAGCAAATCTTTGGTAATCGTCGAATCGCCTGCCAAGGCCAAGACGATCGAAAAATATCTTGGCAAGGGGTTCGAGGTCCGGGCGTCGATCGGGCACATCATGGACCTGCCCAAAAACGACATCGGGGTGGAGCTGAAGAAGCGCACGTTCGAGCCGCATCTGATCGTCTCTCCGGGCAAGGAGAAAGTTGTCGAACAGTTGAAGAAGGCGGGGGCCAAGGCCGACGAGATCTTTCTCGCGCCCGACCCCGACCGCGAAGGCGAAGCCATTGCCGCGCACCTTGCGCTGCAACTGGGAACCAATGCCGCGGAGCGCAAGAAGATTCGCCGCGTGACCTTCAACGAGATCACCAAGAAAGCGGTGCAGGACGCATTTCGGCACGCACGCGACGTGGACCAGAATCTTGTCGACGCGCAGCAGACGCGGCGCGTGCTCGACCGCCTTGTCGGCTATCAGATATCTCCGCTGCTGTGGGACAAGGTGCGCCGGGGCCTTTCTGCCGGCCGCGTACAAACCGTGGCGCTGCGGCTGATTGTGGAGCGCGAGCGCGAGATTGGCGCATTCAAGCCGGTTGAGTATTGGACGCTGGATGCGGTGCTGCATCCCGAGCGCCAGGTGGAGAAGACGCTGCAGGCGCACTTCGTCGGCATCGACGGCGAGCCGGCGCGCGTAGCCAACGGCAAAGACAAGGACGGCAAGGACCAGTTCATTGCCAACGCGCTTCCCGATGAGAAATCGATGCGCGAAGTTGTCGGCGCGCTCGAGCACGCCGACTGGTCGCTGGCATCGGTGCAATCGCGCGAGCGCCAGCGCCGGCCATTGCCGCCGTTCATCACCAGCCAGTTGCAACGCGATGCCTCGAACAAGCTGGGCTTCAACGTGCGCCGCACCATGGGCATTGCCCAGCGGCTCTACGAAGGCGTCGATCTCGGGCCCGACGGCACGGTGGGCCTCATCACTTATATGCGTACAGACTCGCCGCGCGTGTCGCCCGACGCGATCGCCGGAGCGCGCGAGTGGATCGGCAAGCAGTTGGGCGCGGCGTATCTGCCGGAGAGCCAGAATGTTTTCAAAGGGAAGAAAGATGCGCAGGACGCGCACGAAGCTATCCGGCCCTCCGACGCCTCGCGCACGCCGGAGTCGATCGCAAAGTATTTGAGCGACGAGCAGCTCAAGCTCTACACGCTGATCTGGCGGCGCTTTATCGCTTCGCAGATGATGCCGGCCGTCTACGACGTGACCACGGCGAAGATCGAAGCGGCCTCGCGCAAGACGAAGAGGACTTACGATTTTCGCCTCTCCGGCTCGGTGCTGCGCTTCGACGGCTTCCTGAAAGTGTACGAAGCCATTGAAGAGAAGAAGGACGACGATGACGAGTCGGCCAATCGGCTGCCCGATCTCGATAACGTGCGGCGGCTGGAACTCGAAAAGCTGCTACCGGAGCAGAGCTTCACGCAGCCGCCTCCGCGCTACAACGAAGCGTCGCTGGTCAAGGAGCTTGAGGAGCGCGGCATTGGGCGGCCTTCGACCTACGCTTCGATCATCAATACGATTCAGGATCGCGAATATGTGGTGAAGCACGGCGGATCGCGCGGGCGCTTCTATCCCACCGAGATCGGCATGGTGGTGTGCGACTTGCTCGTTGAGAACTTCCCCTACATCTTCGATACCGCGTACACGGCCAAGCTGGAAGAGGAGCTGGACGACATCGAGGACGGCAAGGAGAAGTGGACCGACCTGCTCAACGGGTTCTACGACCACTTTGAAGATGAGCTCAAAGACGCCGGCAAGAAGATGCGCAACGTCAAGCGCATGGAAGAGGTGACCAAGGAGAAGTGCGAGTTGTGCGGGTCGCCGCTGGTTTTGAAGTGGGGCAAGTTCGGCACGTTCTACGCCTGCTCGGCTTACGACAAGAAGGACCCCACGAGCTGCACGTTCACGAAGGAAAACTTCGCGTCCAAGCCCGACTTGAATACGCCGGAAGGCCAGGAAGCCGACGAGAAGGAAGAATACTGCGAGAACTGCGGCAAGGTGATGGTGCTGCGCCGCGGGCCGTTCGGGCCGTTCATGGCCTGCCCGGACTATAACGCCGACCCGCCCTGCAAGACCATCCGCAAGCTGAGCCAGAAGCAACAGCAGAAGCCGCCGGAGCCCACGGGAGAGGATTGCCCCGTGTGCGGCAAGCCGCTGGTGCTGCGCCAGGGAACGTATGGCGAGTTTGTTTCCTGCTCCGGCTATCCGAAATGCAAATACGTTAAGCAGAATCTAATTGAGGGAATGAAGTGTCCCAAGTGCGGCGAGGGCGACTTGGCCGAGCGCAAGGCGCGGCGCGGCAATGTCTTCTGGGGTTGCACGAATTATCCCAAGTGCGATTTCACTTCGAACTATAAGCCGGTGCCGAAGAAATGCCCGCAGTGCGGCAGCCCGTATCTGGTCGAAAAGACCCTGCGCTCCGGCATTTTTCTCGAATGCCCGAACAAGAAGAAGGGCGCCGAAGAAGAGACCTCGAAAAAGCGCGGCAAGAAGACCGTGGAACCGGCGGACAAAACCGTGGTCTGCACGTATTCAAAGCGCATCGGCGACGCGCCGCCTCCTCCGACCGCGGAAACGCACGGTCCGGTCGTCGAGAAGGTGAGCGCTCATAAGGAGTTGCAGCCGGCTTAAGCGGATTCATTCGCTAAGACGATCCAGAGATTCAAGGCGCAGCGCCCGCGCCCAGTTTTTGCGGCGTGATTTCGTCCGCCGCGTTGGGATTGCGCAGGGCGCCGGGCGATGAACTGTGCAGGCGCTGGAATGCGGCCAGCGCTTTTTGCTGCGCTTCCCGATTGCCCGTGGCGCGCTCGGCCTGCGCCAGGCGGTACCACGCCACTTCATCGTAAGGATTGATTCTTGTCGCGCGCTCGAGAGGCGCGACGCCCTGTTCGGGCTTCTGGCTGTCAAGGCACACTCCGCCCAGGCCCACCAGCGCCTCTTCGAAGTCGGGGAATCGCCGGATCACCTGCTCGAACTGCGCGCGCGCCTGGTCGAGATTTCCCTGTTCCTGCGCCATTACGGCCAATTCGTAGGCTGCATTTCCGTTGCCGGGATCGACGGCAAGCTCGGCGGTAAATTCGCGCGCGGCAGCGTCGCGGTCTTCCGGCTTCTGGCTGTCGCGGAAGCGCGCCAGATGTACGCGCCCCAGCCGGTAGTGGATTCCCGGGCGATTGGGATCGATCTGCAATAGGTGATTGAAGGCGATAATCGCGGCATCGTAGTCCTTCTGGCTCTCGTTGGCCTCGCCCTGCGCCTGCAGCATCCACACAGAGTCAGGCGCCTTGTCGTGCAGCTTTTCCATTACGATGTAGGCGAAGTTTCCGTAGATGCGACCGGTGTGATAAAGGACTTCGGGGTCGTCCGGAAAAAAGCGGTTGAGCGCGAGCGCGGTCTCCACGGCGTCGGCGTCGCGGCCGAGCCCGGTGTAGGCGCGCAGAAGCTGCAATCCGCACATGCGCCGGGTATCGGGATCGGCGGTTTGCTTGAATCCCTTTTCGAGGTGCGGCAGAGCCTCTTCAAAACGGCCCAACTCGGACAGGGAGAGGCCGAGCAGACTGTCCAGCCGGGGCAGGCCGGGCTTGAGCCTTTGCGCCTCGCGAACCTCGGTCGCCGCAGGCTCGTATTCGCGCAGCTTGAAATAGATCGCTGCCAGGGTGGCGTGAACTTCGGCGACTTCGGGATGCAGCTTTTCGAGCTGCCCGAAGTCGGTGCTTGCTTCGCTGTAATTGCCGGCCGCAAGCGCCTGCCGGCCTTCGGTGGCATAGCGATCGGCGGCGTCATCGCTGGCGCCGGCTTGCGGCTGCGCGGCCGGCGGCAGGAAACACATGAGCGCCAGCAATACCCCGGCGCTCGTTGGTTTCGACATCATGAGTTGAGTTTATCCTCTGTGCAGAAAAATCCGCCACGCCGGTTGGGCGTGGCGGAAGTGGAGACAAAGCAAGATGGTTGGTCAGAACTGGATCTTGCCGCCGAACTGAATGATGCGAGGCGAGGATGCTCCCGCACCCGACCCCCCAATCAGGCCGAAGTAGGAAGTGCCCACATTCGCCTGGATCGGCTGGTTGCCGCCCGATCCCGCAACCACCAGGCCGCCTACATCCTGCGCGTACTGGTGATGGTTGAATACGTTGAAGAAATCCGCCTTGAAGACGAACTTAGCCCGCTCGTAAATGGGGAACGCCTTGCCGATTCCCATATCCCAATCGTTGATGCCCGGCTGGGGAAGGAAGTTGCGGCTCGAGTCGCCATAGGTGCCGAACGCCGGACCGGTAAAGCATGCCGGGTTCAGCCGGAAGAACTGTTTCAGCTCCCCTGAATACGCATTGGTAGTGTCTTGATGCAGGCTGCAGCCCGGGGCGATGTTGGCGCGCATTCCGCCGGAACCGGTGATGCCGTCGATATCGGGTCCCGTGACCTCGTAAGGAAATCCGCCCTGCAGGGTCAGGATTCCCGTTGGCTCCCATCCACCGGCAATCGCGTCGACGGCACGATTCATGTTGCCGCCGAATTTCTTGCCGCGGCCGAAGGGCACGTCGTAGACATAGCTGGCGACGAACCGGTTAGGCACGTTGAAGTCGGAAGGGCCGTAGTCCAGGTACGGTCTCGAGTTGTCCTCAAAGCCTTCGTAGCCGGTTTGGCTGGCGCCGGCTCCGGCGGTCGCCGACTTGTCGTCCAGGCTCTTTGACCAGGTGTAGACCGCGGTTACCGCAAGGTCGCCCGCGCGGTGTTCGAACTTCACGTTGCCCGCGTTGTAGTGCGAGTAGCCGTGGAAGTCGCTGTCGATGTAGGTTCCGTTGAAGTTGGGGTACGGCAACCTGCTGATGATGCTGCACGGAGCGATGGGGTTAAGGCCGAGGGCGGGATCGCCAACGGCATTGTAGTAGATGCCGTTCTTGTCCTGCTTCTGGCAGGTCGCCAGGCTGGCCGCCGGGATATCCAACTGCTGGGCGATGTCGTGCCGATTGAGCAGGTGCGTTCCCTTGGTGCCGGCGTAGTACACCTCCAGCGTAGTGTTCCTCGCCAGCTCGCGCTGAACCGAGAGTGTCCAGGACTGCATGTAGGGATCGAGCGGATCCTCGGATTCGATGACTGCGATGAAAGACAGCGTCTCCTCGGGGAACGGTCCCAGCTTGTTGAAGGAAGGGAACAACACGTTGCTTAGCTTGTACTGGTCGTTGCCGTTCTCCGTCGAGGGGCTGATGCTGTTGCGGATGCTGTACGGATAAATATCCGCCGAGTCGTCGATCTCGCGGCCTTCATACGAGGTGAAGAAGATTCCGTAGCCGCCGCGGACGATCGTCTTGTCGGTGAGGCGGTAGTCGAGGCCGAAGCGCGGGGCGAAGGGAGACTTCAAACCCGGACGAGGAACCTCCCCGCAGTAGCGCAGGATCGGACCTCCGTTGATGCCCACGCCCGGAGCCACGCCGTCGGTAGAGAGGGTCTGGTCAGCGTAGCAGAGGCCGCCCTGCTTGTTGGTAGTGTCGAGCCAGAAGAAGTGGTTGTCCAGCGATGTCGTCGCCGCGCGGAAGTCCCAGCGCAGGCCGTAGTTCATGGTCAGCTTGGGATTGATCTTCCAGTCATCTTCGACATACGGCCCAAGGTAGTTGTAATAGTGGGTCTGCGGGTTTCCGGCCTCGGTGGTCGGGCTGAGCGGGCCGGGCACGAATCCGCCGACGTTGTTGAAATACCCCAGCATCATATCGGCTACGGCATTGCCGGTGCCGCACAATTTCGTCGGATTGGGGCAACTGGAGGCGCCATTCGTGGCCGATATCGGCTCGCTGTTGGTGGTGATGGTATTCGAACTGAAGCCCCAGTCGCCGTAGAAGTCGTCATCCAGGTTACGGTTGATGTACCATTTGCGATAATCGATGCCCAGACCGATGGTGTGACGGCCCTTCACCCAGGTGAACGAGTCGGCAAACTCCCATTCAGGAATGTACGAGCCGCTGTAAGAGTTCACCGGGCCGCCGCCGCTCGAGTAAGTCGTCAGGCCCACGTTCGGCCAGGTCTGCTGCAACGGTCCGAATGTGGTGAAAACGCCCGTTTCACCTAGTGCGCTGATGGCCGAAGCGGTTGGAGCAACCGAACCTTCCGGCGCGTTCGCCGAAAGATAGCCGAAGCGGAAGTTGTTCACTTTGTTCTGGCCGAGGTTGATGGTGTGCGAGACCTCCCACGCTTTCTCCGTCTCGAAATACTCTTCAAGTCCGAGCACTGGAGAGCCGGAGTTGTAGTTGGACTCGTTCTCGTAGTTGGAGTAGGTGAACCGGCCGAAGAGTCTGCCGATCTTACCCAGATCCTGGTCGCCACGGTAGGTCTGCTGATTCATATGCAGCGGGCCGGGGATACTGACGACCGAGTTGGTTACACCCTCGGGCTGGTTGGGGACCGTCGGCGCTTCCCAGTACCCGTTGGCAACGGCCAGCTGGCCAATGCGACTGGTAAAGCGGCCGGAAGGGACGGTGTTATTCGGGAACGGATCTCCGGTCAACGGATCCACCGGCATGCAGTTGTAGCCATTGGCGAGAAGGGTGGTGCAAGCGGCAGTTCCGTAGGCCGGCAGCGGTCCGCCAGGCAGGCCGCTGATGCCAGCGGGATAGGTCTCCGCCGAGAAGTTGCCCTGCAGCACGGCGGGATTGGGAACCGTATCGGGCAGCGTAGCGCCATTGTTCATGCGCCAGCCTTCGTAGTTGGCCATCCAGAAGGTTTTGTCGCGGCCATTGTAGAGTTTGGGAATGTAGACCGGACCGTCGGCCACAAAGCCGAACTGGTTCAATCTCAGAACCGCGATCGGAGTGGGTGTGGAGGTGATGAAATTGGTGGCTGTGGGAAACGGATGAGCATCGAAGGCGTTATTGCGATCGGACTCGAAGATCGAGCCGTGGAACTGGTTGGTGCCGCTCTTGCTGACGATGTTGACCTGGCTGGCGGAAAAGCCGTATTCGGCAGGATAGACGCCGCTTTCGACCTTGAACTCCTGAATCGCATCCTGCGACAGGATCACGGCCGGCGTCTCCATAGCCTGGTCGGTATTCACCAAGCCGTCGAGAGTGAAGTTGTTGCCCTCGGGCCGGCCGCCGTTGATGCTGATGGCGTTGCCTTCGCCCTGGCGCATGGTGCCCTGCTCGCCGCCGATCGTCACCGCGCCGGCGCCGATGAAGAGCAGTTGAACAAAGTTGCGTCCGTCGAGCGGGAGCTCTTCAACCTGCTGCTGGCTGACCAGTTGCGAAAGCGCGGCGGTGTCAGTGTCCAGTTCGACGGCCTGCGCCGTTACCTCCACCGTATCCGTTACCGCGCCGGGTTTCATGGCCAGGTTGACGCGCATGGTCTGGTCGACGGCCAGGGTGAAGACGGTGGTCAGCGATTTCTGGAACCCTTTCGCCTCGGCGGCAACGGTGTATGTTCCCGGAAGGAGATTGGGGATTGTGTAGTCGCCCGACGAAGTGGTGGTGGCGCGGTTGGGAACGTTGGTTGCCGTGTTGATAACCGTCACCTTGACATCCGGCATGATGGCGCCCGAACTGTCGGTCACGGTACCAGTAATGGTTCCGGTTTGTCCTGCTTGTCCGAACATCCTGCCGCTGGCAACCAGCAGGATGATCAGCCCGAGACCAATTCGGAATGATCGCATCTCCTGAGCCTCCTTAAAAACCGTTCGCGTGGTGCAGGTTGGGGCCGATCTCTGCGCTCGCGAGACACGGCAACGACGCTGCCGTTTCCCAGACAAATCCTGATCTACCCCAATGATACGCGAGGCTACTCATAGCGTGTGTCATTTGTCAAGAGAAACATTTTTTCTTATTTGAAATTCCGGAACTTGGCGGCTTTCTCTATCGAAACAACGCCTCTTGAATCGACTAAGTCAATGTACAATCTGCAATTTAGGGTCGAATCTTCGGGCATATTGACAGCGCAAATACCTGGCTTTGAGGAAGTGGTTCCAATAGGTGAAGCATGGGTTAGAGTCGCTTTAAAGTCAGCGCCGAATTTATTTGCTGGCCGCGCGGCAGCAATGACGGGAAGCGTGGCTGCGCCAGTTGTCGAGCAAGACGAGCGAATGCTCCCTGTCAGCGGGTTGGGATGGATTCGACCAGCGTCACGGGCCCCAGCAGACCGGACGGAAGTGGCTCGAGGTCGTGCATGCCCTGGGGGACGAAGCGCGTTCCGTAGAAGTCCCATAGCAGGCGGTAATTGGGCAGCGCCTGCCCGGCGAGTTCATTGATTGCGGTGTTGCCCACCACGATGTGCAGCTCGTTTTTGCCCTCGTGGACGAGCCGCGTCACATCGAGCCTGAACGGCGGATGCCAGACCATCCCGGCGCTCTGGCCGTTGACGAAGACCTCCGCGGCTTCGCGAATGGGCGCATCGAGATACGCCTTCATATTGTTCTCGCCGGGCGGGTTGGGAAGGGGCAGCGGAGCACCCGGGCCGAAATCGAGCAGAAGCTTCGCGCCTGGGCTTAGTTTGCCGGGCGCAACGTCGAAGCTTCTCTCGTAGGCGGCCTGTCCGGAGAAGTACCTGGTCTTCACGTCGTCGGCCCATGACGCCAGCCGGCCCATTTCTTCGGGCGCGCCCAGGTTCGGGAAGCTCACCTTCCATTGCTGGGAGAGATCTTCGAGGGTGGTCTCGTTTCGCTGGGGCTGGGATGCGCCGGACTCCGCCGCATCGGAGAAATAGATAAGCTTCGATTCGTAGGGTGCGAGGTCCAGGTCGACGGTATGGGGATCGGGAAAGCCTTGGACTTCGCCGGTGAAGGCATCCCACATCTCCGCGTGGCGGGCGGTATCGCGAAACTCCGCGCCGGCGTGCTTGCGCTCGTTCGAAGCGTTGGCGACGAAATAGAGATCGCCGCCGGCGAGCTTGCGATGAATGAATCCGATCGCGGGCGTGGGCGGCGTCAGCGTCATGTCGGGTTTGGCGAGCTTTTTGAGCGCGGCGCCGAGCGCGTTATCGTCCTCGACAAACTGCGCGGTTGCAATGTGCGAGTGAAAAAGTTCCTGCGAAAGCTGCTGGAGGCGCGCCGAGTCTTCCTCGGCATGCTGCAAACCCGGCGCCGTGGCCGGCGTGCGCCTGGTGGCAATCACGATGCCGCCCTTGCGCGCGAAGTCGAGAATCTTCTCGTAGGTGGCGACCGGCAGCCGGTCGACGTTGGGAAGCACCAGCACGCGATAGGGAATGCCGACCGAGTCGATCGCGTCGGCATCGATGAAGTCGAGATTGAAGCCGGCATCGAGAATCTGCGCAATGACCTCTTTGCCGAGATAGTGGCCCATCGACTCATCGACGGTCACGTTCGACCCCGATTCATCGAATCCGGCCGCCGAAGTGGGAGACGCGCGCTTTTCGATGTGGACGATAAAGTTCGACCAGACATCGTCATTGGGCAGCAGCAGCGCCACATCGTTCGCGGGCTGGCCCTGGCGCAGGGCAAAGCTTACGCGCTGCAGGTAGCCGGTAAGATCGTGCAGGACGAAGAACCACGGGTTATGCGCATCGAACGCCGCCGCCGCATACATGCGCCATCCCGGCTCGCCTGCGATGGGCGGCGAATAGGGCCAGCCATGGCCGACAAGCTGATTGATGCCCTGCAGAAAATGCAAATCGGCCTCGGCCTTCATATCTAACGGAGTGGCGCGAAAGGCGGGTGAGTGGAGCCACGTCCACGTCTCCGACGAAATGACAGGACGATGGAAGAGATGGCCGGCCGACGCGGCCCAGCGCGTGTCGGAAAACTCGCGCCACATCATGAACGTGGCCTTGCCTTCGCCTTCAATCAGGTCGGCGAGGCGATTGCTCGATAGCGTCACCGGCGGAAAACCGTAGGTCTGCGAGCGCAGCAACGTGTGGTGCTCCTGTGCGTAGGCATGGAGTGGGGAAAGATAGTTTTCGTCTGCCAGTTCGGTCAGCGTGCGGCCCCAGTCGTGGCGAATGGCTGCGGTGTCGGGACCGGCGTTCATCACCAGCGCAGGCAGGTGCGGGCGCAGATCGTAGCCGCGGCGTTTCTGGAATTCGGCGAGCAGGGCCGGAGTCCAGTCGGAAGCGTAATCTTCCAGGCTGTCGGAGAAGACGGCATAGGGCGGATGATCGCCAAAGGCCGAAAGCAGCTTGTCGCCCACGGCGCGGAGATGGGTTTCGAGCGCGGCGCGGTCGTAGAGGTCGAGCACGAATCCCTCCGCGCCGGCCGACGGCCGCTTGACCATCATTCCTGTGCGGCTGGAGATGAAGACCAGCAGCGTGCGCGGCGCGGATGCGGGAGCGAGCGTGTACCAGCCGGAAATGGGCGGATCGACGGGTTGCGGGTTGGCGGGCGCGGGCGCGAATGCTTTGGGAGCCTCCGTACCGGCAATCACGGATGCGGAGAGCAGTTCTTCACCCTGATCGATGTATGGTTGCTGGATCCGGGTGGCGCCGGGAGGGACCTGGATGGCTTCGACACGCAGCTTGCCCGCGGCCTGGGTGACGGGAATTTCAGGACCGCCGTAGGGCCAGCCGCTGCACAGGGTAATATCGATGCGCAGCCCCAGCCGTCGCGCCTCATCATTCGCCCATCGCAGTGCTTCCAAATGCTCGGCGGAAAGATACGGCGTGTTATGGAAACCGGTCGCGGGATCGTCGAGCGCCAGCGGATAGAGATTGGCGATCTCCACGCCGCCGATTCCGGCGGATTTCATCTGTTCGAGCTCGCGCGTGATCTCGGGCTTGGTTGCGGCGGGGCCGAACCACCACCACCGCATCATGATGCGGCTCGAGTCCGGCGGGTGGGCGAACTGAGAGTGCAGATCAGCGAGGCTCGAATCAGCCTGGGCAATCGCCGGCGGACAGCAAATCAGCACCAACGCTGGAAGTAGCGCGACGGACAACGCCGCGCACTTGAATCCCAAAACCGGGCTATTCTGAGAAGGACCTCGCACCATGACGGATGCACCCTCCTGACCGCTCGCGCGTCGCCGGGCGGTGCGCCATTGTCGAATTCAATAGGCGCGATCCTTCATAACAGAACTGCCCGGATCGCTGCAAAAGGGCGAAGCGGTCTCAAAGACGCGCAGGGGGCGTAGGTGTAAGTCGGCTACTTGGTTGCAATCGTGAATTTGTGCCCCGAATAGTCAAAGCAGACGTCGAATTGCTCGAAAAATCCGGCTTGACCCAGCAGGCCGATTCCCAGTGCGTTCAGCCCCGGTGTGAATCCCACATAGGAACTGAAACATATACCGTTGCCGAGGTCGATGACGATCGTTTCATACGCTGTGGGATTGGCGGAGCTTCCAATGCCGGCCGTGAAGTTTCTCTTCATGCTGAGGAGGTCGAGGCCCAGGACTGGCGCGAAGCTCGAGGGAAGGACACACGAGTCCGCTCCGCTATCCAGGCACACCAGGCAGCGCAGACGATTGCCGGCCGACGTGGTGAGAACCGCTACAGTTATCGGACGCAGAGCTGTTTGACCACCCGGGAAGGGGTTTGAGGGAGGGATTGAATAGCTGAGGTAGGGAAATTCGACAGACGGCATTCTTGAATTGGCTCAGAGGATCAGGGAAATCGCCTGTTCGGGAACGCGAACGACGAGCGGATCGGCTTCGCCTTGCGCAAGTGCCTTGTCGATCACGGTCTGGATCTCCGCGGCGTAAGCGATGACCTGATTTCGCTTTTCCGAAATCGCTACCCACGCACCTGCCGGAATCCCTTTCAATAGCACCGAATAATCGACTGCGGACGTGGACATAAGTCGCTCCCCAACATCGATTGTACTCTGGAGCGAATCTGGAGACGGTGCAATCCATCACCCACGGCGATGGATTCCCGAGGCGAATCTTCCATTTGGAAGACAAATACAAGCAGCGGCCTGAGAGCTTGTACTGACCGCCAAATTCGAATGGAAAATTTTTTCTCTTCCGAATGTTGCGCTTCGCGTGTTAAGGTACTTTCGCTCAAAAAAACACCTCTTCGCTCGCCGTTGGATGAAAAGCTGCGGCCTGCGTTTTTGGCTCGCTGTCTGTCCTAAATAGCCGGGAACAAAGGAGAAACCCATGAAGCTCCAGGGGATGAAGTTGGCCACCGCGGGCCTCACGCTGATGTTTGCGTCGGGCGCCGCACAGGCCCAAACCGCGGCTCCGGCACAGCCCCCATCGGCCGCACCTACGGCGCAGGCTGCGGCGGATCCACTCATCAGCGGCTTTGAGAATCCCCCCAACGGCGCGCGGCCGCGGGTTTGGTGGCACTGGATGAACGGCAACATCTCGCAGGTGGGCATCAAGCTCGACCTCGAATGGATGCACCGCGCCGGCCTGGGAGGCTTCCAGAACTTCGACGCTGCGCTGCAGACGCCGCTGGTCGTTCCGCATCGCCTGGTGTACATGACCCCGGAGTGGAAGGACGCATTCAAATACGCGATCACGCTCGGCGATCAGCTCGGCCTTGAAATGGCCATCGCCGGCTCGCCGGGATGGAGCGAATCGGGCGGACCGTGGGTGCCGGCCTCGCAGGGCATGAAGAAATATGTGTGGAGCGAGACATGGGTCAAGGGCGGCCAGCCGTTCACGGGCACGCTCCCGCATCCGCCATCGAACACGGGAGCATTCCAGAACATTTCAATTCACGATTTGCTCGAGGCGCCCGCGGGTTCGAAGCCGATCCCGCAGTTTTATGCCGATTCGGTGGTCGTGGCCTACAAGCGCGCCGCGACCGACGTCAGCATGGATTCGCTGCACCCGAAGATGAGCTCGAGCGGCGGTTCGCCCGACTACGCGATGCTGACCGATGGCGACCTTGAAAAGACCACCAAAATCCCCATCCCCGAGACCACCGGGCAGAGCTCGTGGATCCAGTACGAGTTCGATACGCCGCAGACCATCCGCGCCATCACCTTTGTGACCAAGGACCCCAACGAGATTGCGGCGATGGTCGCGGGCATGGGCACGCCGGACAAGGCGCTCCAAGCCAGCGACGACGGCCAGAGCTGGCGCGAGATCGCCAAGCTCTCCGGCGGCGACGCTCCCGAACACACCGTTTCTTTTGCGCCGGTCACGGCGAAGTATTTCCGCGTCACGTTCACGCGCACTCCATCTCCTCCGATTCCCGACTGGGCCCAGGGACTCAATCCCGAAGACTTCGGCATAAAAATTCCGCCCAAGCCAACCGATTATGAGATCGCCGAGCTGGTGCTGCATCCCGGAGCTCGCGTCAATCGCTGGGAAGACAAGGCTGCGTTCACTTCGCCGGGCGATCTGTATTCGCTGGCCACGCCCCATTTCGACTCAAGCGACGCCATCGCCAAGTCCGACGTGATCGATCTCACTGCGAAGATGCGTCCCGACGGCACGCTCGGCTGGACTCCTCCGCCCGGCGACTGGGTGGTGTTGCGCTTCGGTTACTCGCTGCTGGGAATCACCAATCACCCGGCAACCGCGGAGGCCACGGGCCTCGAAGTCGACAAGCTCGACCATCGCTACGTGAAGCAGTACTTCGACACCTATCTCGACAGCTACAAGAACACGGTGGGCGCCGACGAAATGGGCAAAAAAGGCATCCGCTACGTGATCAACGATAGCTGGGAGGCTGGGTCGCAGAACTGGACCGATAACATGGTTGCCGACTTCAAGCGGCTGCGCGGCTACGATCCGGTGCCGTGGATGCCGGTGCTGACCGGGCAGATCGTGGAGAGTTCCGAGGCCAGCGATAAGTTCCTCTGGGATCTGCGCAAGACCATCGGCGACCTGATTGCCAACGAGCACTACGGCGAGCTCGAAGCGGTGCTGCACGAGCGCGGAATGGGCCACTACGGCGAGTCGCACGAGGAGGACCGCGCGTTTGTGGCCGACGGCATGGAGGTGAAGAAGTTCAACGAGGTGCCGATGAGCGCCTTCTGGACGCAGACGCCCGGCGTCTTCCATACGCAGTATGGCTACAACGCCGACGATCGTGAGTCGGCGTCGGTCTCGCACATCTACGGGCAGAATCTGGCGGCGGCGGAGTCGATGACCGCGGCGGCAGCGCCGTGGGCGTGGTCGCCGGCAACGCTCAAGCCCACCGCCGATATGGAGTTTCTCAACGGCATCAACCGCTTTGTGATTCACGAGTCGGCGCATCAGCCGCTCGTCGATAAAGCTCCAGGCATGACGCTGGGGCCCTTTGGCCAGTGGTTCAACCGCAACGAAACCTGGGCTCCCGAAGCCGACACCTGGATCAATTACCTCGCGCGCACCAGCTTCCTGCTGCAGCAGGGGCATTTTGGCGCGGACGTGATTTACTTCTACGGCGAAGACTCCAATCTGACCGCGATCTTCGGCGATCATTCACCCGATGTGGCCGCCGGCTACGGATTCGACTACGTGAATGCCGACGCGTTGATTCACGAATTCAGCGTCTCGGATGGACGCATCGTCACCAAGAGCGGCATGAACTACCGCATCCTCGGTCTCGACAAGTACAGCGTGCACATGTCGCTGCCGGTGCTGAAGGCCATTCACAAACTGGTTGAAGACGGCGCGGTGGTTGCCGGACCGAAGCCGATCGACGATCCCAGCCTCTCCGACGACGAGGGTTCGTTCCACCAGTTGAACGATGAGCTCTTCGGCGATGGAACAGGCGTGCACAAAGTCGGCAAAGGCACGGTCTACGCGGGCCAGAGCCTGGCCGATGCGCTCAAGGCGATGGGTGTTGCGCCAGACCTCGATTACACCAAGCCGGAGAGCGACACCGATCTTGAGTTTGTTCATCGCAAGCTGGCTAGCGCCGATCTTTACTTCGTGGATAACCGCAGCAATCGGGACGAAACCGTCGACGTAACCTTCCGCGTCGCCGGCAAGGCTCCCGAGCTATGGCACGCGGAGACGGGCAAAACCGACCCCGCGTCGTACAAAATCGCCGACGGCCGCACCACGGTTCCTTTGAAGCTTGAGCCGTGGGGCACAGTCTTCGTGGTCTTCCGCAAACCGACCACCGCAACCGAACGCACGCTGCCAGCAAAGGAAGAGACGGATCTCGCGACCGTCGAGGGGGACTGGAAGATCAGCTTCCAGCCCAAACGCGGCGCGCCGGATTCAATAACTGTCGATAAGTTGGAGAGCTGGACGGATAACTCCGATCCCGGCGTGAAGTATTTCTCCGGCGCCGGCACTTATACGAAGACCATCGACGCGCAGGCCGGCTGGTTCAAGAAGGGCGCGCACGTCTGGATCGATCTCGGCGACGTGAAGAACCTGGCCGAAGTTATGGTCAACGGTAAGTCGCTGGGAGTGGTGTGGCACACGCCGTACCGCGTGGATGCTACCGGAGCTTTAAAGCCGGGGGCAAATGAGGTCTCGATTAAAGTAATCAACGCGTGGGTCAACCGCCTCATCGGCGATCAGCAGCCCGGCGTCACGGACAAGATCACCTTTGCCGACGTCAAGCCGTACAAGGCCAACTCGCCGCTGCAGCCCTCAGGGCTGCTGGGACCGGTGAAGGTGATCTCGGTGACTACAGAAAGTACAAAGCAGATGGCTCAGACGGACCGATAGTTCTCCGGCCCTTTGTTTGAAAGAGCTCCGTGCCCCATCCTTTCGTCCGCCGCGGCGGACGGAAGGGTGAGAACGTACGAACCATCAAGCGTCGAATCACTCGTTGAGGGCCGGCCGCACCGCACTAGAAGGAGCGTTGAGGCCGGTTCCCGTTTTCTGCCTCTCCTTATCTTGCTCACTAATTTCTTGCACCGGCCTTTGGGCGTGAGGCAGACTCTTCCTCATGCGATCCGAATGCATTTCGATCACCTCCCTCCGCGCGACAGCCATGAGATTGTCCTTGCTGTTCACGCTGGCTCTGCTCGCTTGGCCGCCCCTGGCCGGCACTGCGCAACAAAGGCCCAGCCTCGAAGGCAATTACGCGGGAACGCTCGCAGAAACACTGCATTTAAAGTTGCACCTGCAGACCGCACCCGGCGGCGCGCTGAGCGGTACACTCGACAGTCTCGACCAGGGCGCGAGCGGCATTCCGTGCGCCGATTTTCATTTGGACGGGACGACGCTCAGCTTTACGGTTCCGTCGGTCCATGGATCGTGGAAGGGAACGGTTTCGGCCGATGGGAGCACGTTGACCGGCGCATGGGATCAAGGGAACCCGATGGCATTGAACTTCTCACGCGACACGTTCGTTCCCGCGGCCAAGCCGTCGCCGGTCGACGGCATCTGGCTGGGCGAGCTGCATGCAGGAAGCAACACGCTGCGCGTGCAGATCACGGTGAAGAGCGACGCCAGCGGCAAGGAGTCCTGCGCCCTCGACAGCCTCGACCAGGGCGCGATGGGTTTGCAGTGCGACCATGTCGAGCTGAGTGGCGACAGCTTCTCGTTCGATGTGCCGGCGGTGCATGGATATTGGGCGGGCAAGCTGTCGGACGATGGAAAGACCCTGAACGGGACCTGGGACCAGGGGAGTCCGCTGACGTTGAACTTTGTCCGCCAGTTGACGGCGCTGGCGGCCAAGCCGGTTCCTCCGCCGACCTACGATCCGGCTATGCCTCCGGTCTCGGCGGCGGATTTGCAGTCGGTGCTGGATCGCGATTTGGCCAAGGCGCTCGAGAGCGGCGACCTGGCGCCTTCGACGGGCGTGGGGGTTTCCATCGGCGTAGTGGAACACGGCGCTAGCCGCGTCTTCAGTTACGGCGCGGCCAAGCCGGATTCGGTCTTCGAGATCGGGTCAATTACGAAGACATTTACCGGGCTCATCCTGGCGCAGATGATCGAGCAGGGCAAGGTGAAGCTCGATGAGCCGGTGCGCGAGCTGCTGCCGCCGGGGACGGTGGCCAAGCCCGCCGGCGCGGAGATTACGCTGCTCGATCTGGTCACGCAGCATTCGGGATTGCCTCGCCTGCCCGACAATATGGATCCGGCCGATAAGAAGAATCCTTACGCCGATTACAGCGCGGCGAGATTGTATGCGTTCCTGAGCAAGCATGGAGTCGAACGGCCGCCGGACGCGGGCTTCTTGTACAGCAATCTCGGCTTCGGGCTGCTGGGCCAGGCGCTGGCAGTCCGCGCCGGCGTTTCGTATCCGGAGCTGCTCAGGAACGAGGTCACCGCTCCGCTGGGGCTGACCGACACGACGGTCGCGCTCACGCCCGCGCAGCGGAGCCGGTTTCTGCCCGGCCATGATGGCAGCCATCGTCCGGCGGGCGCGTGGGACCTGAACGCGGTGTCGGGAGCGGGGGCGATTCGTTCGACCGCGGGCGACATGCTGGCCTATCTCGAAGCCCAATTGCACCCGGAGAGTGTGAAGCCGGTTACCGGTGTAGCCACCGGGTCCTCATTGCAGGCGGCTCTCAACCTTACTCACCAACTGCGCGCCGATGCCTCGCCGGGAATGCGCATCGGCTTCGCGTGGCTCTACAAAACCGACTCGGGCAATTACTGGCACAATGGCGCAACGGGCGGGTACAGCGCATATGGATTCTTCAATCCCACGGGCGATTATGCGGCGGTCGTGCTGGTGAACATGTCCATCGGCGAGAAAGGGAGCTTTGCCGACCGGCTGGGCGAACACATCAGCGAACGGCTCGCCGGCAAACCGGCGATTTCGCTGGGGGATTGAGGACGAAGGCGCGTTCGGAAGAACCTGGCTTCGGGCTTCGGGCCCACGGCGCCGATGGAGTCGGGGATGTGGTACAAATTATTTCGCGTCGGAAAGCGTATTTCCGGGGCATTCATTTCCTCCTCCGTCCGCTGATTTAAATCCAAACCTGCTTCGCAGCACGGAGAACCCGTCTGCGATTTGCCACCGAGTGAATTAAGTCAAGGAGAACGATCATGGCTTTCACTAAACCCTCCGTCGCCTTGGGAGCGCATCGCCTCCACTACGGAACGATGAGACACACCGACACCATGGAGTTTCTGTCGCCGGGCGTTCTGATCTCCTACAGGCGCCGCGCGGCCGGCGCCCCCGCGTACCCGCCCGCGAATGTAAAGACAGCGCTGCAGGCCGCGGCTGTCCAGGCCCGCAACATCGTCCGGATTGCGAACGATGAGCTGGCAGGCGTGATCTTTCTGCGCCGGCAGGAAACGGCGCTGATGACCGCCACGCTGGAGAGGCATTTCAACCTCAGCTCCACCGGCGGCCTGGGAGCCCTGCTCACGGACAACGTGATCAACAAGCCGTTCTCACTCGGTGCGCTTACGCAACACGACCGGCGCTGGTATATCAACAAGATCCGCGAGGGAATCCTCTCGCTGAGTTTTCATCTCAACACCGGCATGTACATCATTGACATTGACCTTGCCCAGCGCACCATCATGGGAGGCGTGAACACGAGGCCCGGCCCGCCTGACCCATTGACCGGAGCTCCGACAACGGTGCCTATCGCTGCGGGGACCGCGGTGGGGGGTGGCGTGAGAGGGTACGTGCACCAGTTGCCGAGCAATCTGCCCTGCTCGTTCGTCAATGGGGAGATCCATATCAAGTTCGAGATCTACCCCGGCTATACGCTGAATAGCGGCGCACGCATCATTATTCACGAAGCTGCTCACAAGTACCTGGATATCCCCGATGTCTATTACGCGCACAGTCCCAACTATCCCCCTACTTTGCAGGAATGCCTGGGCAACGCCGACAGTTACGCCTGGACGGCGGTATCGTTGGCGACGGGGACATTGAGGATGCAGACCGCCGCAAGCAACGACGGGCAAGCCTGTCCCGGCCCCGCTTTGTGATGAGGCCGTTCATGCTCTTGGCGAACTATGAAACGGTGAGGCTGTGAGGGGCCGGGATCTCCGCGCGGCACCGGGCGATGAAAGCGAGCGAGCCAGGTGAGGGTGTTTCCCGGTGATAGGCTTCGGAATATCCCAGATCGCGGAACCGGGATCCCCTTCGACCGGCTCATGGGAGGCATTCGACCAGCTCGGAATGCAGGTCCTTCGACTCTGTCCCACAGGCGACCTCGCTCGGGAGGCCCTGGGCACCCGTCATCGATACGAATTGAGGCGATCGGAAACCTCGGTCAGCGACGGCATGATTTTGTGCTTTTGGGGTCTGTGGACTCCCACCCTTTCGCCAGAAAAAAGGCGAAAGGATGGGGCACGGAGCAGGTGCAAGATCATGCGGTCGGAAACCTATTTGCCTGAGTTCGGCGACGTTGTCGCCGCGGTCGAGGGCGCCGGAGGGTTCTTGGAAAAATCGCGGATGTAAAGGACGAGACTTTTCACATCGTCGTCTTTGGCGCGGCTGGCGTCTTCGGGCGGCATCTTGTCCATGCCCTTGCGAATTATGTCAAAAATCTGCTGGTCGGACTGGTCGGCCAGCGCCTTGGGGTCGGTCCAATCCTTGAGCGTGAGTTGCATGTCCTTGGCAAGGTCCGACTGGCCGTTGCCGGTGTCACCATGGCACATGGCGCAATCCCGGGCATAAATCTCCTTGCCTTTCGCCGTGGGGTTCGCTGGCGGCTTGGCGGCGGACTTTGCGCTCGAACCTGCCTGAGGGCTCTTCCCCGCAGAGGGCGCGACGGCAAACCCAAACAAAATCACCGCGGAAAGGAACAAGTACGGCTTCAACATGGAGGTCTCCCCTTGTTGCAGGTGTCATTAGCAGGCATCTGG
The DNA here is from genome assembly GCA_049676965.1 of Occallatibacter sp. Lineage (GTDB taxonomy): Bacteria > Acidobacteriota > Terriglobia > Terriglobales > Acidobacteriaceae > Telmatobacter. The sequence continues at coordinate 21,586 of JBAUBR010000476.1, forward strand.
CAACCGATTGAGTTTGACGGGGAGAATTATATGCCGAAAAAAGGCACCGGGGACGTGATCCAGCTTACATTTGGTAACGGGGGGAGGGCGGCGCGGGTTTCAAACCCCGCATAAAGCCGGCAGAATTCAACAGGGCTTCAGCCCTGAGGGACTCCTTCCGGATCGGGTCTTTTCGCAGCACTTGAAGCCCGTTACCCCTCCGCTCGCACCAGCAGGCAGGTAATGTTGTCGTGGCCGCCGGCTTTTTTGGCGGCGTTCACGAGGCGCACGCAGAGGCTTTCGAGCGGCAGATCGAGGCCAAGCAGCGACTCGATCAGATCGTCGTTGAGCTCGCGGGTGAGGCCGTCGGAACAGAGCATGAACAGGTCGCCGGGCTCGGCTTCGATCTCGGTGAGGTCGGGAGTGACGCTGCTTTGCGTTCCCAGGGCGCGGGTGATCACGTTGCGCAGCGGCGAGCGCAGCGCCTCGGAGTGGGTCATGCGGCCCATGCGCACCTGTTCCTCCACTAGCGAGTGGTCGTCGGTGAGTTGCCGCAGGCTGTGGTTGCGCAGGCGGTAGCAGCGGCTGTCGCCGATGTTGACCACCCATGCCCGGCGCTCGCGCACCAGCAGGCCGACCAGTGTGGTGCCCATGCCGGTCAGGCGCGGGTTGCGCTCGGCGCGGCTGTAAATGGCTTCATTGGCGGCGGATACGGCTTCTTCGGCGGCCATGCGCAGCGACGCGCATTCATCGCCCAGGCGCGCCGATAAGACACGCATCGCTTCTTCCACGGCCACAGCGCTGGCGATCTCTCCGGCAGCGGCGCCGCCCATGCCGTCGCAGACCAGGTAGGCTCCGTGCTCGATGGAGAGACCGTATGCGTCTTCGTTGGAGGGGCGTTTGCGGCCTTTATCGGTAACCGCCGCAGCCATATAGTGGATAACAGCCGTGGTCAAGCAGTCATTCTCCCGCAGCCCAGTGTACATGGGCTGGTCAGCCCCGGCACTGGCACAAAAGTTTACTTCGATGGCCCGATTCGGCTGGCTTCAGCCGGGCTGGGCGGCTCCGGCAACGGCGGCGGCGCCGGCAGGTCAAACACTTGGATGGCGCCCGCGTTCAAAATGGCTACACGCCGGCCCGAAGGGGAGATGGCGACGTTCCCGCCGGCGTCGAGAACCGGATTGGCGGGCGCGGTGAGCTCGATTTTGCCGCTGGCGGAATCGAAGACCTCGACCACCTGCCCGCGGACATCGTCGAAGCTCAAGGGCGAAAATGCCGTTACCGGGTGGGTGACGGCCAGCGACTCGCGCGCCATCCGCGAACCGTCCGCGCTGGTCAAATACAGCGGCCAAACCGGCGAACTGAGAGGCAAATCCTCCCATAGCGTGCGGCCGTCGGTGGTCATGGCGAACATTGCGCGCAGGTCGTATCGCGTGCAGGTGGTGATCAGAAACTCCTGCTGCGAAAGAAAGTCCTCAGACGGTGTGCAGGTCGATTCCATTTCGCCCAGCCGCTTCGAGCTGCCGTCGAAGCTGTCCAGCTCGATCGTCCAGTTGGACCCGTTGCCGGGCAGCATCTCCAGGTAGCCGTCGGAGTTGAGGGGCAGGTGCACCGCCGAACGGATGCGGTTGACGACCATCACCTTGCCCGAATCGCGGTGCAGAATGCGCAACACGAATTCGGGCTGGGAAGCGACCGTACGCGGGGAGGGGTCCTTGTTGTCGGCCAGGTTGTTGTCGGCCACGTTGGCCGCGGCAGCTTTAGAAAGCGCAGGCTCGCGCGAGTCGGTGACCAGGAGCTGCTGCGCCGGATCCATGCTCATGCTGAGCAGCGGTCCGGGGAAACGCAGGTAAGGCTTGAGGTCGAGGCTGGCGTCGCCCAGGCGGAGTTCGCTGCCGTCACGCAGGAGGAAGCGGCCGTCTTTGAGCGCCCACACGTAATGGCCGCGATCGTGCAGCATCCACAGCGACTCGGCTTCGACGGCGCCCGAGGGCAGCGCCAGCACCACAGCGCGGACGTGGTGCTCCTCGCTCTCGTCTTCGTCGTCGCCGTGGTGCTGGCGATGGATGAGGCCGGGCACACGGAACGTGAAGAGCAGATGGCTTTCGTCGAGAAAGTCGAGCGAAGCCAGGCTGTGGCGCTGGCCGAGGTAAATGGGGCCGGGCGCGGCGAAGCCGAGCGGATCGACGGGAATGGAAGTTGAAGGCGGAATGCTGGGCCGCTCGGGCAGCCGGTCGGGATGCGACTTTTCCGGAATCAGGCGGGCCTGCTCGTGCGCCTTGGTGCCGTGCTCCTGGGCCGTGGCTCTAGCGCAGAGCGGCCACACGGCCGCCGCCAGCAGCAGCGCCGCGCCCAAACCTGGCCTCGCCGGTAGCATCCTCACATCCATCGACAAATATCTTCGCCGATTCCACGATCCTTAGGCATTGATGCTCAGCGGGCTATTTGCGCTGCACCAGCCAAACCAGGCCTGCGGCCAGCAGCGCCGCTGCGATCATCCATGCGCGGACCGTCCCCAACCGCTTCGACCATTCGCTGCTCATCGACTTGCCTCGCCGACAGTATAGTCCTGCGAGCGGTGGCCGAGCCAAGCCAGCAATAGCGCTGTTGAGGGCGGCATTGGCTCGCCGATGGAAATCCCGAGTCGCCGGTTGCTCGGCAGAGGCCGGAAATCTCTGGTGGATTTGGAGAAGAAACCGAACTGTGAGAAATAACTTTGCCTCTTCTAAGTGCCTCGAAGTAAAATTGCCGGCCAAGACGCGCCCTCGGAATTTCAGTTCAGGAATCCGTGATGGAATCGCGGTCGAATCGAAGAACACCTGGCCCATACACTTCTCTGCCAGATCAAGCATAAAAATCCATCGTGATGCCGCCATCGTTGGCTTAAGGTGTCTTGTCGCGCCCCGGTATCCGTCGAAATCTTGGAGCGGCCAGCGGCAATTGCCTTAACAAGGGGGATAAGAAATGAGAACTGGGGAGAATGCTTTACTCGCTCTTCGGCAAGTTGCGTGCGTCGTTGTCCGGCTGGAGCCGTTGATGCTGGCCATGCTCTTGGCTTCCGCATTGCCAATATGTGCATCGGCGCAGACTCAGGTCTTTGTACCCGGCAATGCTTCGGGATTCTTCGGCAACGGGGCTGATATTCAGGTGGAGTTTGTGCCGGCCATCACGGTGCAGGGCCCAGCGACCATCACGGTAACTTACCTCAGCGGCACCGTGACGGATGCCGGCGGAGTGAACACCGGCCCGAATGGCGCCACCTGGAATACGAGCGGCAGCCAAAGCCCCATGCAGGAATCCCAGGGTATCGCGGGCGGCACCATTGAAAACCTGGACGCCCTGATCGGCGCCTTCGTGCCCGCGAGCACAATTGACATTCCCGGAGTCTTCAGCCCGCTCGACGGAACCAAGGATGTCGCGCCCGTAGGCGTGATGCCGAACACGCTCCTCCTGGTTGGCGACGGAATCACATACAACGCCACCGAAGCCGGAACGCTGTATCTCGGGATCAACGACTGGTATGTGAGCGACAACGGCGGCGGATATACCGTGCAGGTGGCCGCGACGCCCGTATCGGAGAGCCAGGACTCCACGCAGTTCTCGGCCAGGGCCAATCCCAGCGGCGAATGGAGCTACGGCTGGTCGCAGAGCCAGGGGGCGTCGTTCAAAATGGATACCCGAACATTCAGCACGATGGGCCTCGACGGGTGGGCCTCGGAATGTTGCGAGTCGACAAAGCCCGACGTCTATCACAACCCGACCTCTAAGGCGGTCAGCCCAACAGGAACAGACCCTATTCCGGCTAAATCGCTCGCTCTGCGTCCCGGGAGCGAAGGCGAGAACGCGATTCTGAGATGGACAGCCTCGATCAGCGGACGTTATACGGTCAAGGCCACCTTCACCGGCCTGAACGGGGTGGACCTGCCGCGCACGGCCGCGTCGATCTTCCTAAATCAAGTCGAGATTTTTTCCGGCCAAGTGATTGGGGCCGGAGCGTCCCACTCCCAGGCCTTCTACGGTACTGTATCGATGCTGCCCGGCGACAATCTGGACTTTGCGGTTGGAGTCGGGGAAAAAGGCAACTTCCTGCATAGCACGACCGGGCTGAATGTGGAGATCACCCCTGCGAAGTAACCTAGAGGCGCGGTTTGCGCGTGAGAAATCTTTGATCCCTGGCTTGATTTCTCGAACTGGAAGCCGGCAGGCTCAAACTCACGCGGCAGATCGAGTCCACAGCTCACACATTTGCATTGACATCTTCAGAATTCGATTCTTCCCTGAAATGCGATCATGCGCGGCGAGCTGTCCCCGCCGAGTCCGACGCCCAGCAGCCCGGTGGGCGGCGAGATGGTGCCGGTGATGGCGCCGAATCCGGTTTGAGTTCCCGGTTGTCCGGGAATGCCTGCCTGGTTGTCGGTTGGCAGCGCCAGATTCGGATGGTTGAAGACGTTGAAGACCTGCGTATCCAGGCGGAAGGTGACGCGCTCGGTAAGCGGGACCTTCTTGGTTAAATAAACCTCCGAATAAGTGAAGTGCGGCCCGCGGTACTGGTTGCGCCCTGAGTCGCCGAACTGGCAGTTCGCAGCGGAATCCCCGCCTGCGCAGGCGCCGGTGGCGGGATCGACGATTGAAGCGAAGGCATCGGGATTCAGCCATTGGCGGGAACCGGTTTGCGTGACTCCGAATACCGACGCGCGGCGATAGAGCGGAACGCCCGGAACGCGGTTGGCGAACTGCGGGCCGCTGCCCTGAAAGATGCCGTTGTTATACGCCGAGTAGGGCGCGCTGAGCACGCTGAAGGGTAATCCGCTGTGCAGGATTGCGGTCTCGGAGTATTGCCAATCGCCCAGCACGCGATTCAGGAGCGCATGGCGCGAGTGGAACGGAATCTCATACACGCCGAACGCGGAGAGATTGTGCCGGACGTCGTAGTCGCAGTTGCCGTATTCGCGGCGCAGGCTGCCCGGCAACGGCGAGATGATGCCGAGGGTCGAGAAGGGAAGCAGGCCGCCGTTCGAGACCTCGTCGAGGCAGTGGCTGAAGGTGTAATTGCCGTGCACGATGAGCCCCCGCCATTGCTTCATCGCGCTGGTCTGCAGGCCGGTGTAGTTGCTGCCCGCGCCGGTGCGGAACTCGTTGACGCTGCCGAAGCGCGGATCGAGCGGCCTGTTGAACGGGAACGGCTCGAAGCAGCCCTGGCAAACGGTCTGGTAGCCGTTTAATTCGACCTGATAAGGCTCGTGGACGGCGCGGGTGCCGACGTAGTCCACGCGTAGAGAGCCGCGGGAGCCGAACTGCCGCTCCAGACCGAGACTCCACTCGAGAAAATACGGGCTCTTCAATGTTCCGGTGGGAAAAGTGTTCATGTTGACCGCCAGCGGGCAGACAGGACTGCCGGCGGCGAGTCCAGCGCATGGCGCGGCGCCGGCGGCAAACTCTTTCTGGAAGGCGCGATTGGCTTCTGCCGTTGCATCCACCGCGCTGCCCGGAACGCTGGGAGCGATTCCGACTCCGCCCACCTGGCCGTGAATGCCGCCGACGAAAACCGGTGCGTAGGGCGGATTGGCCGCTTCGAGATCGGCGATCTGCGCGGGGATGATGTCGTCGAAGACTCCGCCGCCGGCGTGAAGAGCCAGAGTGTTTGAGGCCTTGAATGCCACCGATGCGCGCGGCTGCCAGACGATCGCCGGCGTGGCTGGGAACAGCCGATGGACGCTGGTGAGAACAGTCTGATTCAGCGGTTCATTGACATCGTGAGACATGTCGAGGAACGATCCCGCCGGCCTGGCGAAGAGATTGTGCTGATTCACAGGGTTGGTATTCCACGTCGCGCGCAATCCCGCCATCAGCGTCCAACGCGGACCGGCTTTGAACGTGTCCATCGCATAGGAGTCGAGGTTGCCCAGAGCGATGCTTTCTTTCTCCGTGACGGGAAATTCCGCGGTCGCGGTTGAGGCCGCTCCATAGGTGAATTGGGCGAGATCGGTATACGTCGCCAGGGGTACCACGCCTTCGCCCAGGTCGTAGTCGCTTACGTCGAGGCGCCGCGAGTTCTCGCCGAACTTGAAGGTGTGGCGGCCGCGCGTCCACACCAGATTGTCGTTGATCTGCCATTGCGTGACTTTGCGGCCCTGGGTGTAGGTCTGGTCGTTGCCGCCCACGGTGGTGAAGGGCGCGGCGCCGCTTCCGGCAGCCAGCACGATGGGAAACGCATCGAGCACCTGCGCATAGTTGTTGGGCAGAAAGAGGCTCGAGTACCAGCTCGCGCCGGGATTGAACTGGTTGACTAGGTTGGGCGCAAAGACATGGGTGTATCCCGCCACCAGCGTTCGCTGCGGCTGCGGCGAATAGGCGTTGAAGATTGGATTGATGGGGTCGGTGTAGGCGGCCTGCAGGCCCGTGTCCTGCTGGAAGCGGTACCAGACGCTGTTGTTGGCATCGATGGTGTGGTCGATCTTCACCACCACCAGGTTTTCGCTGTCGCTGTTGTTCATCGATTGCGTGCGGATGTTGGCGCAGCCATCGCCATCGAAGAGATGGGAGGCGGATTGGGTTCCGGGAATGAGATTGCCACCCGAATTTAAGGGACATGACAGAATCGGCGTCGCGGTGCCCGCCGTGTTGCGGTAGAGCTGAAACATTTTTCGATAGAAAGAGACTTCCCGCGGCTCGGCCGGCAGCACCGTTCCATTGGCCGGATCGGTTCCGCCCCGCGCCAGTTGGCCAAGCACGTATTGCTGAAAGGCGGGCGAAGGCACGGTGGTGCGGGCCACCAGCGGCAGCGCGATGCGGATGCCTTCGTAATGCGCGAAGAAGAAGAGCTTGTCCCTGCGAATGGGCCCGCCGGCGCTGACGCCGAATTCGTTGACCGTGGAGCGCGGTTTCTCGGCTATGTTTCCCGGCGTGTCGTTGGCGTGGAGAAAGTAGTCGGTGGCGTTGAAGAGCGAGCCGTTCCAAATCTCGTATGCGTCGCCGTGAAACTGGTTCGAGCCTGACTTGGTGAAGTAGTTCACCTGCGAGGCGCCGTAGCGGCCCTCGTCGACCGCGTAGGAGTTGGTGTTGACCGTTGCTTCCTGCAAGGCGTCGAGGCCGATGACGAGGTTGGTCGAAAGGCCGATGTTCAATCCGAGAAATGGATCGTTGGTGTCGTAGCCGTCGAGGATGTAGCCGTTCGAGGTTGCCGGCAGGCCGTTGAACTCCACATTGCCGTATCCTCCCGCGGCCTTGGCGTCGTTGGAGGAGCCGGCGGTATTCATCAATGCTCCCTGCGCGAACTGCGCGATGTAGGTGAGGTCCTGCCCGGGGTTGGGCAGGTTTTCGATGGCTTTCGATTCGAGCGTCGTGGAAATGTTCGGATTTTCGAGGCTCAGCAGGCCGGTTTGCCCGGTCACCTCGACGGTCTGTGAAGCCGCCGCGGGCGACAGCGTGAAGTTCACAGCGATTGTTTGCCCGACGGGGACGACGGTGGGCTGTGATTCGCCTGGGCCAAAGCCCTCTGCCTGCGCGGCAATTCGATAGGTCCCGGGATTGACCTGGGCGAAAACAAAGCGCCCCTCGGCATTGCTCCGTGTAATGCGCGTGGCTCCGGTGTTCACGTCTGCAGCCTTCACCTGGGCGCCGGCGATCGCGGCGCCAGTGGCATCGCCAATGGTTCCGGTGAGTGCGCTGCTCGTCCCGCTTTGCGCCCGTAAAGTGTTGGAATTAACCATAGTTAACGCCAGGAGGATCGCGAGGTGCGGTGCTGTTCGATTTCGCATTCGAAAAACCTCCGGGGTTGGGGAGCGATTGCGCGTGGCTGCGCGGGTTGATGCAACCTTGCGGCGGGGAAGGAAAAAGAAACTTCAGGCGGCCAATTTTAGGCATGCCTAAAGCATTAGGTTCACCTAAAATGGCTGAAGTGTCAAATTACTGCGGAGAAACTGTCATAGCACATTAGAAATGTCCCCGTCTTGCGCTCAATAGAATTGTCCCCTTGCTGAAGTTATGCAGTTGTTCTGACCTGCGCTGCTGTTTGCGTTTTGAAAGGGAGTTTCCAGGGATGCTGC
>JBAUBR010000477.1:0-18737 GCA_049676965.1 Occallatibacter sp.
GCGTAAGCTTCACGTCTCCGCCAAGAACAATGGTGCCGGTGCGCTCGTTGACCACGATGCGCGCCGGAGTGTGAACGCTGAGCGCGAGGTTCTGCACCCGCGAAATCAGGACCGGAACCGATGACTCGCCTGCCGTGGCCACGGGGATATCGACGCGCGAGCTATCGAGAGCCGTGGCCACGGTCCGGTGAAACTCCTCGTTGATCGCATCGGCAATCTGGCGGGCGGTGCTGAAATCGGGATTGCGCAGCAGAAGAGAAACCACTTTGAAGTCGTGCAGGTCGACCGACGTGTCGCGTTCTACGATGCCGCCGTTCGAGACAATGCCGACCGTGGGCGTGTTAACGGTTTTGCTGTTGGCGCCGCCGCCAGCCGAATATCCGCCGACGACCAGGGGACCCTGGGCCTCGGCATAGACCTGGCCATCGGGTCCGTGCAAAGCGCTCATCAGCAGCACTCCGCCTTCGAGGCTTTTGGCATCGCCCACCGACGAAACGGTGACGTCGAGCCTTGAGCCCGGCCGCGCAAACGGCGGCAAAGATGCCGTGATGAAAACTGCGGCTACGTTCTTTACTTCGACCGTCCCGGGAGCGATCAACACTCCCATGCGTTGCATCGCGTTGGCCAGGGTCTGCACGGTGAAGTAGGTCTGCTGGCTGTCTCCGGTGCGGCTCAGGCCCACAACCAGGCCATAGCCCACCAGCATGTTTTCGCGCACGCCTTCCACACTGGTGATATCGCGGATGAGAACGCGGCGATTGGGATTGTCCGCGGCGGCCATGGGCGCAAACGCGGATGCCGCGCAGCTCACGGCCAGCGCGCAGGCGATGCATCGGAGTCGAATTCGCAAAGTAAGATATCCAGTTCTCATCGATTTCAGAATCCAAATAACCAGAGAATTGCTTTTGTAATCGGGTTCATGGGTCGCGTGCTGTCGGAGATGATGCCCTTGCCCTTCATTTCAATTTCAAGATTGCCCAGCGCCGCCGAGGTCACGGTGTTGTTGGGCCCGATGTCGTTGGGGCGAACCACGCCGCGCACAATCACATCCTCATGCTGGTTGTTCATGAAGATCTTGCGCTGCGCTTCGACGACCAGGTTGCCGCTGGGCAGCACCGCGATCACCTGCGCGGTCAGGGCGGTGGTAAAAGTAGTGCTCGAATCGGTAGCGCCCGAGCCCTTCAAAGAGGTTGACGAATTGCCGGCAAACAGAGGATTCACTCCGGTCGTCTTCAGGTCGCCGGCGAGGCCAGTAATCGCAGAGCTGGTTTGGAAGGCGCGCGAGCTGTTCACGTCGCCGGATTGCGCCGCCGTGGTTTGCACGGCAACAAGGATGACCAGCGTGTCATTGAGCTTTCTGGCTTTGTAATCGGTGGAGAAGTCGTTGAGGTCGCCGCCCGGCTGCCAGATGCTGCCCGTGGTGCGATTGAGCGCCGCCGGTTCCTGCTCCTGCAGGCGGGCTAGGTACTCGGCGCGGAGCTGCGCGGGGCTGTCTTTTTTGCTCGGCTTTGCCTGCGCTGCAGGGGCCATGCAAAGCAGAAGGCCGGCGCACAACAGCGCCGAAAGAAGCTCTTTTGAAGTTGGGCGCCTCACAGCCTTCCCTCCAGTATTCCTTCATGTACTACTTGAACTATGTAGACCTTGCTGCGGTCCTGGCTGGTGGCGCGAATGGTCTGACCAATCGCGCCATTTTCCAGGCAGATTACGGAGAGAGCGATGTGGACGTGCGTTCCTTCGAGTTGAAGGGTCGCGGGCGAACCGGCGTGCACAGCTGGCGGGACTGGCTTGGACTGTGTGCTCGCCGGCGATCGCCCGGGCGATGACATCGCGACGGGGACCGCGGTCATACGCAATGTGACGATGAACGGCAGACATTGATTCGCTTCCGCGCATTCGAGGCGTGCGATTGCTCGCCCGTCGCCCGCGCGATCGATGGATCTCATTTTCAGTACAGGGTTGGCGACGTTAGCGACTATGTTGGTCGGCAAAGTGACCTGTTCGGGCGACACCGCGATGCCGTAGGTGCTGACCGCCGCGGCAATGCGCTCGGTGGTGATGGCATAACGGCCGGATGCAGCCAGCGCAGGCGATGCCAGTGCGGCGCAAAGAGCGAATATGACCAGAGCTGGTTTCAAAATTGAGCCCGAAGAGATTCCATCAGGGGCTAAAACCCTTCCTAACATAGAGGCTTTAACGTACGGGCTGAAGCCCGTACCCTTGACCAACTCGAGTTTTCCAGTGGCCTCAAAAGTCCGCGGGTTCTTGAGGCCATTTTCGGCACGAGCGAAGCCGTGCCCCGATACAAGGTGGATCTTTGAATCACGGTTTGGCGAGCCTGACTGAATCATCGGAGCATCACCTACTGGGCAAGCTGGTTCAACTGCTGCAGCATTTCGTCGGCGGCCTTGATGACGCGCGAGTTCGATTCATAGGAGCGCTGCGCGAGAATCATGTTGACGAACTCGTCGACAACGTTCACGTTGGATTGCTCGATCATTCCCTGCTGAATGGTTCCCAAACCCTCGGAGCCGCCGGCAGCGCCGACGACCGGATCGCCCGATGCCGTGGTAGCGAGATAGATGTTGTTACCTACGCTGTTCAGGCCGCCGGGATTGGCGAAGGTCGCAAGCTGGATGGTTCCCACTTGCTGCGCCTGAATCTGCCCAGGCAGCGTCACGCTTACGGTGCCGTCACTGCCGACCGTAATGTTGGTGGCCGCGGCGGGAATATTGATGGAGGGCTGCAGCGCATTGCCATTCGCGGTGACCAGGTTGCCCTGCGCATCGGTCTGGAACGATCCCGCGCGCGTGTAACCGGTCTGGCCATTGGGCATGAGGATCTGAAAGAAGCCGGTGCCCTGAATGGCGAAGTCCAGCGGATTCCCGGTCGAGCTCAAATCGCCCTGCGTCTGCACGATCTCAGTGTTGCCGGGCCGGGTGCCGAGTCCGATCTGCAGGCCGGAGGCGACGGTGGTTTGTTGCGTGGCCGCGGAGCCCGGCATCACGTCATTCTGATAGAGAAGGTCGGAAAACTGCACGCGGCGCGACTGGAATCCGGCGGTGCTCGAGTTAGCCAGGTTATTGGCGATGTTATCCAGATTGAGTTGCTGGGCAGTCATGCCGCTGGCCGCGGTATAGAGGGCGTGAAACATTCTTTAATCTCCTTAGCCGACCTTCGGCAAGTCCTGCGTTGCGGTTTTATCCATCTCGGAATTAAACATAGAGAGTACGCGCTGCATCGATTCGGCATCGCGCTGCGCAGTCACGAGCTCGACCATGCCGAGGATCGGATTGACGTTGGAGCTTTCCAGAAACCCTTGCCGCACATCGGAATTTGTAGAGTCCTGGGCCGTATTCGCGGGCGCGGAGTAGTAGTTGTTGCCCACGCTTGCCAGCTTAGCGCTGGGCGGAAACTCGACCACGTGCAGCTTGCCGCTGATGGCTCCATTCGTGGAGATGGTTCCATCGGGGCTGATGGAGATTTTGCCGGGAGGCATGTGGATCACGCCGCCGTCGCCCATCACGGCATCTCCCGAGGCCGTTACAAGCTGGCCTTTGCCCGAAACCTGAAAGCTGCCGTTGCGCGTGTACATGGGGCCGTTCGCGGTCTGCACAACAAAATAGCCGGGCCCCTGGATGGCCGCATCGAGCTCGTTGCCGGTCTTGTTCAGCGCGCCCTGGCTTTGGTCGAGCGTGGTGTCGCCCATAATTCCATAGCTGTTGATCGCATTCTGCAGCGGCGATGCGCCCGCGTCGGACGCGTCGGCGAGAACCGAGCTGAAGACAGTCTTTTGCGCGCGATAGCCTACGGTGCTCACGTTCGCCAGGTTGTTGGCGATCGTGTCCAGCGCCTGCTCGCGGGCAACGAGCGCACTGCACGCGGCATAGTATCCACTGTCCATGCCCCATGGATAAGCAATGCGTGTGCCATCCAGCTCGGCAAACATTGCCCGAAAGTGGTGGTGAATTGCCGCTTAAGTCGCGATTGAATGAGGAAACAATGAGAGCGGATGGAATGCGGCGCGTGTAGCGCGTCGCGCTCCGGAATCGTCCTCATGCGAACGCAATCTGAAGCCGAAACGGGTGGCGGTGTTTTGAGAGACTGAGTTAAAGAATTACTTTAGGATTTGCGCTGGTGCTGGCGCTGGGGTTAGCGGACAGCGAACCGAAGTCTCCGTCGCCAAGCGATGCGCCGTGGACATGAGCTTCGACCACTGTGAATTCCAGCCGGGCTTATTCACTGCGTGAAAGAACTCCTTGAGGAACGCGGGGAAGGACCAGCGCTCGGCCAATTCGACCGCCGAGAAGGGACGATAATTTGCAGCCACGCTCCGCTCCCAGCCAAGCACAGCGGGCAGCGCGCCGATTCCATGCAAAAGGCCAGCCATGTAAGCCTGGTGCGGATTGATGAATCCAGGCGTCTCTTCGGCGATCAGCCTGCAGAGATGTGCGATGTCTCTCGAGTGCTCCCACATCTGAAGGACCGCGCGCTGGCGGATGCCTTTCACCATCGTTCCGCCGGCGGCCGCGCGAATGCAGGCCTTCGGGCCCAGGTCGGAGATGCAATCTTCGATGCGAACCGGGCGGCCTTCGGCGTCGCCGCACTCGCGCCCTGCCAATCGCAGGATCTGTATGGTCGCGCCCAAATCGCCGAGCACGATCTCAGAGATTGCGCAAAGATCGACGGAGAATTCCTGGAGTTGAAACTCCATGGCCAGCAAGGTTTCCGGCAGCGCCGGAACGCCGGGGAGATCGTCGACCAGGTCGAGTTGAAAAGCGAATGCGCTGCGGTCCGCCGGGAATTCGAATACGCTCGTGTTCAGCACCGTGCCATCACCTGGCACGTCTATCGGCACCCGCGGGCAGTTTATCTAGCCCAGGGCTTCCGTTACTTCGGGCATCGCCGAGGAAAACTTTTGTTTGGAAACCGCGCCCGCGTTCTTCGGCGCAAACATCACGTCAACCGTCCCGCGTTTGCCGGAGATTCTCGCCCAGATCCACGACTTGCATTTGGCAAATCCGGCTTCTCTGGCACCCACTTCGACTGCGAATCCGCCCAGCGTCCGGGACATTTGCGCAGCACTGCCGGGATTGTCGACGACGGATTCCTCGTAATCGGGAATGGCAATGAGCCGATCCATCTGGTCCACGAACTCCGAAGGGGTAATGAAGCACGCCTCAGCCCTGCAGCCGGTGATCTGCTCGATCGATTGCAGCAGACTGTGCTCCACGCGGTGCACAAAGCCGAGCACAAGCCGCTTCGTCTTGAGCGAATAGTGCAGCGGGACGGCCGAAAACGCCTTCAACAATGTCGGCGGAAGATCTGCTTCGACAACCTGGCCGATCCATTCCTGGCCCAGCACCGGATAGCCCCACTGCAATGCGCGTGCGGCCGCCAGTTGCTTCTCCCCGGCGAATTCCAGCTCGATCAGCGCGGCCTCGAGGCTCTCGCCGCGGCGCTCGCTGCGCGCGGCCGCGAAGCGAAGCTGATCTTCGGTGATGTAGCCCTTGGCCAGCAAAGCCAGTCCCAGCGGCAGGCGCGGATTGCGCGGCATCTCGATGACGGTCTCCATGGAGAGCGACGCCAGCGCGTTGCGCGAGTGCATCGCGAAACAATCCGCCGAGCAGTACCACGCTTCGCCCACGTTGATTCCGGCGCGGCTGCCGGGCACGGCGCGCATCAGCAGCTTGTTGTGGCAGGCGGGCAGCGCACACATCGCGCGCGTGCGATTCCATCCCAGGTCGAGGGGAGGCAAAAGCGATTTCAGCGACAGGTTCATTTGAATTCCACCTTTGGCGTTCAACGAAGCAGGGTTTCCATCGCGTGCGGTATTTCCGTCACGCGCAGTCCGTAGTTGCCGTCGACGATGACCGCTTCTCCGCGCGCCACCAGCTTGCCATCGAGCAACAATTCCACCGGCTCGTCGACCATTCGATCGAGTTCAACGACCGACCCGCTGGTCAGCTCCAGCACATCGCGCAGCGGCAACTGGCGCTGGCCAAAGCGCAGCGAGACATTGAGCTCGACATCCATCACCAGCTTGAGATTGGCAGGGTGAATCGAGCCCTTGCCGCTCGCGGCTTGAGTTGCGCCGGCAGAGGCAGACGAAAGAGCGCGGAGCAGTTCGCCGTCGACATACAGCAGGACCGAGGCTGAGGGATTTTCTCCCGGAGCGGCCAGCGGGACCACAAACATTCCGCCGAACGCGAGGCCGGAGACGTTATCGACCGCAAATGAAAGCTCGCCATATTGGGCAGCGAGAGACGCAGCCAATGCTTCAGCGGCCGTGGAGATGACCGCGGCCAGCGCCTGGGTGCGATCACCTGCGGCAGGCTCGCCGTCGCCGCCGGCCAGGCGCGAAAGCAGCTCGGAGACCTGAGGCTCGTAGAATTCGACAAAACATTCCCCGCTCAGACCGACGTTGACTTTGAGGCGGAATTGAAGGGGCTGCGTTTTTCTCGCCGGCGGCTCCTGTGTGTCGATGACTTCGAGCGGCCAGGGAGTGCCGATCGCCTGGCCCAGCGATTCGGAGAGCGCCTTGGCAAAAGCTGCCGCAAATGCCTTCACCGCGCCTTTGTTATCGTGACTGTCCATTGCTCTTAAATCCTTTCCCAGTTCGTGGATGAAATGCGGCGGCCCAGCTGCGCGGCCTTCTGCGATCCGTTGCGCACCGGTACGGCTTCAAAAAATCCGTGGCCGCCCGCGGTCAGCATGCCCGGAGTTCGCACCGGCGCGCGAAGCTTCAACACGCTTCCCGGTTGAAGGGCAACCAGATCGCGCACGGCAACCTTCAGGCCTTGAATTTCGGCGGCGACTTCGACATCGCAATCGAGAATACGTTCGCGAATGGGCGCCCTTGGAAAAAAGCGGACGCTGCCCGTCTTCTGCGGCTGATCGAGTTTGATCTGCTGGATCAGCACATTGACAAACGAGGTGGGAAACACCAGTTGGAACGAGCCGATGGCGCCCGACATATCGACCTCGAATTTTGCGCAGGTCACTTTCTCGTTGGGCGGGCAATACTGGTGCAGCAAAGAAGACTTGATTCGCCTGCCGCCGGTGAGCGACATGGCCGGCAGGTGCCAGGCGCTCTCAGCCTGGCGAACCATGAGCGCGGTCACGTCCTGCATAATCTCTTCCTCGATCTCGGAGAGCTCGCGCGGCCCGCTGCCCGGCAGGCCAATGCCGCCCAGCAGCAGGTCGACCATGGGAAAGACGAGGTCGATGTCGCACTCCACGATCATGGTGCTGGGCATGGTGCTCAGCGAAAACGGCGCGATGTAGGCGAGGGGCGAGATGGTGGCGATGTGATCCTTGATGGGAAGCTGATCGAGCGCGCTCAGCTTTACTTCGAGCCCGGTGCCCAGATACGCGTCCAGCGCGCTGGCAAGGTGGCGCGCAAAGGTCTCGTGGATCGACGTCAGCGAGCGCGCGTTTTCATTCGAGAGACGGCCCGCGGAACGGAAGTTGCAACTGTAGACCGTTCGCTCTTTCCCCGGATTCTGTGCTGCCCGTTGCGTAGCGGCTGTCATGGTTCTGTCCTTTTCATTCTTATGCGTGTTCGAGATATGTTTCCATCGCCGCCTGATTTCCCGGCTGCCGTTCCTGGATGTGGGCGAGCATCTTGCGCAGCTTCAGAATTGCCGCTTCCTTGATCTGCGAAACGCGCGAGAGAGCCACACCAACAACCTTCGCGATTTCTTTCATCGTGAGTTCTTCGCGATAGTAGAGCGAAAGGATCAGTTGCTCCCTCTCGGTGAGCTTCGAGATTGCCTCGGCAAGATGCGTCTTCATCTCGCCTTCGAGGCATAGCTCAAAGGCATCGGGATCGTCGAGATTCGGCGCGGCTTCGATCAGGTCGATCGTCTCCGAGCTGTCTTCAGACCGGACAACCTGCTGGCCGGTGATGTGCAGCACGTCGAGCTGCGCGACGATTTTGCGCAGGTATTCGGGCTCAACCTTCATCTCCGCGGCGATCTCCGCCTCGATCGGCTTGCGTCCCAGCCGGGATTCGAGCCGATTGGTCGCTTCGGCAATCTCGCGTCCGCGCCTGCGCATCAGCCGCGAGCCCCAATCGATTTCGCGCAGGCTATCGAGAATGGCGCCGCGGATGCGGAACTTGGCGAAGGTTCTGAACTGTGCGTTCTTCGAACTGTCGAAGCTCCTGCTGGCTTCGAGCAATCCGATCACGCCTGCGCTCACCAGGTCTTCGAGGTCGACCTGCTGGGGAAGACGCTCGCGAATGCGCGCCGCGATGTAGTAGACCTGCGACAGCTCCTGCATGACGAGATCGTCGCTGCTCACAGCATGAGAGGCGCTGTTAGTGTAAGCAATTTCTGCCGCTGTCATTGGCCCTCCTCGTCGAAAATCAACATAGATAGTTCTCGTTTCATCGCACCGACCCCAGCGACATCACCGGCGTCATGGGCGGTATCTCCGATGGCGAAATCACCACAATCCTCGGAATGAACGGCTCCAGATGACGCCGAAGATAAAAGCGGCCGGGCGACGCGCAGAGCAGCACCGGCGGCGCCGTTGCCACCTGCTCGCCGAGCATGGCGCGCAATCCGTCGAGCACTCTGCGCGCCAGCGAAATTTGCAGCGCGCCGCTGGCGCCGGACTGCGCGTTCTGCGCCGACGAGCGCACGCATTCCTCTTCGATGGCGCTGTCGAGCGTGACCACTTTGAGCCGGCCGCGCTCGTCCAGCAGCGGGCGGATCAGCGCGCGTCCCAGCGAGTGGCGCACCGCTTCGACAAGTACAACGGGATTCTTGTTGATGGCCGCCGCTTCAACCAACGTCTCCAGAATCGTGCCCATATCGCGGATGGAAACCTGCTCGCGCAGCAACTGCTGCAAGACTCGTTGCACTTCTCCCAGGCTCATCAGCTTCGGCGACAACTCTTCGACCAGCTTCGGGTGCGAGTCCGCGAGGCGATCGACGAGGCGCTTGGTTTCCTGGCGCGTGAGCAGATCGTGCGCGTTCTGCTTGATCAACTCGGAGAGGTGCGCGGCCAGCGCGGAGGTATGATCGACCACCGCGTATCCGGCGGCGATGGCCTGCGCCTGAAGATCAGGCGTAATCCATTTGGCCGGCGAATCGAATGCCGGCTCGCGCGTCTCCTGGCCGGGCAAATCGCCGGGCTTGGGGTTCGAGTTCACGGCCAGCAGCCGATCGCGGCGCAACTCCCAGCGCGCGATCTCCACACCGCGCAAATAGATAACATACTCGCGGTCTTTGAGCGCCAGGTTGTCGGTGATGTGAATCGACGGGACGAGGAAGCCAAGCTGCTGCGCGAGATTTTTGCGCAGCGATTTTACGCGCGCCAGCAGTTGCCCGCCCTGCTTGGCATCGACCAGCGGGACGAGGCCGACGCCGACTTCGAGCATCAAATCGTCAAGCTTCAGCACGGCGTCCATGGGGTCGATGGCGGGCGCGCCACCCTTCGCTGGAGCGGCCTTGCCCGCGGCTACCGGCTCGGCGGCAGGCTTCATCTTCCAGGCGACGTACATCATCGTGGAGCCGAGAAGGAAGAACGGAATTTTGGGCATCCCGGGAATCACAGCCAGGGCAAACAGAACTCCACCGGCAATCCACAGCGGGCGCGAAGTCTTGAAGACTTGTTTGCCGATATCGGTACCCAGTGAATGATCGGACGCGGCTCGTGTAACCACGATGCCTCCCGCGACCGAAACCAGCAGCGATGGGATGATGGCGACCAGGCCGTTGCCAACGGTGAGGATGGTGTAGGTCTTAAGCGCATCCTGAAGGGGCATGCCCTGCTGGAAGACGCCGATGAGAAATCCGGCGACGATGTTGATGGCCATGATGAGGATGGTGGCCATCGAATCGCGCTGGCTGAAGCGCGCGGCGCCGTCCATGGAGCCGCAGAACTCGGCTTCGCGCGCTACCATTTCGCGGCGCTGGCGGGCCTGGTCGGCGTTGATCAGGCCGGTGTTCAGGTCGGAATCGATGGCCATCTGCTTGCCCGGCATGGCATCGAGGGTGAAGCGCGCGGTAACTTCGGCGGTACGGACCGCGCCGTGACTTACCACCAGATATTGAATGGCAATAAGTGCGAGAAAGATTACAAAGCCGACAATGTAATTTCCGCCGACAACAAATTGACCGAAGGCTTCTATTACTTTCCCGGCCGCCTGGGAACCTTCGCTGCCGTGCAGCAGAATGCGCCGTGTACTGGCCAGGTCGAGCGCCAGGCGCGCCAGCGTGAGCAAAAGAATGAGGCTGGGAAAGACAGAGAACTGGACTGGCCTCAGGATCTGGATCGCAGTGAGCAGGACCAGCACCGCCGCCATGATGTTCAAGGTAAGCAGCAGGTCGAGCACGAAGCTGGGAAGCGGCACCAGCATCACGAAGATCAGCGCCACTGCTCCGGTGGGAATGACCCAGTCAGAGTAGGATTGCAGCGTTGCCAGAAGTCCGGTTTTCTTT
Source organism: Occallatibacter sp. (assembly GCA_049676965.1). Lineage (GTDB taxonomy): Bacteria > Acidobacteriota > Terriglobia > Terriglobales > Acidobacteriaceae > Telmatobacter. The sequence goes on from JBAUBR010000477.1 coordinate 10,452, forward strand.
TTAGCGTTCATGCCGGTGTTACCTCCGCCCGCCGCATGGCGGAAGCTCTTCTTTGCGCGTCGCGCGCCTGCACCTCGGCCTGCGCCTTGTACACGACAACCAGGATTTCAGCGACGGCGTGATACAGAGCTGATGGAATCGGATTGCCGATATCAACGCTCTTGTAAAGCGCTTGCGCAAGAGGCCGGTTCTCCATGATGGGAATGTCGTGCAGCCAGGCGATCTCTTTGATCTTTGCCGCGAGAACATCGAGACCCTTTGCCACAACGATGGGCGCGGCCATGTTTGGCACATAGCACAATGCGACCGCGTAGTGAGTCGGGTTGGTGACCACGACCGTGGCCGTTTCCGCGGCCTTGAGCATCTGTTTGCGGCGCGAGTGGCGCTGCAGCCTGCGAATCCTGGCTTTGCTGGCGGGGTTTCCGTCGGACTCTTTCATCTCGTCCTTGATGTCCTGCCGGCTCATCTTCAGGTCGCTTTCATTCTTCCGCCACAGCATCAGGTAATCCACGCCCGCCCACGCGAGAAGGATGAGGCCACTTCTCCAGCAGATTTGAAAGATGATCTGCGTGACCAAGGCTGCGAAATGCCGCGCATCGGTGTAGGAACTGGTAAGGATCTCCGTCCAATGGCTGGCGATGCACGCGTAACCGGCCCAGGCGATGGCGCCGAACGGGATCAGCGATTTGAGAATAGAGCTAAGCGCGGTCAGCGAGACCATCTGCTGAAGTTTTTGCGACGGGCTGAGGCGTTCGAACTTGAACGCGAGTGCTTCGGGAGCGAAGACGAACCCGCCTTGCGCCAGTCCCGTCAGCAGCGCTACGCCGAGGCCTGCTGCCATGATGGGAAAGACCCAGCGCATGGCCTCGACGCTGGTCCAGAAAAGAAGCGGGCCGTTGGGTTCGATGGAGTCTGAGGTGGCGGAGTTCAACACATTCTGGAAAAATGCGGTCCAGCGGAAGACCGACTCGCGGCCCATGAGGTACATGACGCCGGCAACGGCGGCCATGGACAACGCACTATTGAGCTCGCGCGAGCGCGTGACCTGGCCGCGATCGCGGGCTTTCTTGCGCTGCCGCGGTGTTGCCTTTTCCGTCTTGTTCGCGTCAGCCATGGATTATCCGCTCGCCAGGTGAAGCAGTTGTTCGCTTTTCGACATCGAATCGATAAACAAGCGTGAGAACATGTCGGGCCAGTACTTGAGCGTGGCCACCAGAATGCCGAGACCGAGAAGGCTCTTGACCGCGGGACCGAGCAGCATCAGCGGCATTTGCGGAGAAGCTTTGCCAAGCAGCCCGAGCACTACATCCGCTGCCAACGTAGTCGCCAGCACCGGAGCGGCGATTTGAATGCCAAGCCCGAAGAGGCTGCCCACCGTTTTGAAGACCGCCAGGGTGAACAGACTGTTCACATTCGCCGTGCCCGGCGGCAGGTAGAGAAAGCTGTTGCCCACGGCGCGAAGCAGCCAGTAATGAACATCCATGCGCAGAAAGAGCAGCATGGCGATGCTCTGATAGAAGACGGCAACCACGGCCGTATCGATCTGCGACTGCGGATCGAGAATGTTGACCAGCGAATAACCCATCTGAATGCCGAGAACGCTGCCCGCGAGCTGCGCCGCTTCGAACACGAGATTGGTGGCGATGCCCATGCCGACGCCGATCGCAAATTCGGTAAAGATCAGCATGGGCCATTCGGCGAACGACTTCGGCAAGGTCTGGTGTCCTAAGGAGGGATATAGCAGCACGGTCAAGGCAAGAACAAAGACCGCTTTGATGCGCGCAGGGATAACTATGCTGCCGAGGAACGGCGCAAAGAGCATGAGCCCCGTTAGCCGCACACCAATGGTGAGCGCGGCGCCGAACATCGCAACCAATGGGATATCGATCATTGCAAATAAACATGAAAGTCGGAAAATGTAGCTAGTGTGTAATTGGCAAGATGCCGCCACATCCAGGGCATCGTGAAGAACAGCGCGGTTCCGGTCGCCACCAGGCGAGTTACGGTTGAAACTGTGTTGTCCTGTAAAGAGGTCAGCACCTGAACAATGTTGACGACCAGGCTGACTAGAATTGCGACGGACAGAATGGGGCCGGCGAGGATAATAACCTCTTCCAGCATCATGCGTCCAAGTAAGACAACCTGATCTACGCCCATAACTCTAACTATTGCTCCTGACTTGGTATTAATTGAAACTCTTGATAAGTGAGCCGACCAGGAGATGCCATCCATCTACCATGAGGAAGAGCAGCAGCTTGAGCGGCGTTGAAATAACTACGGGCGGCAACTGAAACATGCCGACCGAGGTTGTGATCGAAGCCACAACCATATCCACGATGAGAAACGGAAGAAACAGAACGGTGCCGATCTGAAATCCGGCTTTGAGCTCCGACAAGATATATGCGGGAAGGAGTACGTGCATCGAAAGACTGTCGGCTGACGCGGGACGCGGCTCCTTGGCGAGATCGACGAACAGGGCTACATCTTTATCGCGCACGTAGTGACTCATGAACTTGCGCAGTGGCTGTTCGCCCAGCTTGATGGCGTCGATGGCGCTCACCTGGCCCGACTCCGCGGGCACGATCGCGGTTTCATAAATCTGCGTGGCGACCGGGTGCATGAGATAAAACGTGAGGATGAGCGAAAGCCCGATGAGCGTCTGGTTCGAGGGCGTGGTTTGCAGACCCAGCGCCTGGCGCAAAAAATGGAAAACAATGAGCAGGCGCGCAAACGGCGTGACGCACAACAGCACCGAAGGAATAAGCGTGAGCGCCGTGAGCATGATCACGATCGACCATGGCACAGAGTTCCCTGGAATGCCCTGAATCTGCAGCCCTCCGCTATTCAAGACGGACTTGTCTGCGGCCGGCTTGATTGAGGCGGGCTTCATCGATGGCGGCTTGATCGCGGATGGCGTTGACACAGCCGGCCGGGCCGCAGATGCATGAGCCGAAGACGCCTTCGCCGAAGGAAATGCCAGGTTCTCGACCGCCGCCTGCGATTGCAAAGGACGCGCCAACGCTGCCGGAGCCCAGAGAGATACAAAGAGCAGCGACGCGGCAAGTGCAATGCGCCGGGCTGAAGGGCCGAAGGTCATTACGATCGATCTCCCGCGACCGCCATGAGATGAATGGCTTCGGCGGCATCGGTAGAAGTCTTCGCCGGATCGAGCGCCGACAACAGCGAGACGCCGGTCGAGCCGCCGCCGATGAGGAATTTGCGGCCTTCGACATGGAGAATGGCGACGAATCGCTTTTCGCCGAGCGAGATGCTCTCGGTTACACGCAATTTCTTCTCGGGGAGGACGCGCTTGCCCCAAAGCCACGAGAAGGCGCGCGAGAATCCGCTGGGGCGGAGGGCTTTTTCGGCCTTTCGCTCCGCAATCAGTCTCTCTTTTTCCAGCTTCCTTTCGAGCGCCAGCTCTTCTTCTTCGCGCTTCGCAGCGGCCTTCTGTTCCAGCTTTTCCTGTTCGGCCTCGAGCTTGCGCCGCGCGATTTCCAGCTTGCGTTCCGCCACGGCGAGCTTTTCCTCGCGCTTGCGTGACGCAGGGCTGCTTTCCACCGTCTTTTGCGGAAGCGTGCGGCCCAGCGTGCGCGCGCCTTTGGTTGCTTCGGGGGTGAACTCGTCGGCGGCGTCGAGCATCGCGGCGGCGAACGCGTCGTAAGCGTGAGAACCGGCAGCGTGGGAACCGGCGGACGGCGCGGTCTCGCTGATGCGTAGATTGAGAAGATTGTTTTGCGGAAGTGAACTCATGCCTGCTCCGTAATCCTGACCGCCAGCCGGTCGCCGATAACGTCGAACTCGGTCCAGCCGATCAGTAGTTGGTTGACACGCAGCGGAACATCGCTGGTGTGGTGACACGCGGTTTCGACGATCGAGCCCTTCTTCAACGAAAGAAGGTCGCCGATTGTGAACCGCACGACGGGAATTTCAAGAGAGAGGGTGCAGGGCAGCCAGGGCATCGTGTCGAGCAGATCGCTTGCCTTTGGTGCGGCAGGCTGAGCCGACGGCTGGGCGGCCCTGGTTTCAGCATTCTGTGCAGCGGTACTCATCCTCAGGCTTGCTCCCCGGCTCCCAATGCGCAGTCTTTGCCTGACCGGAGTTTTCACTCCGGGTGGCGCGACACATTGAATGGAGCGATTGCGCTGATGGTGAATGCAATCGGGGTACCGGAGCAAGAGGCAGACGCGAACGAAAGTGGTAGCCGCTGTGGATCGGCTAAAGACAGTGCGTTATCAGCAACTTGCATGCGGGCGCGGGGGCGTCGCGGCGCTCCAAAAGCCGGTGAGACGGCGATGAGAGCCGGCAAGCTTGCACAGGCTTCCGCCGGGGCGGGAATGCCCCGGGCGGAAGTCTCTAATCGTTCGTTAAGAACTGGCCCAAACAGCAGCTCTACGAGATCAACTGGATGGTGGCCTGCGAGACCTGGTCCATCGTGGTGAGAGCCTTGGCATTGGCCTCGTAGCCCTGCTGCGCGACGATCATGTTGGCGAATTCGGTCGAAAGGCTCACGTTCGATTCCTCGACCGCTCCACCGACAATCGAGCCATTGCCGCCGGCGCCCGCTTGTCCGATGACGGCGGCGCCCGAGGCGAACGTGGCCTGGTAATCGTTGTTGCCGGTCTGCGTGAGGCCCTGCACGTTGGCAAAGCCGGCAACGGCAACCTGGCCCAGCGCCATGGTCTGGTCGTTGCTGAACTGGCCCTGCACGGTGCCGTCGGCGAGGACCTGGTATCCGGTCAGCGTTCCCACGCCGTAACCGTTCTGGTTGGTGGCCGTGGTGGCGCTGGTCGCATCCTGTTGCGTGATGGTCGATGCGCCGCCTGTGCCGGTCAGGTTCCAGCTCAGGCTCATGTTGGCCGCGCCGTCAGCCAGTCCGGTGATGTTGATGCCGGTGATGGGAGACGCCGGCGACGTGAGGACTCCCGACGAGTTGAACTTCATCGTTCCCGAAGCCACCGTCTGAGCAGTGGCTGCGCCCACATCCGCGCCGGGAATGGTAATGCTGTAGCTCCAGGTGTTGGCCGCGGTGTTAGTGTAGGTGGCGGTGAGCACGTGCGACGTGCCTTCGGAGTCGTAGACCGTGATAGGCGAGCTGAACGTGGTGCCGACTGTAGCGCTCGAGTCGAGATTCGTGTCCATCGAAAGGCTTGTCGTAGCAACCGCGGGAATGTTGCTCGCCTGGTTCACATCGATCGGCGCCAGCGCGGTGCTCGTCGAAACCACTCCGTTGACCGCCGGGTAACCCATCACGAGTTGGCCATCCGGCGTGCTGAGCTGGCCTTGCGAGTTGACGGTAAAGTCGCCGGCGCGCGTAAAGCTCTCCTGGCCGTTGGCGGTGTCTTCCACCACAAAGAAGCCATTGCCCTGCAGCGCCATGTTGGAGGCAACGCCGGTTGAATCGACCGTGCCGTTGGCGAAGTTGGAGGTTTCGCCCTCGACTTGCACGCCGGTTCCCACCTGGATGGGATCGCCGTTGCCGGACGTTCCCTGCATCTGATTGAACAGATCGCCAAAGCTCAGGCCTTCATCCTTGTAGCCGTCGGTGTTGAGATTGGCAAGATTGTTGGCGATGACATCCAGCAACTCAGAGCTGGCTGCCAGGCCCGAAAGAGGTAACGAGAATGCTGACATTTTATCTGCCTCCTGCGGCGGTAAAGTGATTGGAATATGTAGCCGGCATGCCGATGTTGCCGTAAAGGTTCATCCAGGCAGCCGGAGTTTGAGCGCTCGGGATCGGGAGCTTTTGCTGTGAAACAGGCGCAGCCAACGACGTTGCGGCCTTTGAGGATACTGCGGGCAATGCACCACCTGTGCTCTGTGTGCCGTAGCCGGGATTGTCATTCGCCGGCGGCTGGGTATTGGTGGGATTCGACGGAGTTGTTGGCGTTGTTGTTGTCGGCGGCGTGGTCAGCGACGTCAGCGTCTGGTTGATGGAGATAAGCTGATCGAGCTGATTCAACGAAACCATCTGGCCCACCATTTCGGTGGGATCGACGGGCTGGGTGGGATCCTGGTTCTGCAACTCGGTCACCAGCAGGTTGAGAAACGTGCTCTCAATATCGCTGGACGAAAGCCCGTTGGGGTTGGTGCTGGAACTGTTCGTCGTCGAAGTGGTACCCGTGGTCGTTCCTGTGCCGGTGGCTGCTGCGATGGCGGACTGCCCCAGCATCGGTGCGCTCAGCAGCGGACTGAAACCCTGTACGTTCATATTCCTTACCTCTCGTGAAGAATTCGTCTATGCCCTGATCTATGCCCTGATGTCGAGCCGGTAACCGTTGCCTGGCTCCGATGTCGTGGTGCGCAAAACCGCATGATCGGCCTCTGCCGATAATTGAGTGCTTTCCGTAACTGCGGGGTGCGAATAGGTCTTTGGTTGCTGCTGCGATGAGTAGCCCCGCTCGCCGGAGAATGACATCCCGCTCTGATTGACCTCGACCATGGCGCGCAGGCCCAGCTCGCCGCCCAGCTTTTCCTGCATGGCCGGAATGTGCGCTGAGATGGCCTTGCCGAGATCGCCGTGGTCGACGGAAATCTGCGCCATCATCTGCTGCTGCGAAACCGCGGTGCGGATCGAGATGTCTCCGAACTCGGCCGAACGCATGCCCACGCGCATCTCCGTTTCGCCCATGCTCTGGATCAGCCTGGCGGTGTTGATTCCCGATGTTGCCGTGGCGTCGGCGTTCTGCGTCTCGGCGGGCGGATTGTCCGGGCGCGCTGCATCGGCGGGTGAGTCTGCGCGAGGGTGAGCCGCCGGAGCTTCATGCGTTGCGGGCTGCGTCGTGATTACCTGGATCTGCGGCGCGGTGCCGTCTGCGGATTTGGGCGCGGCAAGCGTGCTTTGCGAAGCGTCCGATTGTGTGTGCTGTGTCGTCTGATCGCTGCTCGGGAGGCTGCGCGCGGACGAATCGCCCGATGCCGGCGCGCCGTTGGCCTGGTTGTTCTTTCCCGCACTGCCCGCAACTGCCGTGTCGGTCGCTTTGCCGATCGCCTGATCGGATGTCTTGCCGCTCTGAGCTTCTTTCGGCGCCGATGGGAGCGCGTCTGCCATGTTCGGCACAAGGCCGATTCCGGGAAGAATCAAGCTGCTCAGCGAAGATGGGTCGCTGCATTGATTCCCCGGCAGCGCGAATCCTTCAAAGCCGGCCGATGCGGAATCCGACGCTTCTTGGGATTCCAAGGACGCATCCGCGCCGCTCGCAGGCGTTCCGTCCGCATCCTTCGCGGCCGGGACTTGTGGCTTGTCGTCGCTTTTGTTCTCGCTGCGTGCCGCCGATGTGCCACGGTCTGCGATCACGTCGACCGATGATTCGGAGACCCCGTCGTTCGATTCGTGCGCCTGTCCTACAGTCTTCTCTTCGGCCGGTGGTCGAGCGGGGAGAACAGGAATTGCAGCAGCGGGGGATGCAACCGGCTGCGCAGTAGGAAGAACTACGGTCGCAGCGATCTTCGCGGCGAGCGCCGTTGCAGACATCTGCGGGCGCTCATCGCGGTTGGCCGCGCTATTCGCCGCGCTCGCGGTGGAGCGAGTCGGCGGCGGCGATAGAAGAGCCCCCGCAGCAACAGTCTTCTGGCCGATCGATGGTGTAGTTGACTGCTGATTTTCGTTTTGGCGATAAGGCTCATTTTTTCCGATCGCCGTGGCAGGCGTCTGCTCGCTGGCGGCTTCAGATTCGGAATCCGCATGCGACGCAAAACCAGACGTCGCCGCAGCAGCACTCTTCGCCGGCTGCGCCGATTCGCTTGCGCTGCTCGCGAGCACATCGCGAAAGCTGGCTCCGGCGCGCTCGCTTTCCTTCGGGAGCGTCGAGGTCGAGCTTGTGTTCGTCGATCGTAGGTTTGCAATTCGCACGCTCTTCTTTTTGCACGCGGGTCGCCACGAATTTCCATCGCGCTTCGCCAACGCGAGCTGCAATGCGCGCTGAAAATGAAGTGTTTACGGGGAACTGCATCGCATCGGCGCCGATGCTTCTAGGCAATCCGGCAAGCTTTGCCGTACGGAGTAGGCAACGATTGCCGGGTTGCCCAGTTGCGGCTGGCCACGCAGAATCCACGCGCAGCAGAAAGGAGACGAGTGAATCCTCGCCGATGGATTTCTGTTTAGGAAGCCTCTGAATGAGTCGACACCTGGAAGGGTACGGGCTTCATCCCGTACGTAAAGCCCGGCAAAATCGGAAGGGCTTTATTGATCGCTGCAAAACAAATGTCCGGTTCGGATCACCCGGCAGATCGCGGGTTTTGAAAGGGCACGGCTTAAGCCGTGCCGCAAATGCGCAATGAAATCGA
>JBAUBR010000478.1:0-5998 GCA_049676965.1 Occallatibacter sp.
GCGGCTGTCGCGCACTTCCTTTAGCCTGCCCGCGGCCAGGCGCAGCGCCTGCTCCCACGTCGCCGGTTCCAGCTTTCCCGCGGCATTGCGCACCAGCGGCCTGGTCAACCGCTCCGCGCTATCCACAAAGTCAAAGCCGAAGCGGCCCTTGGCGCAGAGAAAGTCGCCATTGATGCCGCTCTTGTCGCGATTGTCCGCGCGCACGATCTCCGATCCATCGTTCGACTGCCGCACGCCCAGCGTCACCTTGCACCCGTCGCTGCAATGCGTGCACACCGTTGAGACGTGCTTCATCTCCCACGGCCGCGTCTTGTAGCGATAACTGCCGCTGGTGAGCGCGCCCACCGGGCACACATCGATGCACATGCCGCACTGCTCGCAGTCCAGCCGGTCTTCGAGATTGGGCGCAATCACCGAAACCACTCCGCGGCTGTGCACGCCCAGCGCCCACACATCCATCCCTTCGCCGCACATGCGCACGCAGCGATAACAGAGGATGCACCGCGGCCGGTCGAAGTAGACCGCCGGCGACCATTGCTGCTCATCGCGATGCTGCTTGGCCTCGGTGTAGAGGCTCTCACCCGCGCCGTACTTGAAGGTCATGTCCTGCAGCTCGCACTCGCCGCCGGCGTCGCAGACCGGGCAGTCGAGCGGATGATTGCCCAGCAACAGCTCGATGGTCGCCTTCCGGGCTTGTGCAATCTCCGCCGACTCGGTGGTGAACACCTGGCCCTCGGCCACGATGGTGGTGCAAGCCGTCTGCAGCTTGGGAACCTTTTCCTGGCGCACCATGCACATGCGGCACGCGCCGCACAGCGAGAGGCCGGGATAATAGCAAAACGCGGGAACCTCGATCCCCGCCCTACGGCAAGCCTCAATCAGCAGCGTCCCCGCCGGCGCGGTCAGCTTCTTTCCATCGACTGTGAAGGTTACGTCTGCCATTCGATTCGCTTGCCCTCTGCTATCCAATCTCCCAATGCAGTGTCATCCTGAGCGAAGGTCGCCGCAGCGACCGCAGTCGAAGGACCTGCATTTCTTCATCATCCCCGTCACGCTGGGTGCCCCATCCTTGGCGCGTAGTTGTTTTTTGCGCCAAGGGTGGGATACCACCATCCTCGACATCCAGTTCCAATTCTTCACCTAGACCACCGTCAACTGCGGCACACCCTCGCGCGCGAACGGGCACGGCTTCCCATCGAGATGATCTTCGAACTCCTTGCGAAACTTCTTCACAAATGCCAGCGTAGGCATGGCCGCGGCATCGCCCAGCGGGCAGAAAGTGCGGCCCATCATGTTGTCGGCCAGGTACTGGATGTTGTCGATGTCCTTGGCCACGCCGAAGCCCGCATGGAATCGGATGAGCGTCTTCTCCAGCCAGTCCGTGCCTTCGCGGCAGGGGATGCACCACCCGCAGCTCTCGTGCCGGTAAAAGCTGATGGTGCGCAGCGCAAACTCGACCATGCAGGTTCGGTCGTCGATCACCACCACGCCGCCCGAACCCAGCATCGATCCGGTCTTGGCCACCTGGTCGAAGTCCATGCCCACGTTCTCGATCTCTTCGGGCAGCAGCACCGGCGTCGACGAGCCGCCCGGAACTATGGCCTTCAATTTGCGCCCGCCGCGCACGCCGCCGCCCACGTCGTAGATCATCTTCTTCAGGTTGTAGCCCATGGGCAGCTCGTAAACGCCGGGCCGCTCCACGTGGCCACTCAGGCAAAACAGGCGCGTGCCGCCGTTGCGCGGCGTACCTGCCTCCGCGTAAGCAGCGCCGCCCATCGTGATGATCGGCGGCACCGACGCAATGGTCTCCGCGTTGTTGATCACCGTTGGCCCGCCGTAGAGCCCCACTACCGCGGGGAACGGCGGCTTGATGCGCGGCACTCCGCGCTTGCCTTCGAGCGACTCCATCAGCGCCGACTCTTCGCCCACCTCGTACGCGCCCGCGCCCGTCTGCGTGATGACCTCGAACTCGACGCCCGAGCCAAAGATATTCTTGCCCAGAAATCCGCGCTCGTACGCCTCGGCCACTGCCCGCTCCGTGATCTCCAGCAGGTACCGGTACTCGCCGCGCAGGTAAATAAATCCAGTCTTCGCGCCGATCGCGAGGCCGGCGATGATCGTTCCTTCGATCACCGCGTGCGGATCGTGGAGAAAAATGAGGTGGTCCTTGCAGGTGGCCGGCTCGCTCTCGTCGCCGTTCACCAGCACGTACTTCGGCTTGGGGCTCTGCTTGGGCACAAACGACCACTTCATCCCCGTCGGGAATCCCGCGCCGCCGCGCCCGCGCAGATTCGAAGCCTTCAGCTCATTGATGATCCAGTCCGGTCCCTGCGCCAAACATTTTTTCACCGCCTCGTAGCCGCCCAGCTCGAGATAACGGTCGATCTTCTCCGCGCCCATTCCGAATCGTTTGGAGATGATCTTCACTTCGTCGGGATGCGAGACCAGCCTAGGCATGCGGCGCCGCTCCTTTTCCGTTTACCTGGTGCGCTTGTTCGGCTTTGCCGCGATAGCCGGCCAGAATTCCCGGCACATGATCGGGGCTGAGCTCGTCGAGGAAGTCGTAATTGACTTGAATCGCCGGCGCCCACGAGCACGCGCCGATGCACTCGACTTCTTCGAGCGAAAACATCCCGTCCGGCGTAACGCCTTTGTCGCCGATGCCCAGCTCTTCCTGGAACCGCTCGTAAAGTTCGTAGCCCCCGCGCAGCATGCAACTGATGTTGGTGCACACCTGCACGTTAAATTTGCCCGCCGGCTTGAAGCGCAGCATGGAGTAATAGGTGGCCACGTTGCGCACATCGAGTTGCGTGATGCCGATGCGCGCTGCCACTTCGGCGATCACCGCGTCGGAGAGATAGCCAACCTCGTCCTGCGCGTAGAGCAGCATGGGCACCAGCGCCGACCTCTTCACCGGATACTTCTCCACCAGCGCATCGAACCGCGCCGCGAGCCGCGCAGAGAAGATGCTCATCGTCTCCGGATTGGTCTCTCTGGGACTCATCGCATCAGCTCCCGCGCCCACGCCTCAGCCATCACGTCCATCTCTTCCTCGCCGCAACTCGATTCTGACTCGTCACTCGATCCCGGGTAGGAATTAGGGTGCGATTCCGGGTGCGAATCTGGGTACCCCATCCTTTCCGCGTTCGTTGCGGAAAGATTGGGATCCCACGATCTCAATCGCCCGGCTTCGGTCAACTCCAGCGTCCCGCCACTCCCATTCTCGCGCGTCCACCGTACCTTTGCTCCGTCGCGTTCGAGATCCAGCCACTGTCCGCCGTGGCGCACCAGGATTCTTTCCTCGCCCAGTTCCACCGTTGCCTGCCGGTTGCCGTTCAATCCATGCGCCGCGGTGTAGCTGCGGAGCAGGGAAGCGAGCGACACCCACAACTCGACGTACAACTGCACTGAAACTTCGGCTGAGTCATTCGCGATGGGTTCCGTCCGTCCCAACCCGCATTCCCCCAGTGGCTAAAGCCCAGACTCTTTGATCCGTTTGCGGCAGGACTGAAGTCGTGCCCTGTTACAAAGCCACTAAACTTTTAGTCCGTCAATCCCCGGTCGCTTGGTCCCCGGTCCCTCAGTCCCTGGCCCCTTAGTCCCTAGGTCCCTGCCTTACCGGTCAATCTCCCCCAGCACAATGTCGATCGATCCGATCGCCGCCACCACGTCGGCCAGCATGCGGCCCACGCACATCGTCTCCAGCGCCTGCAGCGTGGCAAACGACGGATTGCGCATGTGCACCCGCCACGGCTTCGCGGTCCCGTCCGACACCACGTAGTAGCCCATCTGCCCGCGCGGCGACTCGATCGCCTGGTACGCCTCCCCGGCCGGCACGGCAAACCCCTCCGTCACGATCTTGAAGTGGTGGATGAGCGCCTCCATCTCCGTCTTCATCTTTTCGCGCTCCGGCAACACGACCTTGGGCGCATTGGCCTTCACGGGCCCCTCCGGCATGCCGTCCAGCGCCTGGCGCACGATGTTTACGCTCTGCCTCATCTCCTCGAGCCGCACTTCATACCGCGCCCAGCAGTCCCCGACGGTCGAAATCGGCACCTTGAACTGAAACTTCTCGTAGCTCGAGTACGGAACGTCGCGGCGCAGGTCGAAGTCCACGCCCGACCCGCGCATGTTCGCTCCCGTCACGCCCAGCGCGATGGCATCGGCCGCCGAAAGCATGCCCACGCCTTTGAGCCGGTTGATAAAAATGGGATTGCCTGTGAGCAAATTCGAATACTCGTCGATCTTCTCCGGAAATCCGCGAATGAACGAATCCACGCGATCAAAGAAATCCAGCGGAGGCTCCAGCGCCAGCCCGCCGATGCGGAAGTAGCTGGTCATCATGCGCTGGCCGGCCACGTCCTCAAATATTCTTAAGATGTCCTCACGCTCGCGGAAGGTGTAAAGCAGTAATGTGAGCGCTCCAATGTCCATGGCGTGCGTGCCCAGCCACACCAGGTGCGAGTTCAGCCGCGTCAGCTCCGTGAGCAGCACGCGAACCCACTGCGCCCGAGGTGGAATCTCCAGTTGCAGCAGCTTTTCGACGGCCAGGCAGTAGCAAAGATTGTTGGCCATCGGGCTCAGGTAATCGATGCGGTCGGTGAGCGGCACCACCTGCTGATAGAACTTGGCCTCGCAGGTCTTCTCGATTCCGGTGTGCAGATAGCCGATCTCCGGCACCAGCCGCATCACGATTTCGCCGTCGATCTCCAGCACCAGGCGCAGCACGCCGTGCGTGGAGGGATGCTGCGGGCCCATGTTCAGCACCATGTGCCGTTCCGTGGTGCCCTCGGCCTTCATCGCTTCAATTACAGGCTGTTCCGCAAGGTCCGGCATCAGCGATACCCCTCCACCGGATAGTCCTTTCGTAATGGATGCCCCTTCCAGTCGTCCGGCATCATGATGCGGCGCAAATTCGGATGTCCCTCGAAGCGGACCCCGAAAAGGTCGAAGACCTCGCGCTCGTAGAAATCGGCCGCGGGCCACACCGGCACGATCGAATCCACGGCCGGATCGGCTTCATCGAGCATCACCCGCAGCCGCAGATACTCCTTCAACGAGTGGGAAAGAAGCTGGTAGCTCAACTGGAAGCGCGGCGAAGAAGGGAACCAGTCCACCGCGGTCAGGTCCTCGAAGAAGTTGTATTTCGCGTCTTTGAGTACCTGGCAGGCAGTGCGAATCTGCTCGCGCGCAATGGTCAGCGTCAACTCGCCGCGGTCGAATTTTGCATCGGTGAGAGCATCGGCATTCCAGGCATGAATGGCTTTCACCGCCGGGTGCCCGGGGAGCCCCTCGAGGACGGCGGCTTTGCCGGCAAGTGCCTTGGGTTCAGCCATGCTATAGGTCCGCCCTGTCCTTGCTCCAGTTCAGGATCCCCTTGCGCACAATGTAGTAAAGTCCCACGGCGACAAATCCCAGGTAGACCAGCATCTCCCAGAAGCCGAAGAGCGGCGAGCAGCCGGTCAGCGCCGGCAGCCGGCGGAAGACTACTGCCCAGGGCATCATGAAGACCACTTCCACGTCGAAGAGGATGAACAGCATGGCGACCATGTAGAAGCGCACGCTGAACCGCCCGCGCGCGTCTCCCACCGCTTCAATGCCGCACTCGTACGCCGCCAGCTTGACGGGAGTAGCGCGATGCCGGCCGATATAGTGCGAAGCCACCACCATCAGCACGCCTATGCCGAGCGCGAAGGCGATCTGCATCAAAAGTGGTAGATATTGCCAGTAATAAGGCATATTCATTGCCCCGCTTCAAGGCTAAAGTAGACCATCGCAGCCAGCTTCCTGAAAAGCGCCCTGCCCGTTCCCCCGAAGGCGCTGGTTTGAGCTTAGGTTTTCAAGCTCGTCCAGTCAAGGCGAACGGCGACCGGTGTCATAGCACATTAGAAATGTCCCCGTCTTGCGCTCAATAGAATTGTCCCCTTGCTGAAGTTATGCAGTTGTTCTGACCTGCGCTGCTGTTTGCGTTTTGAAAGGGAGTTTCCAGGGATGCTGC
>JBAUBR010000479.1:0-6013 GCA_049676965.1 Occallatibacter sp.
GGATCGTCTCCGCGGCCGGCGGCCAGCCGCGCGATCTCACTCCCAAGCGCCCGACTTCGCCCGCCTGGATTGTGTGGGATGGCGACGAGCACATCTACGTGAGCGAACTGGCCGGCGGCAACTGCCAGTTGGTGCGCATGCGCCTGCAGGGCGACCACGCTAGCGAAAACGTGGCCACCAGTTTCGGCGCGCCTGTCTTCAGCATCCCGGGCAGCGTGGGCGACGGGCGCTTCGAGCTGAGCCTTTCTTCCACCGCCGATCGCTCGCTGTTCGTCTTTCACGCCAGTTCCTTCGATCACCCCACGGAAATCTATGAAGCCAGGGCCGGGAACACGATGGGCTCGGGCACCGATGACCTGACGCAGCTTTCGCACCTCAACGACGGCATCGAACCGGCGTGGGGCAAGACCGTCTCGCTCAACTGGACTAACGAATCTTTTCACGTGCAGGGCTGGCTCATGCTGCCCAAAGATTACGACCCTTCGAAGAAGTATCCGCTCATCGTCGAGGTGCACGGCGGGCCGGCCGCGGCCGAAGTCTCTCACTGGGGGGGAGGCGGAGGGTTGAGCGCCAACGCCTTTTCCGCCCTCGGCTACTTTGTGCTCGAGCCCAACCCCCGCGGCAGCTATGGCCAGGGCGAAGCGTTCACGCAGGCCAACCGCAAGGACTTCGGCTACGGCGACCTGCGCGACATTCTGGCCGGCGTGAAGGCGGTCGAGGCCAAGTATCCCGTCGACGACAATCGCGTCGGCATCACCGGCTGGAGCTACGGCGGATTCATGACCATGTTCGCGGTCACGCAGACCAACCGCTTCAAAGCCGCCGTCTCCGGCGCGGGGCTCTCCGACTGGCTGAGCTACTACGGCGAGAACTCCATCGACCAATGGATGATTCCCTACTTCGGCGCATCGGTCTACGACGACCCCGCGGTCTACGCCAAGAGCTCGGCCATCAACTACATCAAGAAAGCGCACACGCCCACGCTGGTGGTCGTGGGCGACCGCGACGGCGAATGCCCTGCGCCGCAGTCCTACGAGTTCTGGCATGCGCTGCGCGCCGAGCATGTACCCACGGAGCTGGTCGTTTATCCCAACGAGGGCCACGGATTCGTGAACCCCGCGCACCGCCGCGACGTTATGGAGCGCGCGGTGGAGTGGTTTGCGAAGTACATGCCGCCGGGCTCTTGATTTATCGCGGAAATGGGATGGAATGCTCTCCATCCGCCCGCGCCGGAGTCTATCGTGCAGGGCGCGGCGCGCCGTCGCGCGGCTTTGCCCTGATACACTTTTCCTTGGAGTCAATGAAGACATTTCTCGTCGGCCAGCCGCAGCGCATTCCCTCACTCTCGCCCGGATTTTGGGGTGGATTTCAGCGGTTGCAGGGCGCGCTTCAGGCGGGTTGACGAACGCTATTTAACCCATCAATTCTCTATTTTGGAGAAGACCGTTCCGCGGTTCGATGGCGGGGCGGGGAGGATTCATGCGGCGGTTGCTGACCCTTGTTTCTTTGCTGTGCATGGCCATTCCGGCCGGGATTTCCATCTCCGGCTGCACCCGCAACCCGGCGGCGAACTACTGCAATGGCCTGGGCTACGGTTTGAAGATCACCGATGTGGCGTCCATCCAGTTGCAGCCACAGACCGCCGGCATCTCCCTGGCCTTCGGGCAGGAGCAGCAGGTGGCCGGCCCCACGGCCAAGACCTGCAAGGGCGCTTCGGCCACCGTGACCACCTACACTTACGGCACCACCAATAACCAGCTGGTCGATATCTCGCCCACCGGCAACATTTGCGCCGGCACCTGGAACCGCAACACCGGCGGCGGAATCGCCAACTACACCTATTGCAACTATCCCAATCCGATGCCCAATACCAATGGCGTGCCCTTTGGCACAGCCTTCATCACCGCTTCGGCGAATGGCGTCACGTCGAATCCCGTCGAGGTCTACATCCATCCGCAAGTGACCTCTGTGTCGCTTGTCGGCCCTCCGCAGTGCCTTTCGCAGGGCCAGCTTTACAGCACCGCATCGGGAACTCCGATTCCGCTCGATGCGGAAGCATGTTATGCCGGTCCCAATAATGCCCAGTACGATCTCTGCGCACCGGCAGGATTCACCAAGTACTCGTGCAAAGACGGTGTGGCCAAAGGTGTCACCTCACTCCCCACCTGCCCCAACTCCATCGGCGCTCTTTCGTTCAACGTCGGCACCGCGGCCATCGCTTCCATCAACAACGTGAACAACGAGATCACCGCGGAGCAGCCAGGCACCACCGTCATTACCGCTTCGGTCGCCGGCTCGGGATCGGCCGCGGGCTACTTTTCCACCTGCCCTCCCAAGTCGATCACCGTGACGCTGGCCAACGGCAGCACCAGCGGCATCGTCACCGAGGGCGTGCAGCAGAACCTGGTCACCACGGTGACCGACACGAATAACAATCCCATCACCGGCCTTTCGCTCGACTATCAATCGACCAATCCGCTCGATACCTTGGCCGGCAGCGGCGGAGGCATCACCGCGAATTTCCCCGGCACGGCGTCGATATACGCCGTCTGCCAGCCCTCTACGTGCAATCCGTCGCCCATCAACCAGGTGGGCCTGAACAATACCGGCGTCTCCATCTCGTCGAATCCGGTCACCGTTACTGTTCCCGGCACGGCCAGCTCCTATATGTGGTTCGCGGCCCCCGGCAAGTCGCAATACTTTGTGCCCATCGAGCTGCTCACCGGCACGCCCGGCTCAACCGTGCGTCTGCCCTATGTGCCCAACTCCATGGTCATGGACCAGCTCGGCGACAATCTCTACTTCGGCTCAGCCCATGAGCTGATGATTTACTCGACCACGAATAACGCCATCAGCAAGGAAGACCCCACCGTTCCCGGCGTGGTGCTGGCCGTGTCTCCCAGCAACACGCAGCTGCTCATCAACGACCAGGTGCGCCACGTCTTCTATCTCTACAATTCCTCGGGAACCATAGCGGCCAGCTATGGCGGAGTAGGCAACGCAGGCGCCTTCACGCCCGATTCCAAGACGCTCTATGTTACTGACAGCGCCTCGCTCGGCGCCGGCCACAGCGACACGCTGTACGTCTACAACGTCAACTCCAACTGGACCACCTACGACCTGAGCGGCTCGGGCGGCGCGGCCAATCTGGCGCTCACGGTTCCCGGCGCGGGCGCGTATCTCAGCGGCAGCCCCACCGTGGCGCACACATGGTGCCCAACCGGAACCGCCGCCACGGCAGCCGGAGCCAGTCCGGCCAACATCACCGCCTTCTATCCGCAAGGCGATTCGGTTGCTGCCACGACCGACGCTCTGGCCGCCACGACCGATGGCAAGCACGTTCTGGGCGCCACGATCTCCGGCGGAGGCATTCAGCTCTCCGACATCGGATTCCCCGAGCCAAGGGAGTTCTCGGCGCCGTGCCCTCAGGCGGGCTCTGCGCTGACGCCGCTGCTGATCACGCATACACTCAATCAGACGCAGATCACAGCGAACGCAACGGCCGTTAATCAGGTCGTCACTTCGCCGCCGCCGACCCTGGTCAACGGCAGCACTTCGCAGGCGCCCAGCTTCGCATTCATCACCTACAGCGGAACAACACCGGGCGCCAAGCTGCCGTACTATGTGCCCAGCACCACATCGGGCGCGCTGGGCACCGTCGGCTACGTAACGCTCAATGGCGCGTCCGCTATCACCGCGCCCGTCGCCGGCGCCTTCAGCCTCGACAACACGCTCTTCTTCGTCTCCACTTCCGGCGACAACAAAATCCACTACATCGGCATTCCGAGCGCACCCGGCGCTGTGCCCACCGATACGCAGCAGCTCAGTCCCAAGCTGCCCGCCTGCGTCCCGCAATCGGCAACGGACCCGTACTGCACCAACACCACGGTCCCCGCCGGCGGATACGTACCGGCCACCGTCATCGCCGTCAAGCCGCGCTCGACAACGTAGCGCTAACCAACAACATCGGGTGCGCCATCCTTTCCGTCCGCCGCGGCGGATGCGGAAAGGGTGGGAGCCCACTTCAACTCCGTGCCCCATCCTTTCCGCGTTCTGCGCGGAAAGGGTGGGAACCCACAGCGGTCGGGCACCGCGCCATCACAGGCAACTCCACTAACACCACTAACTCCGCTGTTGTCACACGTTAGAATCGAACCATGATCAAGGGAATCTCCTTCCTGCGCCCCGCCGGCAGCGCCGCGGCCTTCGACCGGCTGGCCAGCTTCTTCGCCGCGCTGGGCTTCGCTCCCGGCAAAGGATGGCAGGAAGAAGGAAGCCGAGGCGCTCCGTTTCTTGCGCCGCTCGGCAATCTGGAGTTGATCGATGGGCGATTCCCTTCCGCCGCCGATGTGTTGATCGAAGTGACCTCCCTCGACTCCATTTACCAGGCCGCCGAGGCGTGGCTTCGCACGCAAAGCGCCGATGCCGTGAAACGGCTGCAGCCGATCTCCGACACCGATTGGAAGTCGCGTCTCTTCACAATCGAGCCCGAACCCGGATTTCCCATCTCCTTCTGGGCGTGGACCGATCCGCTGCGCTCAAAGCCGCCTGCCGTCGAGGGTGATCTCTCCGCCGAAGGAATGAGATTTGCCATCGTGGTCGCGCGCTGGAATGCCGTCATCACCGACCGGCTTCTCGACGGCGCGCTCGATGCGCTGCTGCGCAGCGGCGCCCAGCGCCGTCACATCGAAGTGGTGCGCGTTCCTGGCGCTTGGGAGATCCCCGCCGCCGTGCGCACGCTTGCCGATCGCGGCAATCTCGACGCCATCGTCACGCTCGGCTGCTTGTTGCGCGGCGAAACCGCACATTATGAGGCCATCTATACCGAGGTAGCGCGCGGCATCGGACAGTCACAGCAGGAGACTGGCATTCCCCACAGCTTCGGCGTGCTCACCTGCGAGACGCTGGAGCAGGCGCTGAATCGCGCCGGCATCAAGGCCGGCAACAAAGGCTTCGAGGCCGCCATCGCCGCCATTGAAATGGTGAGCCTGCGCCGCAAGCTCGTCGAAAGCGGTCACGCTTGAGCGCCGGCGGCAGGCGCAAATCGCGCGAGCTGGCCATGCAGATGTTGTTTCAAGCGGACATCGGCAAGCACGCTCCCGACCAGGTGCGCGCAACCTTCTGGAAATCCGGCGACGAGGTCGAGCCCGAAGTCCGCGGCTTTGCCGAAGATCTGTTTAGCGTGGCCATCGTCAACCAGGAAGAAATCGACCGGCTCATCGTGCAGAACTCCAAGCACTGGCGCCTGGAGCGCATGCCCGCCGTCGACCGCAATCTGCTGCGCATGGCCGTCGGCGAAATGCTCGGCTTCAAGTCGACTCCGTTTCCCATCGTCATCAACGAAGCACTCGAAATCGCCCGCCGCTACTGCGCATCCGAGTCGATCAACTTTCTCAACGGAATCTTGGACGCGATTGCCCGCAGCCTGTTGCCGAAATAAAACAGCGAAGCGGCCTAACAGGGCTCCGTGCCCCGTCCTTTCGCTGCTTTTTGGCGAAAGGGCGGGAAACCGCAGATGAAAGACGCCCGGCCTTCGTGCTACTCTCTGCTCCCATGGAATTCACCAACATCCGCGTCGAAGAACGCCCTCCCCTCGCCATCGTCACCATCGACCGTCCCAAGGTCCTCAACGCGCTCAACGCCGAGACCATCATCGAACTCGCCACGGCATTTGACGATCTCGCCAATGACGGCGCGATTCGCGTCATCCTGCTCACCGGGGCCGGCGGCCGCGCCTTCGCCGCCGGCGCCGACATTCGCGAGCTAGCATCTTTCACGCCCGACGAAGCGCGAGACTTATCCCAACGCGGGCAACGCGTCTTTCGCCGCATTGAAACGCTCGGCAAACCCGTCATCGCCTGCATTCAGGGGTTCGCGCTGGGCGGCGGATGCGAGTTGGCCATGGCCTGCACGCTGCGCATCGCCGCGGAAGACGCGCGACTCGGCCAGCCGGAAGTCAAGCTCGGCATCTTGCCCGGCTACGGAGGCTCGCAGCGCCTGCCGCGCCTCGCAG
>JBAUBR010000480.1:0-16586 GCA_049676965.1 Occallatibacter sp.
ACCTTGGATCCCCGCAGGCTGTAGTAGCGGTGCCGGCCCTGCACCAGGACTTGAACGAGATTCTCCTCCTTGAGGCGATGGAGATGGACGCTGGCGGTCGATGGAGTGACTTCGGCGACCATGGCCAGTTCGGTGCTGGTGCGGGCGTGGCCATCGAGCAGGGAATAGAGCATGCGGGTGCGCGCCGGCTCGCCGATAGCGGCGGCAATGCGTGAGACGGCGGCGTCTTCGCCGATGTCTGCAATCATTGTTTGACCATAAACGAAGTGTTTCTGTTTGGCAATCGGCAATACTGTTGCGTGTGCCTTGTGGAATATGGGCTCTCTATTTGAGCCTGTATTCGCTCAGGGGCTGAAGCCCGGTCGATCTTGCCCGGTGACATGTTCGGGCTGAAGCTCGTACCCTTCAAAGCTCCGACTGCGTGGATTTGTGCAAGCCCACCCTTGCGGCAGAAAACAAGTACGCCGCAAGGATGGGGCACCCACTTTGGTGCGACAACAAACGGCCGGAGACCCTGCTGGAACGGCCCATCTCGCGGCTCGTCACAAAGGAGAATCGATTGAAGATCGCCTGCATCATCCGCTACCAGATCGATCCGTTTCAGCGCGACGCGTTCAAACAGTACGCGGAAAACTGGAGCCGTATTATCCCCCGCTGCGGCGGCCATCTTGTGGGCTACTTTTTGCCTTATGAAGGCACCAACGATGTGGGGTGGGGATTGATCGCATTCGACGGTCTCGCCGCCTACGAGGCGTACAGGGCGCGATTGAAGACCGACAGCGAGGCGCGCGCAAACTTTGCCCTGGCGCAGGAGAAGCGTTTCATTCTGCGCGAAGAACGAAACTTTGTGGAAGTGGTCGACGATGCGTTCGGGCTTCCGTCGACGTTCGCGGGGGGACGCTGAGCGAATCAGGAGGGCGATGAAAAAGATTGGGATTGTAGGCGGCCTGAGCTGGCGATCGACGGTGGACTACTATACGGGGCTGTGCAGCCGCGCCGAAGAGCTCCACCTGGCGAAGGGACTCAATGGCACGCCGCCGATGCCGGAGATGGCCATCGAGTCGCTGGATCTGAAAACGGCTTTCTCGTATCTGGGCGACGGCGATGAAGAATCGTGGGCGCGATACGACGAGTATCATCGCGCGGCTCTGGTGAAGCTGGAGACGAGCGGCGCGGAGATTGCCGTGATGGCTGCCAACTCGCCGCACCATCGCTTCGAGGCAATCACGCACGGCATCGGCATTCCGGTCATCAGCATCTTCGACGCGGCGGCGAAGGAGTGTGTGCGCATGGGGGCGCGCCAGGTGCTCATCCTGGGCACGCCGCTTATTATGGGGTCGGCGAAGTTCCGGCAGCACTTTGCGAAGTATGGGATTGAAGCGGCCGGCCCGCGCGACGACGCAGAACGGGGGGTTGCAGCCGAGCTGATCGCGGATCTGCAGCAGGGCAGGGTGGATGGCGCGGCCGATCGGTTGGGCAACATTGCATGGACCGCGTACGAAGAATTGTTTCGCGGATTGCCGGTGGTGTGCCTGGCGTGCACGGAGCTGCCGCTGGCGTTTCCCGATTTCAAGAGTCGGGCGTCGTTCGAATTTTGCGGCGCGTTATACGTCAACACGACAGCGGCTCATATCGATGCGATCTTCGACGCTGCGAAAGAGGGAGAAGGTTGAAGCGGTGACAGATTGCGAGGAAGCCGCCCAAAGCTGCTTTCTTCTCCTCGGCGCGTCTATACTTATTGAGGAATGCTTCCCTATCTGCACATCTGGCACCTGAACGTTCCCACCTTCGGGCTCATGTTGTGGGTGGCTTCCGTCGCGGCGGCGTTTGTGGTCGACCGGAACTTCCGCCGCTGGCACATCGATGCCGACGCGGTGGGCATGGTGGCCATTGCCGTGGTGGCGGGGATTGTGGGCGCCAAGCTCTGGCATGTGCTGGACAGCCCGTGGGAGTTTCGCGAGATGGGTTGGCGCGTGCTGTGGGATTCGGCCGGGTTCGCGTGGTTTGGCGGGCTGCTGTTCGGGATCTCGGCGCTGGTTTTTCAGGGCTGGCGGTCGAAGATCGGCGCGGTGCGCATTCTCGACTTGGCGGCTCCGGCGGCGGCCATCGGCTACGGGCTGGGGCGCATCGGCTGCTTCCTCTCCGGCGACGGCTGCTATGGGATCGAGACCAACCTGCCCTGGGGCATGAGCTTCCCGCACGGCGTCGATCCGACCTTCGTCCGCGTTCACCCTACACCGCTCTATGAGATGGCCGCCGGGCTGCTGATCGGCTGGTGGCTGTGGCGGCGCGGCGCCAAGGCGCGGCCCACGGGCGAGATTCTGGGCGAGTACCTGCTGCTGGCTGGAATAGCTCGCTTTCTGGTTGAATTTATCCGCAGGAACCCGAAGATTCTGTGGGGTTTATCGAATGCGCAGATTGCCGCCGGCTGCTCCACTATTGTGGGCGCGGGGTTGATCTGGTGGGTCTCGATGCATCGGGTTCCGGGGCCGGAGAAAGCGGCGGCTGTGGTCGAGAAAGCTGCCTAAGAGCTCGTTCGTTGTCTGTCCCAAAATCTTCTCAGAACCTGTCCAGAAACTAAGCGTTTTGAAGGGTACGGGCTTCAGCCCGTACGTTAAGGGCCGATTTTGGTTTCCGGCTTTAGCCGCTGAGGGAATGCAAACTCCTGAAAAATCTTCCCTCAGGGGCTAAAGCCCGGTCATTTGCAGGCTCTGATGTACGGACTAAAGCCCGTACCCTTCATACAAATGAGGTTATTGGACAGGTTCTTAGAGAACACCTCAGAGGCTAAAGCCCCGCCAATATGGCTTGGCATGTGCCGGGACTGAAATCCCGGCCTACCCGCCCGAATCGACTCTCAGCCTGCCGGCTGAAGCAGCTATCGGCTGCGCTCGGCCCGTTTCAGGCGGCCTACGTTGAATATTCCGCGGCTTTTTACCGGGAAGCTCACCATCTTGGGTGCCGCGGGCAGCGTGAAGAGCAGGCGGCTGCCTTTGCCGGGCTGGCTCTGCGCCCAGATGCGCCCGCCGTGCTGCTCGACGATGCTGCGACAGAGCGCCAGGCCGAGGCCGGTGCCGCCCATGTCGCGGGTGTCGGATGAGTCGCCCTGCTGGAAGCGGTCGAAGATGCGATCCAGCTTTTCGAGCGGAATGCCGCGGCCCTGGTCCTGCACGTGGAAGCAGATTTCGCTGGGGCCCGAAGGATGGGCGACCAGGCGAATGAGCGATTCGGGAGGCGAGAATTTGATGGCGTTCGAAAGCAGCTCATTCATCACCTGCAGGATGCGCTGCTCGTCTGCCAGGACCGACAGCGCCGGGCACTCGATGCGGAAGCTGATCCGCGACTTGGTCGCCGAGGCCTGCGAGTTCTGCGCGGCGCGGCGCAGCAGGGAAAGCGCTTCGACCGGCTGACGGTTGAAGGGGAGCTGGCCCTTTTCCATGCGGTTGAAGTCGAGGATGCCGTTGACCAGCCGCACCAGCCGGTCGCAGTTGCCGATGGCCATCTCCACCATCTGCTGTTGCTTTTCGGGGCGCTTGTCGAATGAACCCGACGACAACAGGCCCAGCGAGGCGCGCAGCGAGGTGAGCGGTGTGCGCAGCTCGTGGCTCACTGTGGAGATGAATTCGTCCTTCATGCGGTCGAGGCGGCGCCGCTCGGAGATGTCCTGGAAGGCGACGACCATGCCGCAGACGACTTCGTTTTCCATCAGCGGGCCGGCGCTGTATTCGACGGGAATGGAGGTGCCGTCCTTGCGCCAGAAGACTTCGTCGCGGGTGCGAATCTGCTCGTGGCGGCGCATGGACTGGAAGATGAGATTGGTGGTCTTGCTGCCCGGCGTGCCATCGGCGTTGCTGTGATGGATGAGGTCGAAGACGTCGCGGCCGATGAGTTCATCGCGGGTGTAACCCAGCGTTTCGGCGGCGGCCTTGTTGATGAACGTCAGCCGGCCATCGAGGTCGATGCCGTAGATGCCGTCGCCCACCGATTCGAGAATGAGCTCGCGCTGGTGCGTGGCCACGCGCAATGCTTCTTCGGCCTCGTGCTGCTCGGTCACGTCCATGCCGTGGTTGAGCACGAATGGCTGGGCGTCGGGCAGCTCCATTAACTTGCTGCGGAAGGCGATGTGGCGATTGACGCCGTCGCTGCGGCGGATGCGCAACACGCCCTGCCACTCCTTGCCCGGCTGCAGATTGTGCAGACCCTCCTGAAAGATGGCTGCGCCGGGTGACTCGATGAACAAGGTGACGGAGTGGCCGATCAGATCCTTGACGCGGTAGCCCAGAGTCTCGGCCGTGAATGCATTCAGCGAGGTGAGGCGGCCTTCGGGCGAGCAGGTAAAGAGGAAACCAAGGCTGTTTTCAACCACCTGGCGGTAACGCGATTCACTTGAGAGCAGCGCTTTTTCCACCTGGCGCTGGTCGGTTACATCCTGGCCGGTGACGATCAGGTACTGCAGGTCTTCGCTGGGGCCGGCGAGGGAGCGCAGGGTCCAGGTCACGCGGCGGGTTTTGTTGTCCTGGGCGCGCCACAGCGTCTCATGGGGTCCGGAGACCTGGCCGGCGGCGGCTTCGTTCATCCGCGCCGCAATCCACGCATTGTCCACGCCTTCGAGAAAGTCTTCGAAAAACGGCCGGCCCACGGCATCGGCCAGGCTCAACCCGGTCAATTGCTTGCACGGGTAGTTCATGCGCACGATATGGCCGGCGTTGTCGAGCAGGGCCACCAGGGCGGGAATTGAATCGAGCGTGGCGGACACAAAGCTGCGCTCGATGGCCAGTGCGCGCTCGGTGCGCTGGCGGGCGCGCTGCGCCTGCTCCTGAGCGCCGGCGCGGTTGTAGAGCTCGAGGCGAGTCATCACCTGGCGGCCAAAAATCTCCAGCAGCCGGAGATGCTCTTTGCTGAACTGATTGGGCGCCACCGAAAGCACGGCCAGCGTGCCTACCGTCTCCTGGGCGGGATTGACCAGCGGAACCCCGGCGTAGGAGCGGCAGTTTTTGACGCCGGCGAGATCGATTCCAGCGGGCGGGAAGCGCGAATCCTTGACTGCGTCCACAATCAGCAAAGGTGCGCCGGATTCCAGCGTCCATTGGCAGGCGGAGTGAATGCGCGGCTGTTCGGCGGCTTCAAATCCGTGCCGCGCTTTGAACCACAGACGATGGGCGTCCGCCCATGCGATATAAGCGTAGTCGGCGCCACAGAGCGCGGCAGCCAGCGAGGCCAATTCGTCAAGCGCGGGGTCCGGGCTGCGATCCAGGACATCGAATTCCGACCGCGAAGCCATGCCAGATTGCCCCCCGGGCTTTTGATCGTTGACTATGTACATATAGGGTTAACAGGTTTCCTCCCCCAG
Organism: Occallatibacter sp.; assembly: GCA_049676965.1. Lineage (GTDB taxonomy): Bacteria > Acidobacteriota > Terriglobia > Terriglobales > Acidobacteriaceae > Telmatobacter. The sequence goes on from JBAUBR010000480.1 coordinate 5,351, forward strand.
TATCGAGGATGCGGTACTGGTTTGCTCTCGCACAAAGAGGGGAAATTGCACACAAAATAGTACAACTTAAGTACTTCGTTCGTAGGGGTTACTGAAAAGCTTCCCGGATAACCGTTGCGGATTCCCAGTACGCTGCCGAATGCTGTCCGCGAGGCCGATATTGCCCCTTCGCCGGATTTTGAAGCGCACCCCATTCTTTTGTATTTTGATCGAGCGAACCGGCGCGCACGGCTTGTGGAAAATGCGGAAAAAGCAGGCCCCATCCGGGGTGATGGGGCTTTCATATTTTTCGGAGCTCGGCCTGCGCCGGAGTGAGCAGGCTGCTCGATACTCTTCTCATTAAGGCTGCACGGGAACGCCGGTGTTGGCGGGAACCGATGCCGACGACGATGACGTGGCCGACGAGTTGCGCGCCAAGGCCTTCTCCGCCAGCACCTTCTGGGCATTGGTTTCGAGCGCCTGGGCCTCGGGCAGATAGCCGATCGCCTTCTGGATCATCGGATCCCAATCGGCAAGCGCGCGCAGCCCCTGTAGCTGGCCAAACTGGTAAGTGATGATTTCCTTCCTGATGCTCACCTTCAGCCAGTCCATCACTCCATTCAGGTCTTCGTTGGTCCAGGGAATGCTCTGGCTGGTGAGGTAGGCCTTGAAGTCGCTCAGCACCGGCTCATCCACCTTGAAGTCCTTGTCGATGGTGCGGTTGGCCATGTACTGCGCGGCGAAGTGGAAGAAGACCAAGTGATAGAGCAGGCGGTCCTGGAAGTCGTTGCTTTTGGGGCTCTCGATCTTTTCGTCGGGGGTGATGCCGCCGCCGCCATAGACAGTGCGGCCGGAATCGGTGAACTTGACTTCGCGATTGGTCGAGTCGCTGGGCAGCGCTCCGGCGTGGTTGTAGTAGTAGTCGTAGAGCGAGATTCCCGTATAGTTGCGCTGGATGAGCCGGCCGGATGGCGTGTAGTAGTGATAGGTGGTGAGCGCGAGGCCGGTATTTTCGCCCAGGTTGTAAACCGTCTGCACCAGGCCCTTGCCGAAGGTGGTTTCACCGACGATCAATGCGCGGTCGTGATCCTGCAGCGCGCCGGAGACGATTTCGGCCGCCGATGCGGTGTTGCGGTTGACCAGCACTACTATGGGGAAGGTTTTGCCGTCATTACCGTGCGTAGCGGTGTATTCCTGCGGCGGATAGGCTCGGCCGCGCTGGCTTACGATGTTCTGTCCCTTGGCCAGCAGGTGGTCGCAAACGTCGACCGCCTGGCTGAGTAGGCCGCCGGGATTGCCGCGCAGGTCGAACACCAGCCCCTTGATGTTGGGAAAGCTGTCGATGGCGTCATCCACTTCGCGGGCCGTGGTTTCCTGGAACTGGGTCAGGTGGATGTAGCCGATGCCGGGCCGGATCTCATAGGCCAGATCGACGGAGGGATGGGGAATTTCGTCGCGCACCAGGTCGAAGACCAGCGGCTTGCTCTGGCCGTCGCGGACGGTGGTGACCTGCACATGGGTGCCCTTGGGGCCTTTAAGCGCCTTGGCCACCTGGTCGGAGCTCATGCCGTCTGTCGATTTGCCGTCGACGGCGGAGATGACGTCGCCGGGCTTGATGCCAGCGCGGAACGAGGGCGTGTTTTCGTAGGGCTCGATAACGTAGATCTTGTTTTCCTGCTGCTGGATCACCATTCCCACGCCGTAGTAGCGGCCGTGCTGGTCTTCACGCATGCGGGCGTAGGCTTTGGGATCGTAAAAGGTCGAGTGGGGGTCGAGCTCGCGCAGCATTCCGGGAATGGCGCCATCGTAGATGGCGGCGTCGGCCTTGTCGCCGGTGATGGGCTCGGCATAGTTCTGCTCCACCAGCGCGTAAACGTTGGTGAAGGAGCGGAGGCTGTCGCGGAGCTGGCTCTCGTCGGCCGAGGACTGCGCCCCGACCCGGCGCTGCAATACGCTGCCCACGAGAGCGCAGACAGACAAAAATAAGACTATGGAGAAGAATGCCCGGCGGGCACGTGGATTCATAAGCGGCAGGAACCTCCGGACAGCGAGTCCGACAGGCGCCCCGGCAGGCGAACGCAGAGGTCCCGGCTACTCGGTGTTGCGATCAAGTATAGCATCGTTCTATTTGACGGCTGGGGGGCGGATTCGGATGCGGGGCAGTTTGGGACCAGGGACTTGTGACCAGGGACCAGCAAGGGGCGCGGGACCAGGGTCCAGGGTCCGGGGGCTCGCATCCGTTGACGGCTAACTTGCGGCTTATGCAGGACAACCGACGATCCGCCGCTCAGGCGGCTTCTACTCATCCCAAAATGACTTGTTGCCGGCGTTCTCTGCGAGTAACATGTTTGCGCCCGCTAACTTAGGGCAACCATTGGCATGGACAACCAGGGTATTGCCCACTTTTCCTTGAGAGCGCGGCTGCGCCGGTGGATCGCATTTGTCCTCCTTACCTCCACGCTCGCTATCGTGGCCGGATGGGCGATGGGCGGCGTATTTACGCGTGCGGACACCAAAGAATACTTGAGCATCGCCAGGGGGCAAACACGCACCGTCATACAGCCATTCGCCAATCGGCAGCTGGGTCCGCTGGTGGTTCGCGGCGCCAGCCGTCTGCTTCATATCAGCATCGAGCGCGCGTTCATCGCCGAAGGCGTGCTGTCGCTACTTGTCCTGTCCGGGATTACCGGTTTCTTGCTGGTGCGCGTCGGCGTCGATGCACTCACGCTCCTCGGGATCGGCGGGCTCGCGTTCTGGCCGATTCTGTTCAACGGATTCGTGCTGCCTGACGTGTTCCACGCGGCATTGTTGAGCGTATTTCTGCTTTTTCTCTTTCAACGGCATTGTTTTTGGGCTGCACTCATGCTCTTGCCGCTTTATGCGGCCCGCGAATCGACCATCCTGGTTTTCGCTTGCCTCCTGATAGCCGGATGGCGGCGCATGCGCGTCAGGGATTATCTTGCCGCGGTTGCCGCACTGGTTGCCGGAATGAGCCTGGTCAAAATGCTGGTCGCTGGCAGCCAGGCCAATCGCGAGCGCGTAAACGCTCTGGTCTACCTCGTGGGTAAAGTGCCTTGGAACTTCTCCAAGAATGTCCTTGGTCTTCCCTTGTGGAACAACCGCAATGACAACGCCTGTTTGCCGCTTTGGCAATTCCACTTGCACCTAGGGGGAATTCAGTCGGTCGGCGTCTGCGCCTACAATTCCGGTTATCAGATTTCTACTTTGAGATTGCTGCTCGGCATGTTCGGATTGCTGCCGCTGGTTCTTATCGTGCTTTGGAGACGAAACCCCCGCCTGATCTGGCCTGAGAACTTGGCGCTCCGGTTCTGTGTTCTTTATGGAGGAATCAGTTTTCTGCTTGCTCCCGCCCTGGGCGCCAGCGTGGATCGGCTTATCGGGTTTGGGTGGCCCCTCTTCATTCTTGGCGTCCCGATTCTTGCTCTGCAGTCTCTCAGACTTTCTCTGCGGTCCCGGATTTGCCTGCAGACCTTGCATCTGCTGGTTGCCTGGGTGGCAGTGCCAGATGTTCTCTACGGCACGTTTGCGGCAAGGGCCGGACTGCTGATATTGGAGGCGGCAATCTATGCCGCGGCCTGGGCTCTGCTGAAGCGAGACGCGACCAACCGGGCCTCGATGGAGGTCAAGGTGTAGGCTGTCGTTGCCCGATGACCCAGCGGAGACGATTCTTGAGCGGTTCCAGAGTTCCCGTGCTCCTTGTCGGGTTATGCGAGGCGCATTTTCTTGAGGAAAATGCCACTTGACTGCAGTGCATTCGGGATGCGGCAACCCTGGAACCCCTATAAGGCGCGTCCGCGGCGGCCCGCTTACAGGTCGAGGCGTTTGAAGATGCGCTCCGGAATGCTGCGGATCGCAAACATGATGAGCGCCCAGAAGGCGGGAACATAAACAACATTTTTCCGGTGATCGATGGCGCGGACGATATCGCGCGCCACTTTCTCGGGGCTGGCGAAAAGCGGGCCTTTGGGGATATGCGCCGTCATCGGCGTGGCGACGAAGCCTGGCTTGATGGTAAGCACATGCGCGCCGGAACGATCGATGCGGTTGCGCACCCCGGCAAGAAAGATCTCGAGCGCGCCCTTCGATGCGCCATAGACATAATTGCTTTTGCGGCCGCGATCGCCGGCAACGGAGCCGATGACCGCAAGCGTGCCGCGCTTCTGCGCTTCGAAGTAATTCGCCAGCCATGTGATGAGCGAGGCGGCGGAGATGAAGTTGGTCTTCAGGATGCTCCATGCAGCAACGAATTCGGCCTGTGCCTTTTGCTGATCCCCAAGGATACCGTAGGCGATCAGGGCGACATCGAGTGAGCCCAGCGTGGCCAGCGCTTCATCAAGCATCGGGACGTGGGCGTCAATCTGGTCAAGATCGAGGGCCCGGGCGTGAACGGCAGCGGCGCCCCGGGTGAGCAGATCGAGGCGGACGGTGTCGAGTTTATCCGCGCTGCGGGCCACCAGGAAGAAGCGGGGCCTGCGGGGGAGAAATTCGCGAGCCGCGGCCATGGCAATCGCCGAGGTGGCGCCGAGAATGAGGATACGCGGTTCCTGCGAATCGTCAGGCATTCGCGGTTACTCTCTGCCAGAATGCGGAATTGAAAGCGGGATCAATAAAGCTCGCAAACTCGCGCCACTGGGGATAAAACGTCTGGAACTCCCGCGGTGTCATGCGGGCATCCTTGGCCGGATACATACGGCCCCCATGCTCGAGCGTGATTTCGGCCAGGCGGTCGACCAGCGCGAAGCTAACCTGCCTCCGCACCGGGAAATCGAGCGCCAGCGTGATGCCGGGACGCGGGAAGGAAAGCATGCCGGGAGACTGCAGGCCGCCGAAGACCTTGATGACGGCGAGAAACGAAGCCAGCCCGGAAGAGGCGATGGCGCGGAGGATCTCGACGATGCCACGCTCATCGTCCTCGCGCAGCACGCACTGGAACTGCAGAAGCCCGTCGTGCCCGTAAATGCGGTTCCAGTGCAGAACCGAGTCGAGGGGGTAGAAAAAATGCTCGTAATCGAGGAGCACGGTTTTCTCGCGGCCCAGGTGCTTGTAATAGTAAAGAGCATTGAAGGCGCCCACGGTAATGCGATTCAAGGCGATGGCCGGAAAGTCGATGGGGACAGAGAGCCGTGGATCCTTCGAGGTGCGGAGATCGCCGGCGATGGAAGAGTGATCGCCGAGCATGAAGATGCCCCGGGCAAAGTTGCTGCCTTGCGCCACGCAGTCAATCCATGCCACGGTGTACTCCCCGTGGTCCGAAGCACGGGATATGGCGAGGAACTCGTCGATTCCGTGGAACTTGATTCCCTTGTATTCGATCTTGCGCGAGACGATGGGCCGCAGTTGCAACTCCGTCCAGGTAATGAGGCCTGTCAGGCCCAGTCCGCCGATGGTGGCGCGGTACCATTCGGGATTCTCCACGGCGGAGCAGAGGAAGCGCGTGCCATCGGAGCGCGCCAGCTCAAACCGCGGCACATGGCGGCCGAAGGTGCCCGCGACGTGATGATTCTTGCCGTGAACGTCGTTGGCGACGGCGCCACCCATGGTCACGTATTTTGTGCCCGGGGTCACGGGCAGAAACCAACCGCGCGGAACCGCAAAATCGAGAATCTCCGCCAGGCTCGCGCCTGCTTCGCAGCGAAGCAGTCCGGTCTGCCGATCGAAATCGAGCATACGCAGCATCCCGCGAGTGTTCAGCAGCGTTCCATGATCCAGCAGGCACACGTCTCCGTAGCTCCGGCCCAGCCCCACCGGCAGGCTTGGCTTGCTCTTTGGTAGAGCAGCCGGAAAATCCGATCTCCAATAAAGGGGAAGCAGGTCGCCTTCAAGCAGGGGATAATGGCCCCAGGACTGAAATTGTGGGGCCGTTGGCGGTTTGCCGGGCATTTCAATACCTCACCAGGAATGCGGTCAAAAAGACGGTGTGAAGAATGAAAGCGCCATCAGAGCGACGGAGGCAACGGCCAAACCAACGAGCAAGCTTACGCGGTCGGTCAACGCATACGCATCGAGTATCCGCGATGCCTGAGGGCGATCATCAGGCCAGCGCACATAGAAGATGCGCATCAGGCGAGCATCATTAGGGAACTCGGTATTGAAATCCGAGATCGTGTACTTCCGATTACCGGGAATCGTGTTCGTTTTCCTTCGCTTTTTCATAACGAACATTCCGGGCATTTGCCCGCCTTGTTCAGCGCCAGGACCGCTTCCGAGTCAGTGAGAAGAGGCAAATAGCCATCGCCATAAGCCAGAAAGCGAACCCTCGGCTCCGACTGGCCTCGATTGGCACCAAGGGAAGCGGGAGCGCGCCGAATTTGGCGACAAAGGGAACCCGGCTGGATGGATGGTTCAGGCCTAGATCTGGGCGCTGCTGAGAAACTGCGGCCAACACGATTGTTGCGGTAGTAGCAACGAATGTCAAGCGAAGAACGCTCGACAGCCGGACGGATCGAACCAGTCGAATCGACATGGTCGCCTCCTTCTATCAACAGTTCGCGTGCGCTGGGGTGGCGCACTCTGTTACTCCCCTGGCAGTCGTCTCGCTCCGCTGGTTGTTGGCCCGCCGAATCCTCGCATCGCGTTGAATCGGAGAATTGTCCCGGATGGCGCGGAACCCTCCCTACGGATTCACCGTCAGCACTCCGTTCGTCGTCAGCCCGAAGGAGTAGTTGGCCGCGGACAGATTTCCTATACTTACCGTGATCGGGTACTGCCCCGGCGGAGAGCTCGAGGTCGCCATGGTGCTCAGCACCGGCGCGCCGCTGACCACACTTGCTGTGTCTCCGTTCACAAAGCCGGTCAGCGTGTAGGTCAGCGTCGGTACCGCGCTGCCCTCGGTCATGGTCAGGTTGTTGGCTGCCACGGTCAGCATCGCCTGGCGAACGTGGAGCGTGGGTTGATTTTGCACCGCGTAATTGGCCCCTGCTGGGCCACCTAAAGTCATAGTTATGGGATAGTAGCCGACAGGAGATGTCAGGGTAGCCGTGGAGGTCGCCTTGACGGTGACGGTATCGCCGTTCAGCAGTCCATGAATCCTTTCTACTGTAAAAACGGGATTGGGAGCGCCGTAGGGCCTCGAATCCTGATTGAGCTTCACGATCAGAGGCGCAGGATTGACGGTCAGATCGAACATGGCCGGGCTGGCGCCTGCGCCGACCGAGGCTGTGGCCACAAAGTTACCTGCTCCCGGCCGCGTGCTGGCAGTCGCGCACACCTGCCCGCTCAGATTGGACACCGCTGACGCCGGCTCGAAACTCACGCCCGCGCCTCTGAATTTCACGGTAACTTCCGGATAGGGATCGCCGATCGAATCTTGCACCTCGGCACATAGCTGTTCTGTTAGCGTTTGAGGATATTGAGTGGACCAGCTCTGCTCGCCTACAGGAACTACTTTCGCCGGTGGGCCTGAGACCACGTCGAATGAGACAGAGTAGCTTTCACTGACGCCGTAAATCTCATCCCCTGGGTAGCTCGCCGAAACCGTATGAGGGCCGCCCTTCAGCTTCGAGGACGTCCATACGGCCACTCCCCGCCCATTCACGGCCACCGTGGACGCGGGCACTCCTTCAAAGGTGATATGGCCTGTGGGAACGGCGCGGCCAGGCGCGCCGGTCACCTTGGCCGTCAGCGTGAGTGGCTGCCCTGTACGCACCGAATAGACTGCCGACGCAATCAGCGTAACTTGTGTGGAGCCCTTCACGGCATTGGCGTTCAATAAAAGGTCCTGCGTGCTGTAATCAGGCCCAGCCGCATTCAGATCGTTGTCGGTGAGCGCCAGTGTCCCGCTGAACGTGCTCGTCTCTGTCGGTGCAACGCCGATTTTTATCGAGCAGGACGAGCCCACTGCCAGCGTTTCCGCCTTCAATGAGTCGGCGTTCACTAAGGGACATTCCGACTCCCCGCTGTCATCCCGTGTGAGTTCCTCGGAGAGGCTGGGATTGTCGCCGTGTTCCGGTATAGGTAAACGCAGTTCGGCATTGCCGATGTTTTCCACGGTTACAGTTTGAGGGCCGTTGCTTGCCGCCGTATAGGTCAGGACCGGCGGATCCCGGAAGTCCTCCTTCAATAGGTGGCTCCCTAAAGGTTCTGCTATATAAACATTGCCGCGAGAATCAACTCCAAGCGAAAATGGAAGATATAAACTGCCGGTTGACACCGTGCTTTGGATGTACCCTGCCCCAATCGGCGTCTCCTTTAACAGCCTGTTATTGTTGTAATCGGCGATAAAAACATTGCCCGTCCCGTCCACAGTGACCCCAGTGGGAGTGTTCAGACCGCTGCCTATCAGGCTCTGAATGTAGCCAGCCGCTGACGGCGTTTCCTTCAGGACCCGACTATGGTTAGAGTCGGCAATATAGATGTTCCCGCTGCCATCCACTGCGATTTCATAGGGCTGTAACACATCGCTGGTGACCTTACTCTGGCTGTAGCCATCCGCCGAGAGCGTCTCCTTGTACACCACGCTAGGTTGGTAGTCGGCCACATAGACGTTGCCGCTGCCGTCCACAGCGACTCCCATCGGCGTAACAAAGCCGCTGGCAATTGTGCTCCGCTCAAACTTGCCTGACGTCAGCGTCTCTTTCAGGAGGGATCCGTTATTCGCGCCGTCGGTAATATATAGGTTGCCGGCGCCGTCCACAGCGATTCCGAAGGGATAGAACAAATCGCCGAATGGGATGGTCTGGACATAGCCTCCAGCTGACGGCATATACTTCAACACCCGCCGGCCCGGGTTATCGGGAACATAGAGATTGCCATCTCCGTCCGCCGCAATCAGGTACGGCGGGTAATGAGAAGCAACTGTGCTCTCGCTGCCAGGCAGGAAATTCACCTGCGGCCCCGCGCCCCTGCCCTGCAAGTATCCCGTTGCAATCACATTTCCGGAATCATCGTTCAGCACCGCCGCTCCGTAGCGGGTTCCCGCGAACTTGGGTGTAAAGGTCGCATCCAGGGTACAGGTTTCGCCGCGGCTATACCTTGTTCCCGCCTTACAGCTTCCCTTACCGGTATCAGCAAAGTCCAGCCCTTGAACTCCCTGCGTCAATACAGAGATCTTGCCAAGTTCGGTTGTCTCATCGAAAGTAAAGGTCAACGAGATCGGCGCACTGGTGCCTCCAACTCCGACCGCCCCGAAATGCACTGCGGACGGCGAATCCCTGAGCGCGTCGTCCTGGACGCTGCCGTCGGCGGCTGCGCATCGTGCTCCGCTGAAGTGCGCAATCTGCGTTACCGCCATTGAGCAAGGCGCTCCGCAGGCGATGAGCAGGACAAGCACCTCGCGCAAACGGGCGAATGCGCGCCGGCAATCCGACGCGAGATCGGCGCCGGTCGCAAACAGGGTTGGCTTGGGAGTTACAGCGAAAGTCGTGCGCAGTACGCTCGACAACCGGACGGATCGAACCAGTCGAATCGACATGGCCGCCACCTTCCATCGGACAGTTTGCGTGCGCTCGGGTAGCGCCAAGTATTTTACGCCCGGAAAGGAACCCGTATCCAGTTAATTCTTGGCCGGTTGATCGATGTCATGGCTTCCGACCAGATCGTCATCGAGCAATTCCCTTTATCCAGGAAACGGCCGGCGTTCCGGAGTTGGCTGGACGCCGGGGAAACCGCGCCGGCGCCGTCTTTGGCCTTTCTGCTCTCCCGGCGGTTACAATAGCGTCTATCACCCAGGTGGCGATCCGTCTCTGCTTGCTGTGTGTTTGCCTATGAATCTCAGAGCCTCTTCGACTTCCGCAGCAATTCTCTTCGGAACGGCGTTGCTTGCAGCGTCGGCCGGCGCGCAAACACATGCCGCAGCGCCGCAAAGCCCGTACGGCGGCACTCCGGTGGAGCAGATCGTGGCCCGCGTCAATGACCAGGTGATCACTACTTCGGACTACGACCGGGCGCTCAAGGAGATGGACGGCGAGGCCCGCCAGCGCGGCGACAGCATGCAGCAGATTGCCGACGAGCACCGCGACCTGCTGCGCAACCTGATCGACCAGCAGCTCTGGCTCTCCAAGGGCAAGGAGCTGGACATTACCGGCGAGAACGAGCTGATCAAGCAGCTCGACGAGATCCGCAAGAAATACAACCTCGCCAGCATGGAAGATCTGGAAAAGGCGGCGCAGGAGCAGGGCGTCTCATTCGAGGACTTCAAGGCCAACATCCGCAACGGCATTGTCACCCAGCAGGTGATGCGCGAAGAGGTGGGGCGCAAGATCAACGTCACTCCCGGCGAGGTGGAACGCTACTTCGAGGCGCATAAGCAGGAGTACGTGCAGCCGGAGAGCGTGCGCCTGAGCGAGATTCTTGTTTCCACCGGAACAGCGCCATCGGCAACGGTTCCCGGCGGCGAACAGGACGACGACCCCGCCAAGCTGGCGGCAGCGCAGGCCAAGGCGGACCAGATCGAAACCAAGCTGCAGGCCGGCGGCGACTTTACCCAGTTGGCCAAGACCTTCAGCGATGGACCGACGGCTGCCGAGGGCGGGGATCTGGGCGATTTTCGCCGCGGGTCGCTGGCCAAGGTTCTCGAGGACCAGACCTTCGCTCTCAAGTCCGGGCAGTTTACCGCGCCTATCCGTACGCGCCAGGGATACGTGATTCTCAAAGTCGATCAGCACGTTCCCGGCGGTGTTCCGCCGTTCAAAGACGTGCAGGAACAGGTGGCCGACGCCTACTACATGACCAAGATGGAGCCTGCCATCCGCGACTACCTTACGCAGATGCGCGAGGAGGGATACGTCCAGGTCATGCTGCCGGGATATGCCGACACCGGCGCGAGCGCCAGCGAGAAGAAGCAGGACATCTCCTTCAGCGCCTATACGCCGCCTGCGCCGAAGAAGAAACGGAAGGTGGAGCGGACGCGCTTCCACGAGACCGCGCGTGGCTTCCGGCAGAAGTCTCCGCAGAGCGCCGCGGCGGCGAGTGCGGAAACCGCTGCTCCGGCCGTGCCTGCTGCCAAGAACCAGAAGGCACAGGCCGAAACCACGGCCAGCATGAAGCCGGGCAAGAAAGAGAAGATTCGCTTTGGCCAGGCTCCCACCAAGACGTTGCCCAAGGCGCCCTCGGGAACTACGACTGAGGATGCGGGAGCGGTGCAGGTTGCAGGCAGCGGCCAGGAGCCGGAGAATCCGCTGGAGAGCGCGCCGGCGCCGAAGAAGACGCGCTTAAGCGACCGCGCCCGGGTACGCAAGGAACCGAAGGGGAATGGCGGCGGCCTGAAGGCGCCGTCGGATGCGGATGCGCCGCCACCGCC
>JBAUBR010000481.1:0-7052 GCA_049676965.1 Occallatibacter sp.
GCGGCGGATCAAGCGGCGGCTCGGCCGGTTCGAGTTCGAGCGGCGGCGGCTCGCATCATTGAGCCATTCGGTTTGTCGAATCCAGGAAGCGAGACAGCGGCTTCGGGCAATCCCTGCGGGTTCTTCCTCGAAGAATCATTCACAGCATCTCCGCAAGATGAATATCAATTCAGCTCCGGCATCCCGGCAAACTCGCCGGATCCGGCCTTGTTCGGAGGGAGCAGGGGTCTTCAGACCCCTGAATAAAGCGGATCGAGTCGAGGGCCTTCAGGCCCGGGCATCCAACGGTTCGCGGACCTTCTAACTCCCGCAACGCCCTTCGCCGGAACAAACTTGATATTCTTCTTCCGGAAATGGTGCCAACGAAGCCGCCGGCGCCTACGCGGCACCGAGGTCGCGCATCAGGCAAACCTCAGCCAAGCGACATCGGCCCGTCACTTGAAGATGCTCAAAAACCGCACCGACCGCCTTTATTCGGATCGGGAAGGAGAACGCTCTCAATGCCAAAACTGCGAGTCATCATCGGCCAGGGAACAGCATCCGAGGTCTACCAGTACACCGGCACCCAGGGCGAATACGAAACGGTCGTCATCGGTCCCAAGGGACTGTGGGCGGTTCTGCCGCAAACCCACGCCATGGGGCAGCCGCCGCACCTGCTCACGCTGCCGGGGCAAAAGGTTCCCGGCTTCCAGGCGCCGACGGGAAAGAATCTGCAGGGACTGGCGAAGTTTCTGGATGTGAATACATATCAATCGAACCTGCAGCTATTGTCGGCGCAGACCGTCGGGCAGAAGAAAGAGTTCCCCAACTGCAAAGTCACGGGCATCGAACCCACCGGAGACGGACAGATCTGGGTGAAGGTGAGCGATCCCACCAATCCCGACTTTCCCCCGTTCAAGGCCGACCAGGTCATAATTGCTTCCGGAATCGGGCCGCAGAAGAAACTGCAGGATGTGGGCGTACCGATCGAAGGAGTTGGAGATCCGGAAGAGACCCTGGGTTTCGCGCAGATGGAAGAAGGCATCGACTACCTGACCCACCCCGACAAACTGGGCGACGAGGTGGTGGTCTATGGAGGCGGCGCGACCGGCGCGTGGGTTGCGGCCGAAGTCTTCGAACACATGAAAGCGAAGAAGGATCCGGAGGCCTGGGGCTGGCTCGCCGCTCCCGGCGGCAGCGGCTACTCGAAGTCGGAACTGCCGGGCGATCGCAACGCGCAGATCCTCGAACAAAAGAGATTTCAACTGCGTTATGAGATCAAGAAAGCGGTGTATCGGGCCAAGGATTCGATTCGGGCGTCGGTCCCGGATGTGGAGGGTTCACCCAGCCGCCCCATGGTGGAACTGACTCTCAAAGGCGAGACGGGAGGCGAGTTCACGATGCTCGTCGATCAGGTCATCTTTTGCATCGGCGGGAATCCGGGCGCCTGGGGAAGCGTGGCCAAGCTGCTGGATTTCCGGCTGGTCAATCAACTGCAGCCGCTGAAAGACCAGAACCGCATGGTCAGCGATGGCAGCGGAACGCTGGCCTGGGCGACCCCCAAGCGGGACGTGATCATCGTGGGCGCGGCCGCGTTCAACTTCCAGAGCAAGACCTACGACAAGACCCTGCAGTCGGCTCCCATGTCGTTGCTGCCGCCCAATGCGCAGGTGCCCGACGGTATCGCCGTGGCAGTCTCCACCATCGAAGCGATGAACGCTTATATGCCCGTAACGCCCGTTGGCGGGCCGGTTGACTTGAGCAAGCAGACCTTTCACCAGGCCGCCGCGCAGAAGGTGCAATGGAACATCAACTTCAACACCAGCAACCGCACCCAGATCGCCGCCCACCTGGCGGGCACCACCGACACCGATGCCTTCACCGCCAATCTGCAGGTCGCGGCGATCGTTTATCTGCGCAGCAAAAACAATTTCGGATTAAGTGAGAGCCAGATCCAGCTCATCATGAAGATGATCGCCGATGACATCGCGCATCTGCGCAAGACGATTCCCAATTTCGACGAGAGGCGGAAATCCCAGGAGAAGACGCTGGGAGTGGACAAGAGGTTTGAAGACTATCTGAATGTCTACACCAAAAATACGGTGTGGAAGTCGTTCTGGGCGAAATCGAATATAAGTTGTTAAAGGGTAAGAACGGAGAACTCAGGGCTCCAGATCTCGAAATCGAGAGCTCCGTCTCATCCTTCGCTGACCTGCAATCCAGCAAACTCGCAAACTCGCTAACTTGCTAACTTGCTACCTTGCTAACCTGCTAACTTGCAGCCTTCTTATAACCGTCGGACTTGATCTTCGAGAGTGCGAAGTCAGCGTTGAAATGGAGTCTTCAATCTAGCGCGGCCGCCGGCGAAGGCCACGTGTCCAGCCGGTCGTCAGCGTAGCCCTTGGCCATTTCGGTCAATGCATAGACCTTCATCGGGCCGGAACCGGATCTTGTCAAGCCCACGTCAGCGCAATTGATTGAAATCGCTGGGAAAACTCGTGCAGAGAATTTCCCCCCTTTGCCGCACAATAGAGCCGGAAAGTAAATCCAGGCCAGGCGCATTCCAGGCCGCGGAAAACTCGATCCGGAGGCAGGCGGGGGTTTTAACCCCCGCATAAAGCGCCGACGGAATCGAAGGGGCTTCAGCCCCGGAGGAATACCTTCCTTAAGCCATTTTCTGAAACATGCTCCAGCTAGTTTCAAACCGCCCCAGCCGCCACCAGCCCTTATCAGCGAGGAAAACCGCAAAATGACAGAATCCACCACCGCCGCAGCCGGCTAGGCCGAAGTGCCCCTTGCCCCCGGCCCCGCACCGTTGAACACCGCCATCCTCCGCTGCTGCGAGGCCTATGCCATCGCGGAGCAGAAGGAGAAGAAAAAGAACCGCAGCAACCACGAGGCCTCCAGCGCCGGCGCCAAAGCCTTCCGCGGCGCCTTGCCTCCGCTCTCCGGCTACGAGAACATCCGCGACTTCATCGCCTGTGTCGCCCACGGCATGTTGATTGGAGCCATCTGGCACGACGACGTATCGCAGCTCCTCTACGCCGCGCAGGTAGCCACCAGCGCCCTGCGCTGTCAGCCCAAAGCCCGCGAGACCCCTCCCGATCCCAATCGCCGCAAGAACGAATCCTGAAATATACCCCCCCCCCCGCTGACCATACCCCGGTAGGGTACATCCAAATCCCTGCGCCCTTCCTCGCGCCCGACGATTCTCATCGGAGGGATCCAGCCCCAAGGCATGGCCATTGACCCTACCTGGACCTCAGCGGGTGAGGGCGCCCCGCAGTGTCACTGCACTGCCTTCTTGGTATCCTTGCCGATGTCTTCAATCCCCACCGCCGTCTTCTCCCCGGCCTTCTCGGTATACCGGACAGTGAGTTGCGATCCCTCTTTTATGCCTTCTCCCCCATCTTTGGTTCCGTGCCATGTTGTTTTCCCGGTCCATTTGATGGTGTGCTCAGTTCCATCACCGGCTTTGACGATCACTTTCTTGGAGTCTCTGTCGACATGCTTCACGGCTCCCGAAACGATATGGACGACGTCCTGACCTTCTGCCGACGCGTTCGTCAAGACAGCCAGGGTGGCGAACGCAAAGAGACAAGACACGAAAGCACGACGATCATGGATTTGCATGGTTTTCCTCCTTCAAAATTGCGGTGTGTGTCGGTACATGGCGATGGAGGCCCCGCAGGCCTGGGAAGCAAACAAGTTTGGGTATTTAGCCGCCCCTGTCAACGCCTATCCACCAGCCCGGTTGGGTCTGCTTTTGTTACGATGCTCCGCGCGGCGAAGCGTTTTAAAAAATTTGTAAGCCCGGGGAAGACCAGCTCGAAACGCAAGAACATCCAAGAAGCCCCTGAATCACTCGATCGGTCAAAGGGTACGATTGATCAAAGGGTACGATTGATCAAAGGGTACGATCGATCGAAGGGTACGATCGATCGAAGGGTACGATCAATTGAAGGGTGCGATCAATTGAAGGGTACGATCGATCAAAGGGTACGATCAATCGAAGGGTACGGGCTTCAGCCCGTACATAAAGCCCAGCAAAATCACCGGGGCTTTAGCCCCTGAGGGAATGCTGGTCCCGAAAAAAGGGCCTTTTCAGAGCTTCCCAAAATTGAATTGCGAGAGCCGCGGACCCCGCGAACATTCGATGTTCGCGGGGCGGAGTTCCCTGTCCTGGGACCCGGGATCGGCATTGGAACCGGATTGCGCGCCTATCGCGCCGCCGCCAGCGATGGCCGCGTATCCAGCCGGCCGTCGGCGTAGCCCTTGGCCATTTCGGCGAGCGGAATCGCCTTGTAGTCGTGTCCGTGGCCGGCCTGGCCGAACTCGGTCATGCGCAGCGCGACCACCTTCTTCATGGCTTCGCGCGCCGGCTTCAAGTAGTCGCGCGGATCGAACTTCTCCGGCGTCTCCCAGAACACCTTGCGGATGGCGCCGGTGATGGCCAGCCGGCTGTCGGTATCCACGTTCACCTTGCGCACGCCGTTCTTGATGCCGAGCTGGATCTCCTCCACAGGCACGCCCCAGGTGGGCTTCAGCTTGCCGCCGTACTTGTTCACAATGTCCTGCAGGTCCTGCGGCACCGACGAGCTGCCGTGCATCACCAGGTGCGTGTGCGGCAGGCGGTTGTGAACCTCGATCAGCAGGTCCATCTTGAGCACCGAGCCGTCGGGCTTTTTCGAGAACTTATACGCGCCGTGGCTGGTGCCGATTGCCAGGGCCAAAGCATCCAGGCCGGTGCGCTCGGCAAACTCCACCGCCTGGTCGGGATCGGTCAGGTGCTCGAGCCCCGTTCCGCCGGCGCCATGGCCGTCTTCCACGCCGCCCAGCACGCCGATCTCGCCTTCGACCGTCACACCGCGCGGATGCGCGTATTCAACCACCTTGCGCGTGACTTCAATGTTGCCTTCGAATGTATTCGGCGTCTTGCCGTCTTCCTTGAGCGACCCATCCATCATTACGCTGGTAAAGCCCATATCGATGGCGCTCTTGCAGGTCTCAAAGCTGTTGCCGTGGTCCTGGTGCATGGCGAAGGGAACCTCGGGATACAGTTCGTTGGCCGCCAGCAGGAGGTGATAAAGAAAACGATCGTTGGAGTAGGCGCGCGCGCCGCGGCTGGCCTGGATGACGACCGGCGAGTTGGTCTCGCTGGCGGCCTCGATGATGGCCTGAATCTGTTCCATGTCGTTGACGTTGAAGGCGCCGACGCCGTAACCGCCCTTGGCGGCCTCGTCGAGGATTTGCCGCATGGAGACTATGGGCATACAGGATTCTCCTTCTCTACTTGGATTCGGCCGCCCCGCGCTTGTTACATGAAAAACGCAGAACAACACCAACCGGCGGCTGCAACTGCGATCACATCCATCGTAGCAAAGATGCGCAATGGGAAAGTGTGCGAGTGATCACATACGCGGGCGGGCAAGCCGGAATGGAACTCTGCCCGCCCACCTGTCTGCTCGAAAAGATGAGTGGATTCCAATTGAGTTGAGCAGCGAGAAATTCCCGCCGCCTTTGGGAGGCCGGCGGGTGGTTCAAACGAGGTAGTCTCCAGTCATTACGCTGACGGCGGCGGGGTCAGAAGTAGATCCCCGTGAGCACGTTGCTGGGCGCGGATACGTTGCCAAGGTTATCAACGGCGACAATCCAAACCGTTGCGGGCTCATCGGCTCCTCGCGGGAAAATGTAGACCTGGGAGGTATCGCCGACCGAGCTGTCAAATGAATCGAGCACCCCGTCGATATAGGGTTCATACAGGATATCCGCCTGCGGCTCGTTTGCCGACGTCGAGGGGTTCCACAAAATAATCGCTTCGCCGCCGCCATCCCCGCCGCCGCTCAGGTCGGTGGGAGCGGTCAGAACCGAGGCAGGCGCCGGTGGGGTTGTTGCCGCCGCCGTCGTCACGGTAACGGGGGCGCTGGTTGTTGTGAGTGACCCCGTTGTGCCGTTCAGGCTATAGGCAACCACGGTGACAACAAAAGTGTAGCTGGACGCCAGGCCCGTGGCTGTCGACGCTGTGGTGCCTGAGGGACCGCCACCATCCGCGATGCCATTGACAAGGACAACATAAGAGTTGATCTCATTGGCGGGCGTCGATTCCGTCCACGCCACGGTGATGGTATTTGCGGTTGGGTTCGCTTGAGTGATCACTGGCGGGGCGGGTTTGACGGGTGTCGGCAGCGGAGTCCCGAGAAGTGTCACCGTGACTTCCGGGCTGGGGGCTGAAGCCAGGTTCCCGTAGGGTCCCGAAATTGCTTCAATATGAAATGAATAGGTGCCGCCAGCTTGTACTCCTATCGTCCAGGTGGTGCTGGTGACATTGCCCACGTTCAAGCTGAATCCGGTGGTGTCGTTCCAGATGTTGTAAATTATTTTCTCGCCTGCCCCTGTCGTCGACGCGTTCCAGGCGAACGAAACGCTGCTGGTCGTGATGCCGGTGACATGGAAATCGCCCGGCGTGCTCGGCGGAGCGGATCCCCTCCCGACAATCCCCAGGGCAGGCAAAGAGAGCATGGCTGCGGCTACACCGAGTGCAACGGCCTTGGCGGCGGTGCCGCCATACCAGGGCCCGCTCACGCCGGGCTGAAATCCAGTTGTTTTGGCTGCAAACATCATAGATCCTCCATTTGGTTGAATCTTGGCCTTTGGTTGGATTTTGGTTGGATTCGCGCCTGCGCACCTGCCTCATGCTCTTCATCGCGCCGATGATCCGTTTCTCGGCAAATCGTCCTGTTCTCTGCTGCTGAATCTCCTCCCGATCAGCTCCCGCCGTTCCCGGAGATCCGCAATTGTCCCTGGCTCAGTTTTTCGATGGCAGGTCGATGCAGCTTTTCACTGCGTAGGGATTGCACCATGAATTCGCGATGCGGTTGTCAACGGTTTGTCAGCAGAATGTAACGACTCCACGAGTGAGGAAAGTATTTATCTCCCAGTAAGACCGGAGGCTTTATGTATGCTGGCCCCTCAATTTAGGAAAGCTCTGAATAAGTCGAAGTTCTGAAGGGTACGGGCTTCAGCCCGTACGTAAACCCAGCAAAATGGACGGGGCTTTAGCCTCTGGGGGAATG
>JBAUBR010000482.1:0-2696 GCA_049676965.1 Occallatibacter sp.
TCTTTACGGCATTACTGCTTTCCACCCGGCAAGAGAATTTTTCGGCAACTGAACCGCGGATCGTGGGATAATTTGTGAATGCCAGCAAGTGACTATAAAATTCGGGCCGCACTTGATAATGAATTGCTGCGACATGCGAATATTGGGCTCACAGGGCTTCAACAAAACATAGCGCATGCCACGCTTTTACCAGACACAGACCGTGACTCGCTACTGAGCCATTTGGAAAAACTTCAGCACAGGCTAAACACCGAATTCCCTATCGCTTTGGCAAACCCCCACATGTCGCTGTCCAAAGAGATGTCGCACGTGGTTGAGTTGCTGAATGACTGGTTAGCTTCGTTTCCAGAGCCTGGTCCGGGGTCGACAATTGACACAAAGTTGGTAAAGCACCAAATCGACCATCACGAATCGCTTTTGGCTAGAACAATGCGGATGTACGGGCCGCGATGACTGCGCCATCAGAGCTTGCTCAAACCGTTGAGATCATAAAGTCGATCGCGACTGCCGCCGGAATCTGCGGTGCCGGCTTTTGGGCACTGTACAACTTTGGACTTACGAGGGCGAGTGCGCCGCAGATCACAATGGATGCTTCTCTTAAGAGCTCGACGAACATAGGAAACAATACCTTAGTAATAATTGCGATGGAACTGAAAAATACCGGACGGACGAAGGTCGATAAGAGGCAAGCCTTATTGGGGGTGCGGAATGTAGCAATTCCGAAAATGAGTATCGTTCCGGCGCGAATCAGCCATCCGTTCAAGTATCAGGCTGATGTTCATGAAATCCTCACGACACACTCGAGATTAGAACCGTCCGAACAATATCATGAGGAGTTGGCTTTCCTCGTTAAAAGCGACAGCCTTGTTCAAATAGGCATTGTCTTTGTTGGACGGAAGAAAAATCAGACATGGGAAGCAAATTATCTGTTTCAAACTGCAATTGCGGAGCCGGAGTCAATGACTAAATGAAAGATCCGGATTTGCTGGCACTGCGCAAGGCACTGAGACTGGGCGAAAAAAGATGTCGGCCCTACCTCAATACGTATGGCTCTCCCCACGGTCTAGACATTCTTCGGCAGCTAATAGGCGAAGGATTTGGACGGTCTCGAGATGAAGTGTTTATCAGCGTAGGACCAATTTTCCCGTTGGAATGGATGATAGAGAAACTGCTCTGGAAGGGAGATTGTATAATTGCTGACAGTCCTTTCACTCATGGATTACCAGATAAATTGGACGAGCTGCATATCAAAGTCATCATTGCGGATCTTACGGCTATGCCTGCCGGAGAGATTGAAGTGATGATTGCAAAAAAGAAGCCGCGATTTGTGTATTGTAAGAATGGATATCGTAGTCCCGAAAACCGAATAGCGGTAGAGCGGTTGGCAAAACTAGCCAATAGTTTCGAATTTTGGTTTATTGAAGACTCATCTCAAATTTCCGTACATAGTCTTCAAGAATTCTTGCCTTCGTTCTCACTCGCGGCGTCGGCTCCATGGGCTGTGCATATAGGCAGCTGTAAAGAGCTTTTGAGACTTCCAATCGGAGGATTCGGCTACGTTATTGCAAGCAAGGGAATGGTCTGTGATCTGACAGAGGGCGCTTTATATTCTTACTGTTTCCCACCGTCCCCTATGCAGGAAACGGTATACGAGTACTTCAAGGCTGGCCAGTTCTTTTCGCCGCGTGCGGATACGTCTTCTTGACCATTTGTTGCTTGCCTGTTGGTCATATTCGCAGCTCCTGCTGCTCTCCCGTTCCCCGCGGGTGCACGGATGCCCCCGGCCGTGATTCCTGTTTCGAAGCTTTCCGCTCCCGCTTCTGCTTCAACAGTGCGGCTTTCACCTCATCATGCAGGAGAATGCAGCCTGTCTCCTTGTAATGCGTGACCGCGAACATCACCGCCCCCTGCGAATGGTATCGTTCGGCTCCCATGGGCCTGTACTCCGGTTTGATCTTGGCCTTGCGTGACAGGGAGAGGAAGCGCACCTCGTTGTCAGGTAGGAGGGTGCGCGCGGCAGGAATCGTTGATGAGATGCAGCACCTTTATGGCCTGCAGATCACGACCCTTTGGACCATTGCGCAAAGGCCATTCATGGGGGCTATGGCTTACGAGGTCCGTACTGATGGCAGCGTAGTGGAGGACACAACGATCGTGCGGATGGACGGGGCAGACCAGTTCTATAAGACGATGAGCTTCCTGCATAAGAAAGAGCACGACCTTGTGGCTTTGATTTGCTTTGAAGAATTAGGCTGTATCGAGGCGGCGGCTCAGGTCGGGATCGCCGTCAACAATGCGACGGTCCATGTAAGGCACGCTTTCGATTGTCTTGGTGAGGCGCTGAGCCAAATGCGGTCCATAAAAAAGTCTTTGCAGAAACACCCAGCTGACGCATAATTCTTCTGTATCAATTGTTTACGAATCTGGACGGCTGAACGGAGGGACCTTGACGCAGGCTCAGCAATACTTCACGTCCATGGGGTTTGGCGCAGTCTTCTTTGCCTTCCTAATCCTAGCCTTCTTCAAGGTCAAGGAGCTTGATCCGGCGAAGTATCTCATTCTGCGCATTATGACCGCAGTATTTGGTGCGATCACGGCCGGCCTATTCACTGGAGCTGCAACAATTCAATATAGCCAGAAGGTTCCTGGCGGGGAATTTACCGTGTCTGGGGTCGCCGGTTTTGCCATTTTTATAT
>JBAUBR010000483.1:0-10097 GCA_049676965.1 Occallatibacter sp.
ACCTGGGCTTGGCCAGCTATACCTTCCGCAACTTCAGCCGCGCGCAGTTGATCGCCTTCATGAAGCAGCTCAACATCACAGGCCTGAATGCGAAGGACGCGAAAGACCACCTGCCCATGGCGCCCGATGAAGAGGCCAAAGCGCTGGCCGACTACGCCGCTGCGGGCATTCATCTCCACGCCGCCGGAACTGTCTATTTCCCAAAAGACGAAGACGACGACATTCGCACCAAGTTCGAGTACGCGAAGCGCGCCGGCATCAGGGTCATCGTCGCCGGCGATCCCGCGCTCGCCACTTTGCCGCGCATCGAGAAGTTCGTCCGCGAATACGACATCCGCTTCGCCATCCATAATCATGGCCCCGAGGACAAGGTCTTTCCCTCGCCGCTCGACGTGCTCAAGGCGGTCAAAGGAATGGATCCGCGCATGGGCTGCTGTATTGACGTGGGCCACTGCGTGCGCGCCGGCACGGATGTGATTCATGCCATTCACGCCGCCGGCCCGCGCCTTTTCGATATGCACATCAAGGATCTGGCCGATTTCACCGCCAAGGAAAGCCAGGTCGCCGTAGGTGAGGGCAAAATGCCCGTTCGCGGCATCTTTGAAGCGCTTATCAAGATCAAGTATCCCGGCTGGGTCGATCTCGAGTACGAAATCCATCCCGATGACCCCATGCCAGGAGTGATCGAGAGCTTCGCTTACATGCGCGGCGTGCTCGCCGGCATCGGTTACTCAATCGCGAACTGAACAAACTTCGACCCTTCGATGTTCCACCAACTCCGGTGGGATGAGGGCCGGATTGCGAGTGCTTACTTTTTACATCGTTGTCTTACGATTTGAGACGTATCGATTGAGTATGTCAAGAAGGTTTCGTCCGGGCAGGAAGTGCGGAGGGGCGCTGCCTTTAGCCGCCGGAACGCGGAATCCACCGGTTCGCTCCGTCGATGAAGGCTCACTCCAACGAGCGCGATCGGCAAGCCTTGCTCATAACTGGCTCGGCGGGGCGGCGGGTTGCGGGACTTGCTTGACACGGCTTCGGAGACCATTTTAGCCTTGCGATCTAAAAGGTAAGAATCCGAAATCTCTTCAGCAACCGCTGCACTGTACCAACCGATGACCGGATAGCAGCGAGAGGAGGCGGCTATGAAGGGCGAAGCCCCGGGTGTGGGCCGAAGAGAGTTTCTGAAGGCCGGCGGGGCTCGGCTGGCGGCCGGAAACCTGACGGCGCGCTCCTATGCGCGGGTTCTGGGCGCCAACGATCGCATCCGCCTGGCGCAACTGGGATGCGGCGACCGCAGCGAAGGGCACGTGCACATGGCCAAGCTCGCGTCCCGGCAGGTTCCCGTCGAATTTATTGCCGTTTGCGATATCTGGAGCATGACTCGCGAACGCCGCGCCGCACAGGTAAAGCGCATGTTGGGAAACGATCCCCAAGTGTACAAATACTCCGAGGAGATGCTGGCGCGCAACGATATCGATGGCGTGATGATTGCCACCGGTGACTTTCAGCACGCGAAATTGTGCGCAGAAGTGGTGCGCGCGGGCAAGGATTGCTACGTGGAGAAGCCGTTTGCCAACGTGCTTTCCGAGGCCAAGGAGGCGCGCGACACGGCGAAGAATTCCAAGCAGGTGGTGCAGGTGGGGACGCAGCATCGCAGCCAGCCTTACCCGCTGGCGGTGCGCGACATCATTCGTTCCGGCAAGATCGGCGACATCGTCCACATCGAGCAGGAATGGAACGTGAACGAGGAGCGCTGGCGGTTCGTCGGTGTCGATATCGGCAACACGCGCGAGATGGTCCAAGACGAAAACATGGAGTGGAAGCAGTGGCTCTATGGTAGGAAGTCACAGCTGCGCGAGGAGGACACCGATTGGAAGCGGTGGCTGCCGGGCAAGCCGGACCGGCCTTTCGATCCGCACGTCTACCTCGAGTTCCGACTCTACAAGGACTTCTCTTCCGGCATCTTCGATCAGTGGATGAGCCACGGTTCCGATCTGGTTCATCTGTGGACCGACGAGAGTTACCCAACCAGCGTGGTCGCCAGCGGCGGCATCTTCGTGTGGAAGGACGATCGCCAGAATCCCGACACGTGCGTGGCCGCGGTGACGTACCCCAAAGGCTTTCTCTATACCTATAAGACGACTTTCTGCAATAGCTATCGTAGCTTTGCGCGCATCCAGGGCCGCCTGGGCGCCATTGAGAACTATGGCGGTGAGGGCGCTTCGCTTTTTGTCACCACCAAAGAAGGCGGACGGCAGGAATGGGACGCGTGGGAGTCGGGGCCGGTGTATTCCAAGGCTCCTATGACCGTGGGACCGGACGCCGACGAGGCCGCCGTGCTTGAGGTTCCGGGTGTTCCGCACAATTCGCTCGGCCCCAGCGACGACGATGTGACGCACATGGTCAATTGGCTCCATGCCATGCAGAGCCGCACGCAGCCCAACGCGACTGTCGACAATGGATTCTCGCATGCCATCGTCGGCATCATGGCGGCGCAGTCTTACTGGAGCGGCAAGCGGCTCTATTGGGGTCCGGTGCGCGAAGAAATCGTGGACGAACCGGTTTGAGTTGTCGAGCGCATCATCGGATTCGTGATCGGATTTCGGGGGAATTCCAGCAGGCAATGAACGGAGGCGCGGGTGAGGGATCCACGGTGGAGATTTGGGCTCGGAAGGTTGGGAAGCATGCTGCTCGCAGGATGCACGGCGGGCGGATTGCTGTTGCACGCGCAGGAGAAGGCGCTTCGCGTCTCGATCAATCCTGACGGCAAGTACAGCATCGGCCTTTCGGATTCGTCAGTCTTTGCGCTCACCGCCGGAGTGGCTGCGGAGGTAAACGGGCACTGGCTGCATTGGGCCGATTACCCGCATCACGAAGTGAAACAAACCACCACCGAGGGCTACCTGGGCACGGCTGAAGAATGGCAGGTTGCGTGGACGGGGCTGCAGGGCGAGCCCGATCTCGTGTACCGCCTGCGGGCCTACAGCGGAAAACCGTTTGCCGATATCCAAGTAACCGTACACAACAGCACCGGCGCGGCGATTCACGTCGAGGCGATTCGTGCCGTCGATGCATCGGCTGGAACGATTCCCGATCTCGGAGGACCGGCTGGCGAAGATCGAGTGCTCTCCGACAGTTTCAGCGAAGATCGGCCGGGGATGAAGATTCACGATCTTGCCGATGCAAAAGACCACATGCACCGCGCCGTCGGCAGCCAGCTCATCTACAACCGGCAGAGCCATGAGAGCATCTTCCTTGGCGCCCTCACTTCCGATCGCTTCCTCACCATCTTTCGCCTGCACGTGAATGATCCCGATTCCGCATCTCCGCGCGTCACGGCCTGGGCGGCGGATTCGGCCGGCACAACCGAGCTCGAACTCGAAAATTCTCTCGAGCACTCTCCGGCGAAAGATCGCATCGAGCTCAGTCTTCCGGTTGCGGCGGGTGAAGATCTCTCTTCCGAAGAGCTCGTTTTGAGCGTAGGAACCGACTATCACGAGCAGCTCGAAACTTACGGATCCCTGATCCGGCAGATTCATCGTGCGCGCGACTCTGCGCCTCCGCTCATGGGCTGGTGGAGCTGGACGGCGTTCTATTTTGGTTTGAACGAGGGCGCAGCGCTGGCCAACGCCGCGTGGGAGTCGGAGCACTTGAAAAGCTACGGCTACAACCTGTTTCACATCGACGAGGGCTACCAATACGCGCGCGGCGAATACGTGACTCCAGACGCGGCGATGTTTCCCAACGGGCTCGGGCCGGTCGAGTATCGGATACGCGGGCTGGGACTGACGCCGGGCATCTGGACCGCGCCCTTTGAAGTCTCGGAGCGGGCGTGGGTGTTCCACAATCATCCCGAATGGCTGGTGAAGAACGCGCAGGGCGAGCCCATTCACGCGGGCCGCATGGACGACGATAAAGATCAGCTCTACGTGCTCGACACGACGAATCCCGGCGCCCAGAACTATCTGCGCGAGACGTATTCCAAGCTTGTCCGGCAATGGGGCATCCATTACATCAAGTTAGATTTCATGGACGACACCGCGATCGAAGGCTATTACTACAAACCCAACACTACCGCGATGGAAGCGCAGCGGATTGGCCTGAAGATTATCCGCGACACGGTGGGCGACGATGTGCTGCTCGATAAAGACGGCAGCGTGATGCTGAATCCGGTCGGTTTGGTCGATTACGGGCGCATCTCGCAGGATACTGGCCACACCTTCGACGCCAGCCGCGACGCGGCCACCGGCATCGCCGCGCGCTACTACATGAATCGCAATTACTTCGTCTCCGACCCGGATGCTTTCACCGTTTCCACGCAGACCATTCCGGACCAGTCGTGGCACGAGAGCTTCAAGCCGGCGAGTCTCGACGAGGCGCAGGTATCGATCGCGCTGGCGGCGGTTTCCGGAGGCATGTTCGAGATTGGCGACGATCTGCCTTCGCTCGAGAACTCGCCGGAGCGGCTGGCGCTGATCGAGAACCGGGATTTGATCGACATGATCCGCCTGGGGCGCGCATCGAAACCCATCGACCTGATGAGCTACGCACCGTCCGACGCCCAGCCTAGCATCTTCTATCTAAAGGAGTCGAACCGCCAGGGCATTCTTTCCGTTTTCAACTGGACCGATCGCACTGCGCAACACACGATTCAGCTCGCCGACCTCGGACTCGCAGTTAACGGACGCTATGTTATTTCAGACGTTCTCAAGAGCAATGCACCTGCTCGGCCGAATTCCGCCGAGATTCACCTGGAATTGCCTCCACACTCGGTTCGCGTGCTGAAGATTGTCGATGCGAACCAGTCCGCTCAGCCGCCGGCGGTGCATGCGGACCATCCCGCATCGGCAAATGCCGGCGAGGAGCTTGCCTTCTCCGCGCAGCAAACGAGCGGGGATCCAGTTGTGTCGTACCGATGGGACTTCGGCGACGGATTGCAACTGGATGGCGAGCACGTGAGCCATGCCTGGACCGAGCCTGGAGACTACGCAGTGCATCTCACCGCAACCGGGCTCGATTCCACGCACGCGGACGAAACCTTCACGGTGCATGTCACCGGCAAGATGCCCACGGACTTCAATCCGGCGCGCAATCGCAGATTTGAGCAGAAGTAGGATCCATCCGCTGCGCACGGCCTTCGTTCGCACTCATGCTTCCGCCGCGCAAACGCGTCTGCTCACACCAGGACGAGCTCAATATTCTGCGCGCGAAGCGCCTCTTCTGTTGCGCGGGGAAGATTTTTGTCGGTAATCACGCAATGAATTGCCGAGGGCGGCACAATGCGCGAAAGGCTGCGCCGGCCGAACTTGGTCGAGTCGCACACGGCCACTACGCGGCGCGCGGCCTTCACCATGGCGCGGTTCACGCGCGACTCCAAAAAATTGGGCGTGGTGATACCGATCTCCACGTCGAATCCGTCTACGCCCAGGAAGAGAATGTCGGCGTGCATCTCTTCGAGCACGTCTTCGGCGAGCGGGCCCACCAGAGAAAAGGAGTTTTTGCGCAGGCTTCCGCCGATGAGGATCACTTCGAGGTCAGTGCTGCTCAGCTCGACTACGATGTTCACCGCGTTGGTGATCACGGTGAGCTGCGAGAATCGCTTCAGGGCCTGCGCAATGGCGGTGGTCGTGGTGCCGGAGTCTAGCATTACGCACTGGCCTTCCTCCACCATCTCCGCGGCCGCCGCGGCAATGCGATGCTTCTCGTGGGAATGCTGTTTCTGCTTTTCCTGGATGGAAGGATCGAAGAGCGCGCCCGACTGCAGCCGCAGCGCCCCGCCATGCGTGCGCTGGATCAGCCCCTTCGCCTGCAGGTACTCGAGGTCCTTGCGAATCGTGATCTGGGAGATTTCCATCGATCGCGAGAGTTCGCCGACCACCACGCGGCCGTGATTTTGAATGAGGGCCAGGATGTGCTGGCGGCGCTCGTCGATCAGCATCTGCCCGGGCTTCGACGCGAGATGTCTTTGAGAACGGGAATGCGATTCCGATTTGCGCGCCATGCTTGCGATCTCTTCTCTTCCGAACAGTACATCGTCCATCCCCAGCCGGTCACCCCTGAGTTTGCCGAAAACGCTCGCAAGGGAATGCGCTGTCTATCATCGCAGGCAATTCGGATGGATTCGAACCGCTGGGTTATCCTGCCTTCGATGCGCAAGACGCTTTCGGTAGCCATGATCGCGATGAACGAGGAGACGAACCTGCCGCGCACCCTCGACAGCGTTCGCTGGGCCGACGAGATCGTGATCGTCGACTCGGGATCGAAGGATCGGACGATCGAGATTGCGCAAAGCTTCGGCGCGAAGACCAGCTATCACGCCTTTGGCGGGCACGGGGAGCAGAAGAATATCGCGCTCGACCAGTGCACTTCGGACTGGATCCTGCTGCTCGATGCCGACGAGGTGCTTTCGCCGGAGCTGCAAGAGGAGATTCGCCGCCTTCTCGGCGGCGAACCGAAGTTTGGGGCCTATTGGATTCCGCGGCTCAACCTGATCCTGGGCCGGTGGATGCGCCACGGCGGCTTCTATCCCGACCGGAAACTGCGCCTGTTCCGGCGCGGAGCGGCGCGTTTGAGCGAAGGAGTTGGCCCGCACAGCACGCCGCAGTTCGCGGGGCCCACCGGCCGGCTCAGGCACGATATGCTGCACTACGCCTATCCGGACCTGAACACCTACCTCGAACACATGAATCGCTACAGCTCGGAGATTGCCCAACTGCTCCACAAGTCCGGGCGCGACAGCCGGTCCTTTCCGGCATTTGTCTGGAATGCGGTGCTGAATCCCGCCGCGACGTTTATCTATAACTACTTTTTTCGGCTCGGCTTTTTAGATGGCCGCGAAGGGCTGCTGCTGCACCTGAACCATTCGGTTTATATCCACTGGAAGTTCGCCAAGGCGTGGTGGATTTCGCGCGGAAAGGGATAACCGGCGCGATTTCGACTCTCAGTGCGGGTTTGCCCGCGGCGCGGTCTCCGGCACCGGATTATCCGCCTTGCCGCTGGTCGGTTTTGTTCCGATGTGGTCGGCGAGTTGTGCTCCAGTGAAGTTGAAGGTGTAGCTGGCGTCGATCTCCGGAAGCATCGCCGCGTTCCACTGTAGCCATTCCGCCACCAGCCGGTCATAGACGTCCGGGAGGCGCTCCTTGAGGTTGGCGCGCTCCATGGGGTCGTCGACCACGTTGAAAAGAAAGGTGTTGTCGAGGATCTTGAGGAATTTCATGTCGCCATCCCGGGCCGCGCGCTGGGCGTTGGCCTTGTAGCGCCAGAACAGCTTGCGCTCGACCGGCGGCGCGTTGGGAATGAGCATGGGAAGAAGGTTGATGCCGTCGGGTGGGAAGGCCGGGTCGGGCGATGTGCCCGCGGCGGCGAGCAGTGTCGGCAGCCAATCCATGGTGATGGCTACCTGGTCGATGGTCCGGCCGGGAGGAATGCGCGCCGGCCAGGAAAAAATGGCCGGAATGCGCAGGCCGCCTTCGAGCAGATCGGTTTTTCTGCCGGTGAAGGGCCAGGTGTCGGCGAAGCGCTCACCGCCGTTGTCGCTGGTGAAGACTACGATGGTGTTTTCGCTCAGGCCGTGCTCACGCAGCGCGTCGAGAACCCGGCCGACCTGCAGGTCCATCTCCTCGATCATGCGCTCGTAGGTCTTCTGCGAGCCGCCGTCATAGTCCGCCAGGCCGCGCCCGATGAGGCGTTGCGATTCGGCTTCGTCGTCCGGCGCCTCCCACGGCCAGTGCGGAGCATTGAAATGCAGGCTCAGCAAAAACGGCTGGCGGGATTTCGCGTACCCGTTGACGACCTCGACGGCGCGCGTGCCGAGCAGATCCGTCAGGTAGCCCTGCTGGTGCACCGGCACATCGCCGTCCCACAGGTCGTTGGAGTGGGTATAGTAGTCCACCGCTCCGCCGCGGAAGCCATAGAAATGGTCATATCCGCTCTGCAGTGGACCGTACTTCGGCAAGACGCCCATATGCCACTTGCCCACCAGAGTCGTGCCGTAGCCGGCCTTCTTCAGCAGGGACGGCAGAGTCGGCTGGTCCGGCGGCAGGCCCACATCGCGGCCGGCCAGCGGCTCTTCAAGGCCGACAGGAAGCCGGTACTGGTAGCGGCCGGTAATGAGCGCCGTGCGCGTGGCGGAGCAGACCGCGGAGTTGGCGTAGGCCTGCAAAAAGCGCACGCCCCTGGCCGCCAAACCGTCGATGTTCGGGGTATGCAGGTCAGGGCGCCCGTAGCAGGCCAAGTCTGCATAGCCGAGATCGTCAGCCAGGATGAAGACGATATTGGGCGGTGTCGATTCCGGGCTCGCAAACACGCCTTCGACCCCGGACGCGGCGCCGGTGGCGAGCGCGGCCATGCCCAGGGCAGCCCCGCGCAGCACCGTCCTGCGCGTCACCTCCCCCGGGATCTCCATAGGCTCTCCCTGACGGAAACAGTCATGCCTGCCCAGGTGGGGGACAGTTTTTCGTCCCTGGGTTGTACGGTGCGGCGGTTCTGCGTTTCTGAACCGGATATCTTTTGGTTTCTGCCGTTTACGACGCTTTTCCGCGAAGCTCCTGCTCGGCCCGGAACCAGTCCTCTGCGTCGCGGCCGTGCTGGCGTCCACGCTCCGCCCAATAACGGTGCGCAAGCAGGGCTACCTGGTCGTGGGAGAGTTTCATCTCGGTCACGTTCGAGAGGGCGGAGCCGTCGGCGTGAACTGCTCCGTTTGCCGGGGCTGCGGTCTTTTTAGCGGCAGACTTGCGCGGCTTGGCCGGAGCTTTGGTCTTTTTTACAATCTCTTCCATTTGAATCTCCTGGTATGAAATGGGGGTCATGAATGGGTCAATGAGCGGACCGTCAGGAACAGTTTACTAGAGAGCTCGATAGCCCTCAAAGAAACTAAAGTTGGATGTAGTTCATTTGTCACTAGGCGAGGTTGCATGGCCGGTTCGCTCTGACCTCAAGCCAAGCGATGAATCCTCGCCGTAAGTATTGTGAAATGAGGAATTTTAAGACGAGCTTTATTGGTTTCCGGCCAAGCCGGGGCGGGGACCTTGGGGCTAAACAGGTTGCGGGAAAAACTCGGCGTCTGGCACAAAAACGGTGAAATGTCCCTCCGGGGCCGAAGCCGCTTCAATCCTGAGCCCGGGTAGATCGTCTTCGAGAGATAATGCGACACCTACCAGATGAGGTTGATAGGAGGCGAAGATGCGGTTGCCCTGGTCGCGGGAGTAGTCGAAAATCATAAAGAACCAACCCACCCGGTCGAGCGGGCCGGGGCTAACCCTCTCATTTTAGATCGGTTTCGAATCAGGGCCAAATTTGCGCTAGACTGCGCTTGTAAAAACTGCGGTTTTTGCCGATAATCGGTGTGGGTAATTGGTGCGCCGGACGGTTTCAGTTAGCCGGGCGAATTGCTCGAATATGTTTGAAGGGCTGCCTACGGGTGGCCCTTCTGCTTTTCCGGCTTGATGCGGTCGCCCTTCGGTATCACCGAATAGAGTTCTGGCCGTGGGTGTCGGCTCATACACTCGAACACCGCGCGGTCGTAGATAGTGTTTCCGAGGCGATCGGTCCTAGGCGTGGGGTTCTGTATCGCCTGCATAGGCAGGGATCCGACGAGAGCCGAATCCTTGTTCATCGCGCTGATGATCTGCTCCACGACGTCATCAATCGTGTAATTATCGCCTTCGATGCGACTGCGGTAGACGTGACCGCCGATAAAAACCACCTCGGCCACGATCAAGGGTAGGGAATCGTTGTGCTCCAGCCGGTGCCGGTTGATAGCCTCAAGCTGCACGTCCGTCAGAGTGCCAATTGCTACGACCTTAGCTTTGCGTCCGCTCTGTATCGTTTCGAGGTTGGCACGGATCAGAGCGGCGGCGTTCGGGTAGAGGGGCATTGGATCAAGCCCCATTGTTTCACGGCAGCGTGTAGACGCTTGCGGCTATGCTGCCGCACGGTAACCGCAGCAATAATCCCGTCTGCTGTCGCGCCTCCTATGTCGGGGCTGAAGTCCCGGTCTATCACACGACCGCTTCGGAAACTCGTCAGACGCTGCTTGACGCCGAGGCGCGCGTTCCGTGTCTGTTACTCCGCCCGCAGGGCCTCCACCGCGTTGACCC
>JBAUBR010000484.1:0-6491 GCA_049676965.1 Occallatibacter sp.
AGCCAAGCGGGGGTAATGCCGCGGCTTTCGATGCGGCGAGGGTGCGCCGCACCGGCGAGCACGGGACGCTGAGGGACATGAGGAGCACGCGCGTCAGAAGAGCCCAGAACCCGGTTCCCCTGTGGGCGCTGCTGTCGCCGGTCGCGGTCATCATCGTTGCGGGAATGATTGCGGAGCGGGCGATTGTGCCGACCGTGCATTTTCGCACGCTCGATGGGCAGAACGGCGCGATCGTTTCTGTCGCCTTCAGCCCCAACGGGCTGATGCTGGCTTCGGCGAGCCGCGATAATTCCGTCGCAATATGGAACACGAACGACGGCACGGGGCAGCGCACTCTGCAGGATGGCGTGGACTCGCTGGCCTTCAGTCCCGACGGGCACACGGTGGCGGCGGGATTGTCGGACAACACCATAAAGATGTGGGATGCCAACAGCGGGCAGGTGCTGGGCACCATGCAGGGGCACAGCGATCATGTGCCCGCGGTGGCGTTCAGCCCCGATGGGCGCACGCTGGCTTCAGCGAGTTGGGACAAGACGATCAAGCTGTGGGACGTGGCCAGCGGACAGGCGCTGCGCACGCTGAGCGGGCATACGGACAAGGTGTTTTCGGTGGCGTTCAGCCCCGACGGGCACACGCTGGCCTCGGCGGGCGCGGACGGGACCGTGAGGCTGTGGAATATTGCCGACGGAAAGCTTCTGCGCACTACGCAGGCCGCCTCGGGGCCGATTAACTCCGTGGTCTTCAGCACAGATGGCACGCTGCTGGCCACGGCCGACGACGACCACAGCGTGAAGGAATGGAATGCCTCAAGCGGCGCAGTGGTGCATTCACTCGAGGGCCACACCGCGGCAGTCAGCTCGGTGGCCTTCAGCCCCGATGGGCGCCTGCTGGCTTCGGGCAGCGCCGACAAGACGATCCGTCTTTGGGACGCGGCCAGCGGCGAGTTTCTGCGCGAGCTGAAGGGCGATTCGGGAGCGGTGCTCAGCGTGGCCTTCGACCCCTTTGGACACCTGCTGGCCTCAGGCAGTGAGGACAAGACCGTCAAGTTATGGGATACGAGCGGGATCGGGGATTGAGGGATGCGGGCTTTAAACTCGGCCTTGATGCGCGAAGTGCTTCCCGCCGTCGATGATGAGGTTTCAGTAAGCGATTGCGCATTGCTTGTACTCGAGCCGTGCGCAATTTTTTGCCGGTCATAAACAAATTAAAAAGCCAGATAAAAGGCCGGAATCAGAAGTGCGGCGCGCGATTGGTCACAAATTGCGGGCTCCATGCATTAACAAATTGCAGGCTCCCTGCGTTATAGGAAATAGGATCGTGAAATGATGTTGCTTCAATCGTTGCTCCAGGACCTGCGCTACGGCGTGCGCATGCTGTTTCGCAACGCGAGCTTCACCGCGGTTGCGGTGCTGGCGCTGGCATTGGGCATCGGACTCAACACGGCGGTGTTTACCGCCTATGAATCGCTGTTCAATGGGGGAGTTGACGCGCGCGATCCGGGAAGGATGGTGAACTTCCTCCTGGTCCACCCGTCCGGCGCTTACGACTTTCTGTTCAGCTATCCCGACTACGAGGCTTATGGGGACCATCTGCACGCGTTCAGCGGACTGACCGCTCTGCGGAACAATTATGACGAAATGATCCTGACCGGCGCGGGAGGCGACGAGAGCCGGCGGCGTGCCGCAACCGATTCGATGTTTTCGAAATGGGGACTGTTGCCTTCGAATATTCCGCACAGCAAGGCGGAGCTGGCCAGCGTGCTGATGGTCAGCGAGAATTATTTTTCGGTGCTGGGCGTTGCTGCGCTGCGCGGGCGCACCTTTGCAGCCGGCGATGCCGCGGAGCTTGCCAAGTCGCCCGCGGTGCTGATGAGCGAGAACTACTGGCAGCGGCGGTTCGGAGGGGACCCGTCGATCGTCGGCAAGGCGATCCGCCTGAATGGCACGGCATTCACGGTCATCGGCATCACTCCGCATGACTTTGTGGGCACCGATATCGCAGCGCCGGATTTCTGGTATCCGCTGAGCCTGGAGGCGCTGGTCCATCCCGGCGACGGTCAACTCCACGATCGCGAAATCGAGTGCTGCCGGCTGTCTGGCCGACTGGCCCCGGGAGTGAGCATGACTCAGGCGCAGGCGGAGACGAACGTGCTCGCCGACCACTTGCGCAGCCTGCACGACTCGCACTCGGAGCTGAGCAGGCCGGCGCAGATGGAGCTGACGCCGGGCTCTCCGTTTCCCTCCCCTCCCCTGCGCAACACACACCTCAGGTTCGTCGTACTGCTCATCATGGCGGCGGCGGGAATGGTGTTGGTGATTGCATGCGCCAACGTGGCCAGCCTGCAGCTGGCGCGGGCGGCTGCGCGGCAGAATGAGCTGGGTTTGCGGATGTCGCTGGGTGCGAGCCGTTGGAGGCTGATCCGGCAATTGCTGACGGAGAGCGCGCTGCTGGGCCTGATTGCCGGCGCAATTGCATTTCTTTGCAGTTGGGCCCTGGTCAAGGTGTTGGCCAGAATGGCATCGGAGATCATGCCGGCCGATTTGGGAACGTTCGTTGTGCACGTCAGGCCGGACCTCGCGATCTTTGCCTACGTGTTTGCCGTGTCGCTGGTTGCCGGCGTGCTCTTCGGCCTGGCGCCGGCTCTTGAGAGCTCGCGATCCGCGCTTTCGTCGGCGTTGAAGGCCAATGCGGCTACTTCGCCGGTGCGCAGCCGCAGGGTTCGCGGCTTTCTGGTCGGCGCGCAGGTTGCGGTGTCGCTGGTGCTGCTGATCGCGGGAAGCATGCTGGTCCGCAGCTCGATCCAGGCGCTGAAGCTGGACACCGGCTATGCCGACAAGCAAGTTGCGGAGCTGACGTTGCAGTTTCCCGACACGCCGGAGTACAACTCGGAACGCAGAGCTGCGCTGGTGAGCGCGATTCGCCGTCGGCTGGCCGAATTGCCCGGCGTGGTATCCATCACCAGCGGACATGCGCCGGACGATGATGGAATTCGCGTGGCTGCGATTTCGCTGGATGGACAAAAGCCGACGGCGCGCAACACCCGGGCGCTTCTCTACTACACCTATGTGCAGCCGAATTATTTCGCGGCGCTGGGGATTCCGTTGCTCTTCGGGCGCGGATTTCAGTCGCAGACCGGTACGCCGGAGCCTTGCGCCATTTTGAGCGAATCGGCAGCAAGGCAGCTCTGGCCGGGACAGAATCCCATGGGTAAAAGGCTGCGCATGGGCACGGACGGACAATACGAAGCTTGGGGCGAGATCGTTCCGGATGGGCACGACTATGAAGTGATCGGCGTGGCCCGCGACGCGCGCGGCGCACTGATGGACGACCGAGACGCCGTGAAGGTGTATGTGCCGCTGCCCGAAGGCAGGGTGCAGGATTACCCAATCCTGATCCGTTCACGGCTGGACGCGGCGAAGACCATCGGCGCCATCGGGCCGGCGATCTTGTCGATCGATCCGAATATGGTGGCGACGACCGCGACCCTCGAAGAAATGCTGCGCGCCACGGAGCCCTTCATCGCATCCGCGATGTCGGCGGTCGTCGCCCTCACCATCGGCGTGTTCGGCCTGGTGCTGGCATCGATGGGCATCTTCGGAACCGTGAGCTACATGGTGGTGCTGCGCACGCGCGAGGTGGGCATCCGCATGGCGCTGGGGGCGAGACGAGGACAGATCGCGGCGCTGATCGTGCGCGACAGTACGCGGCCGGTGATCGCCGGATTGCTGGTTGGCCTGGCGCTGGCGACGGCAGATTCGGTGCTGCTGCGCAAGGTGCTCTACGGGCTGGGCGCGTTCGACGCGATCTCTTACGCGGGCGTGTCGCTGCTGCTGTTCGCGATCGCGCTGGTCGCGGCGTATGTGCCCTCGCGCCGGGCCATGCGCGTCGACCCCATGGTCGCTCTGCGCTACGAGTAGACGGCCGCCATCACGGCTGCGGATTCTGCGCCGGTTCACCAATCGTGGTCACGTGGACGGTGGCCTGGGTTTCGGGGACGGTGCCGTCGTTGAGCTGGACTTCAGTGGGCTTGCTCTGGATGAGAATGCGGCGCGAGACCTTGCCGCGGGCGGGAATGAGCACGCGCTGCGTAATGGAGGTCGCCGCCGAACGGACGGTGACCGGAACCTCGGCGGCGGCGTACCCGCTGTTGGCCAGGTTCACTGTGACCAGCCAGGAATCGGTCGAAGCCATGCTCGGAAAGACGCTCTCGATGCTCAGGTCGGGCAGGCCGTGGTCGGCATTCACCCAGTCGGCGAAAAACCACGAGAGGTCGTGCTGCGGACCGGACTGCTCGAGAAGCTTCTCGAATAAAGTGCGCTGAGTTTTGGCCGCTGGATCGTTGCCGATATCGGCGGCGAGATCTGCCGCGGCGATGCGGGCTGGATCCGACCTGGCTGACTCGGCGGTTGAGTTGGGACCTGTGCCCTGCTTCGGGTCGTGCGATCCTTGATTCGGTGAGGATGGTCTTGCAGCGGAGGCGTCGGCGCGGAGCGCGGCGGATAGGGCCGCGTCGCCGGCGATGTCGCGCAGCATCCACAAAACATAGGCGGCCTTGGTGCGGTAGTAGACCGGCGAGATGGCCGATGCCAGCGGCTGGCCTGGATTTTCGCCGGGGCTTTCGGGCTCCGCGAGGGCGAGCGCGGGCCGCGAGGATTCGAGGGATTCGAGCGCCTGCTCCCTGCCCTGCTGCTTTTCTGTCCACAGCGCGCCCATGAAGGTTGCCACGCCCTCATCGAGCCACGCGGGCGGCGGTTGCAGTTCGTCGTGGATGTAGGAGTGGGTGAGCGCGTGGGCCAGCGCGGCTTCCAACTCGGCGGGCGCGGCGGGACGAATGGGCGCGGCGAGCAGGCAGCCGGTCTCGTAGGGCGCGTCGTGAGGGTCGGGCAGATCGATGACGGTGAGCTGGGATTGCGGGCGCTGACCGAGCCACTCCTGCAGGAAGGGTGTGACGGCGGCCGCGGCCGCGGTCCATGCATCGGCTGACGGCGAGTCTTCGGGCAAAGTCCACACGTTCATGCCGGGGCTCAAGTGCGGCGCGCGAATGGCGACGAACAGGCTGGGCGCCTCGAAGCCGAGCGTGACGGGGCCGAGACTGGCCGTGGCGACACCTTCGACTTCGCTGCCTGCGCCGGAGTCAGTGACGTTGAGCGCGGCGGGATGGCCGTTGATGAGCGCAACCGTGGGCGCCTGGCCGGGCGGGAATTCGACGGTGAGCTTCAGGCGGAATTGAGCGCCGGCGAGGCGCAGCTTGTGCCGGCCGATCTCGTCGAAGACGCGGGCGCCATCGCCGAGAATGACGGGGACGCTCGACACCGGATACCAGACGACGTTGCCGAAGCCGCGCAGGCCGGTGAAATCTACGCCGATCCGGTCCCAGTCGGAGAGCAGGGCCGTGTCGTCGGGGGCTCCGATGGCGAGCAGGCGTTTGGCATCGGCGGGAATGATGCCCGAATACGTCACGTCGAGCTGAGCGGATTCGCCCGGTGCGAGCGGCGTGGCGAGGGGAACGGCGACTTCATGAAGCTGGCCGGTGTGGTCGGTGTCGGAGTTGAGCGTGGCTACTGTGAAGGCCACGTCGCGGCCATCGGCGCGGACGCGCTCCCAGTTGAGCGAAGAGGAGATTTGCAGCGGGATGCGTGCAAGCGGGGATTCGCCGTTATTGCGCACGGTGAGCAGCGCGCGGACGGCGATGCGCTGCTCCGCGGTGCGCAAATGGACGTCGAGATCGAGGTTGGTGTAGGTGACGGCGCGGCGGTCGGCGTCCTCGGCTGTGGGCGCGGTGACGGTCTTCATTCCCGGCTGAACGATCGTCGCCGGGGCCTGGGTGACGACCTGGCCGTTTTCATCGATGGAGCGCGAGAAGATGACCTGGCCTTTGGGCTGCGAGGAGGACGGAGAGATTTCTTGCTGCGCGGGTGGCGATTGAGGCGCGGATTGCGCGGGGCCGATGGCGGGCGAAGACACGATGCACAACGCCGCATACGCCGCTGCGCGGGTAAAACCAAACTTCATGAACCGAGGCCTTTCTGCTTTCTTACTGGTTTTGACGCGGGCCGTGTAGCGTTGAAAGCGGTGTTTGGCGCGCGCGCGGCGGTGCGTCGCTGGCGGGCTGCCTCAAAGAGCACAACGGCGCCGGCCGCGGAGACGTTGAGCGAGCTGACGCCGCCGGCCATGGGAATACGCAGCAGATGATCGCAGGTGCGGCGGACCAGATCGTGCAGGCCGGCGCCCTCGCGACCGAGCACCAGCACGCAGTCGCCGGTGAGATCGAAATGGTCGTAGTCGGTCTGGGCTCGCTCATCGAGTCCGACGACCCAGAGATTATGGCGCTTGAGGTCTTCAAGCGCGCGCACCAGATTGACCACGCGGGCAATGCGCAAGTGCTCGGAAGCTCCTGCACTGGCTTTCACAGCCACCGGACTCAGAGGCGCAGACCGCCGTTCGGTCAGGATTACGCCATCTACCCCCGCCCCATCGGCCACGCGCAACAA
>JBAUBR010000485.1:0-10267 GCA_049676965.1 Occallatibacter sp.
GGTGAGCGCATCGCCGGCAACCGCCGAGGCGAGCTCGATGTCCTGCTCGATCACGTGCACGCCCTGGACCTGAACGCGCTCGGTGAACAGCCAGCGCGCCGCGAACTCGCGCGGTTCGGCCTCACCGATCAATCGCGGGCCCGCTGCCATCCGACCAATGGCCGCCGAACGCACCGCGCCCTGCATGTCGAGAACGGCGCTATATCCTTGCGATCGCAGTGCACCGCGTAGCGCCTTGATCTCGCGAATGGTTCTTGCACTCAGCGGCCGGCGTCCCCACTCCTTTGTCGGCGCGAGATAGATGCGATCGACGAGAGGCTGAGCCGGGCCGCGGTTGCTCGCGGAGCCGGCCGCATCTTCGGCAGCGAGCAGCGGGCGCCAGCGCGGCTCGACCACCCAGTCGATGATCCACCCAGGGTGCGCAATCCGCAGCGCCGTCACCGCCGGCAGGGCGTGCAGAATGTCGCCCATGGCGCCCAGACGGACCACAAGCAAGCGATAGTTGGACTGCGCGTGCAAAGTAAGATTTTCTCACAGAGATGGACGGTATAGAGCCTCCTTGAGCCGACTCTCGAGCCACCGCAGGGCGACGATTTCGTCTTCGATTTCAACATCAAGGCGAGCGGTGAGAAGCGGCAGAGACATCGGAATTAAAGCGGCGAGCTGCTCCAGACGGACTTTATCTTTTTCAGTCGTGATAAGTGCGGTGGCTCCAGCGGCTTTCGCTGTGGCCGCGATGCGCTTGAAATCGCCCGCAGTGTAGCGGTGGTGATCGGGGAATGCCGTGCGACTCACGAGGCTCAGTCCCGCGGATTCAAGTCCGCGAAAGAACTGTTGCGGACGGGCGATGCCGCAGAAGGCGGCGAGCGGATCGGCGGCAGCGGGGACCTCCATTCTGCGATGAAACCGCCAGATCGGCCCTCGCCAGCCCCAGCCAACCAATTCGGTCTGCAGCTCGGGCTCTTCGGCTGGGATGACAATTACGCTGGCCCTGCGTGCAGCGTTTCGCGGTTCGCGCAGATTGCCTGCCGGGAGCAGATGATCGTGCCAATCCTGACGACTGAGGAGCAAGATGTCCAAGTCGCGCGCAAGCTGCCGATGCTGAAAGCCGTCGTCCAGGAGATGAACGGTAGGTCCGGGCATTAGCCCGGCCAACAGCCGATCGGAGCCTGCGGGGGCTTTAGCCCCTGGGCCTTCCTTCCAGAACACGTCTTTGTCCTGCAAATCGATTTCGGCAAGCAGACCAGCGTCATGTCGTTGCGGGGCCACATACACCGGAACGCCCGCATCGCGGGCAATCAGCAGCGGCTCGTCGCCAAACTCTTCCGCCGAGCCTTCAGGCCGGACGCGCGCGGCTTGGCGGCTCTGGCGGCCGAAGCCGCGGGAAAGCACGTCCACCTGATAGCCATTGGCCGAAAGCAGCTTCGCCAGCGCGATTGTGAGCGGAGTCTTGCCTGCGCCGCCGGCAGAAAGGCTGCCCACGCTAATGACCGGCCAGCGCAGTCGCCGCACCGGTTCCAGTCCGGAATGAAGGCGCAATTCGCGGGCCGCGAGCGCCAGCCGATATGCCGGGACCAGGGGCCAAAGCAGTCGCCGCGCCGGAGACGGATCGCTCA
Organism: Occallatibacter sp.; assembly: GCA_049676965.1. Taxonomy (GTDB): domain Bacteria; phylum Acidobacteriota; class Terriglobia; order Terriglobales; family Acidobacteriaceae; genus Telmatobacter. The sequence goes on from JBAUBR010000485.1 coordinate 1,617, forward strand.
TGCTTTCCGTTCCACGACAGCCTCGCCGGCAAGCAACTCGCTCACCGCTTGCACGCATCTCTCCGTCGCGCCGGCCTGCCGCTCGAAGACCTGCCTGGCCCGCGCGCCCATGGCTGCGGCCGCCGCCGAATCGCGCAGCAGTTCGATCAGCGACGCGGCCAATTCTTCCTTTGTCGCAATGCGCAGCGCGTGCTGCGATCGCAACTCCTCAACAATGGCGCGGAAATTGACATAATGCGGGCCCATTACGATGGGAACGCCAAACTGGGCCGGCTCCAGCGGATTGTGCCCTCCGGCCGGAAACAGGCTGCCGCCGACAAATGCGACGGAAGCAAGGGAATAGATCGACGCCAGCTCGCCGATGGTGTCGAGGAGGACGATCTCGCGATGTTCAAGCCGTCGCGGCGAACCGTCCGGGTCGGAAGGCCAATTCGATCTGCGAATCCATTCGAAAGGCGATTTCTCCAGGATGGCAGCCACCGCGCCGAATCGCTCCGGATGGCGCGGCGCCAGAGTCAAGGCCAATTCCGGATCGGCCTGCAGCAGGCGTGGCCACGCCTCCAGCAACGCAATTTCTTCACCCTCCAGCGTGCTGCCGGCCACGATGAGCCGCAATCCCACTCCACAATCTTTGAGAAGCTGGGTTGCGGCAGACTCTTCAGCAACGCGCACGTCGAACTTCAGATTTCCAGCCACGCGCACCCGCTCGGGCAGGCACCCGATGGACTTCAGCCGTTCCGCATCGATCTCGCTCTGCGCCAGAACTCTGCTCAACCGGGCCAGGATCGGCCGCCAAAGCATTCGCAGCCGGCGATAGCGCGGCCAGGACCGGTCCGAGATGCGCGCATTGACGACCGCGACAGGAATCCCACGCCGAAAACATCCGCTGAGCAGATTGGGCCAGAATTCGGTTTCCGCAAGGATCAATGTGCTGGGATTTCGTTCGACCAGGTAATTGCGCACGGCCCACGGCAGGTCCAACGGAGAATAGAAAACCCGCTCCGCGCCGAAACGCTCGCGCGCGAGCGCCTGGCCGGTGCGCGTTGTCGTGGAAATTGCAACAAAGTAGCCCGGCAGCGCAACGTCCAGAGCTTTCACCAGGCGCGTGACCGCCAATACCTCTCCTACAGAAACAGCGTGAACCCAGATCAGAGGCCGGCCGGCGTGGCCCTGCAGCGCTCGCACCGCTCCCAATCGCTCCCACAGGCCTTCGCGGTATTTGCGCGTGGTCGCCATCTTCCACAACCACCACGGCGAACCGATAACCAGGGCGAAGATCAGCGCCAGGTTATAGAAAAAAAGAACCATGCGTGACGAACTCGCCTTCCCCCGGTCTAATTCTCTGGTACTTGCTCACTGGTACTTGCTTTCCCGCGGCCCAAGCCCCAATGATACAGTCAGCCACGATGCGGCTTTCTCGATCATTCCCGTTGTTGGCGCTATGGCTGGCGCTGCCCGCCGCGGCCGGCGACCACATTCCGCCGCCGGTGCAGCCGGCCACTTCGTTTGCCGCCGTCGAGGTGCACGATAGCGAAAGAGTGGCCATCGCCGCCGAGCCCTACGACACGCGCGAAAAGGAGTCCATCTTCCGCGTCGATTACCTCTCCCACGGCATAATGCCCATCCGATTGATCGTGACCAACAATGGCAACCGCCCCATCTCGCTGCGCGACGCGCGCATCCTCTTTCAGACCGCCGCGGGCGACCGCATCCAGACCTCCGAGCCCGAAGATATCGAGCGCATGATGTCGCGCAAGGAGCGCGAGGGGGGCAAAATCCCGCTGCCCGGCCCCATTCCCGCCATCCACCTGAAGCCCAAGGCCAGCAACAAGGAGATCGAGGACGACTTCAATACCTTCGAGTATCAGGCCCTGGTGGTCGAGCCGCACACCACGCGCGCCGGTTTCCTCTTCTACGATGTGTCGGACCTCGACCACCCGCTGAGGGGAGCCAAGCTTCACCTGCACGAGCTGCGCGACGCCAACGGCCAAGAGCTGTTCTACTTCGAAATTCCCTTCGACAAGTACCTCAAATCCAAATCCAGCCAGATGAATTGAGGCGCGGAGACGCTTCCCGCTGACGGTTAACGGACATTTCCTCCGCACTGCGGCCGGGTTTGCGGTAGGATGAGTGCGACATTCCAGCACCCACTCCAGTGAACGCACGCGGCATAGGTCGCATCTCCGGCGAAGCGGCAATGGAACATCGTTCGCGGATCGCGACGGTTGCTCCTGTGACGCTGGCTGTTGCTTTGCTGCTGCTCTGCGCGGCCGGGATTGCCGGTCGCCAGTTCGTGCATTCCGCGCATCGAGCCCATCGGCTCGCGACCAAGGCCAATGCGCAGCGAACCGCTTTCGGCGGCAGGGCCGCATCAATCGATTGGAGCGACCGGTTCGGCGACGGCACGCCCGATTTTCTGCGCCTCAGCGACCCCGCGGATCAAGCCGCGTTTCGCCGCTGGTTTACGCTGATCGCCGAGTATCAGGCCGTTCGCCCCAGGGAGGAGGTCCCGCCGGAGATTGCCGACTGTGCCAGCCTGCTGCGCTACGCTTATCGCGAAGCCCTCAAGCGCCATGATGAAGGGTGGTTCGCAACAACTGGCATAGAGGTTCCCGCGCTTCCCGGTGAGATTCGCGCCTGGAGCTATCCTCACACTCCTCTCGGCGAGGGGCTTTTCAGGGTGCGCGGCGGGGCGTTTGAGCCCGGCGACGTGTCGAACGGCGCGTTCGCCCAATTTGCCGACGCCAAAACGCTGGTGGAGCGCAACACTTACTTTGTTGGCCGCGACGCGCGCCAGGCGCTTCCCGGCGATCTTCTCTTCTATCGCCAGTTCGGGCAATCGTCACCTTGGCACTCGATGATCGTGACGCGCATCGGCAGCCAGGCCGAGGTGGTTTACCACACCGGCCCCGACCATGGGAATCCGGGCGAGCTGCGCAGAGTGGCGCTGGCTGAGCTCCTCGACCATCCCGAGCCGCAATGGCGTCCGCTGGCTGCCAATCCCAACTTTCTCGGCGTCTATCGCTGGAATATTCTCAGAGGCGCCCAATGAGCCTCCGCAAGCTGCTTCTGGCAGCAGCCTTTCTTCTTCCGGCCCTGGCGATTCCCGCCGCGGCCAAAGACGCGCCGCGCTCCTTCTCGCTTTCCACCCAGATCACCTTTGCGCCGGGCGAAAAAGTCAAAGTTCTGCTTTTTGCGCGCAACGTGCCGGAGCTGGAGTTTCGTGTCTACCGCGTGCGCGACGCGCAAAAGTTCTTCGCCGGCCTCAAGGACCTGCACAGCTTCGGAGCTGAATCGTATTCGCCCCAGGAGCAGATCGAGCAGCGCACCTGGCTCGAGCGCATGCATGACTTCAAAGCGCACCTCTGGTGGCTGGTGCGGCACTTCTTCCATAGCCAGTTCACCGACGAAGCGCGCGACTCCTTCCGCGAGCAGCAGGGCAATCTGGGCAAGCGCAGCCGAGTGGTTGGCGCCGCGCAGTTTGCGCAGGTTCCTATTCTGAACCAGAGCCAACTCGTGGCGCGATGGAAGCTGGAAACCCCGCCGGCGCTGGTGAGCGAGACGCAGCAGGTGCCCATCGAAGTGCTGGACGCCGGCGTGTACCTGATCGAGGCAACCGACGGTACGTATAAGGCCTATACCGTCGCTATTGTCACCAGCATGGTGGCGGTCGTTCAGGCGAATAATGGCAACGCCGATCTCTACGTGGCTGACCGCAAGACCGGCGCTCCGGTTGACAAAGCCGACGTGGCCCTGTGGACCGGCGCGCGGATGCAGTCCGCGGGCCAGACCAACGGCGACGGCATGGCCACGCTCACCATGACGGAGGGCGGCGCCGCGCAGGGGGTGCCGGAGAATGTGTGGGTCCTCGCGCGCTACGGCGCAGACGACGCGCTGGTGACGCCGTGGGGCTACGGGTTTGCGCAGAGCGGGACACCGCGGGATCGAGCCTACGTCTACACCGACCGCCCCGTTTACCGGCCCGGGCACACCGTACACATCAAGGGAATTGTCCGCAATGAAAAAGATGACACCCTTGTGCTGCCCGATGAGAAGACGATCTCGCTGCGGGTCACAGGACCCGACGACAAAGTCGTGTTGACCAGGGATGTTCCGGTCTCCGCGCACGGAACGGTAACCGCAGACCTGAACCTCGAGTCCGACGCCGCGCTCGGCTACTACTCCATCAACGTAGGCACAGCCGGTGCGGGCAGCTTTTATGTGGAGGAGTACAAGAAGCCCGAGTACCAGGTGACGGTGAAGCCCGCTGTGCAGCGCGTGTTGCAAGGCAATTCGATTCAGGCCACCATCGAGGCCCGCTACTTCTTCGGCGAGCCGGTGGCCGGCGCCAAGGTGAAATACGTGGTGCATACTTCGCAGCACTACTGGTGGGACGAGGACGAGCAGGACGAGAGTGAAGGCGGTGAAGCCGCGGAACAGTCGGACGAAACCGACGACACCTATGGAGCCACCGAACAACAGGAGCACGAGGGCGTACTGGACGCGAATGGCCGTCTCACCGTTACGCTGACTGTCGCTATCGACGACAAACACAACGACCAGGACTACCGCATCGAAGCACACGTGACCGACACGGCCAATCGCGAAGTCGCCGGCCACACGACGGTGCTGGCCACCTATGGATCGTTCCGCGTGAGCGTGGAGCCGGTGAGTTACCTGCTCGAGAACGGCAAACCGGCGCAGGTAAAAGTAACGGCGCAGGACTACGACGGCAAACCGGTGCAGACGCAGGTGCACGTCGAGGCTGCGCAAGTGAAATGGGATTCCGTAACGCACCAGCGGTCTGAGACGCCCGTGACCAGCCGCGACGGCGCAACCGGCGCGGACGGAACGGCGCTGATCGATTTGCCGATTAGCGGCAGCGGCGACTTCGAGGTGAAGGCAAGCGCGCAGACCCCCGAGCAGCGAACTGTTGAAGCGCGCACCTGGGTGTGGGTCTGGAACGGCGCCGGCGCGTGGTACTCGCCGAACGCCCAGGCGCAGATTGTGGCCGACAAAAAGAGCTACCAGGTGGGCGATACCGCTCACCTGCTTCTTGTCAGCGGCCTCAAGGAATCCTGGGCAGTAGTAACTGCCGAGGGCGACAGCGTGCGGTCTCGGCAACTGATTCACTCGACGGGCGCGAGCGTTGCCTTCGACGTGCCCATCACCTCGCGTTCGCAGCCCAATCTCGTGGTGACCGCCGTGATCGTGCACGAGGACCAGCTGATCACGGCGCAGAAGAGCCTGAAAGTGCCCCTGGTGGAACGTACATTGACCGTGACGGTGACACCCAGCAAGCCCAAATACTTGCCCGGAGAAAAGGGCAGCTTCGATGTGCTGGCCGTGGATTCGCAGGGCAAGCCGGTGGAAGCCGACCTGAGCTTTGGCGAAGTGGACGAAGCGCTTTATTCCGTGCGGCCCGACGAATCAGGAGACATCGTCTCTTCGTTCTATCCGAAGCGATACGTTTACTTGAATCCCCAAACCTCTTTCGAATTCTTTTTCTCCGGACAGGCAGGGACGAAGAGCCCGCTGCTGGCTGAGCTCAATGCTGGTGCGGGCTTGTTCCATCCACGCCTGGCGCAGGTCAAGCCCGGCTCCGACCTTGTCGTTCCCAAGGTGCGCAAGGCGTTTCCGGATACGGCGTACTGGAATCCCGATGTGCGCACCGGCGCCGATGGCCACGCGCGCGTCGAATTCGACTTCCCCGATGCGCTGACCACGTGGCGTACAACCATACGCGCCATCACCGACGACAGCAAGGCCGGCGGCGTGGTAACGCGCGTGCTCGTGCGCAAGAACCTGATCGTGCGGTTGGCCGCGCCGCGTTTCTTCCGCCAGGGCGACGAGACCGTACTCCGCGTCATCGCGCACAACTATCTCGAGACCGCCAAGGACGTGACCTTCGCGCTGGATGTGAGCGGCGTCGACGTCCTGAGCGGGCAAACACAGAAGGTGGCGATTCCCGCCAAGGGCGAGAGCTTTGTGGATTGGCGCGTGAAGGCAAAGGCGACCGGCAACGCCGTGCTCACCGCCAAGGCGCTGACCAACGAAGAGTCGGACGCGCTGGAGATGACTCTGCCTATTTTGCCGTTCGGAGTAAAGCAGCGCGCGGCCGGCACGGGCGTGGTGTTTTCAGGTCCGGGACAGAACCAGTGGTCCTACCAATTCCCGCCGGGCTCCGACGCGGGCACGCGCGCCCTCACCATTACGGTCGCCCCGTCAATCGCCGGCACGGTCTTCGATGCGCTCGATTACCTCACCAGCTATCCGTGGGGCTGTACGGAGCAAACCATGTCGAGCTTCCTTCCCGACTTGATCGTGGCGCAGGCCATCGACAAGCTGCATTTGAAGTCGCCGATCGATCGCAAGACTCTCAACGACATGGTCAGCGCCGGAATCGAGCGCCTCGGCACGTTCCAGCACGACGATGGCGGCTGGGGCTGGTGGCCCGACGACCCGAGCCGCGTTTTCATGACGGCCTACGTGGTGAGCGGCCTGGGCCAGGCCAGAGACGCGGGCTATAAGATCGATGAAGACCGGCTCAACAAGGGCCGCGCGTGGCTCACGGCGACGCTGGCCGCGCATCCCGACATGGTCGCCGACCTGCGCGCTTACGTGGTCTTTGCATTGGCTACGACCGGGGGCGCGCCGAAAGACGCTCTCGACAAAGCCTGGGCAGCGCGCGACAAATTGAGCGACGAGGGTCTGGCGCTCACCGGGCTGGCACTTGATGCCGCCGGAGATTCCCGGGCACGTGAAGCAGCGGAACTCCTCGAGAAAAAGGCCAAAGCCGACGACGCCGAAGCCCATTGGGAGTCGAGTTACGACGGATTGCTCGAATACTGGGACGACACTTCGCCGGAAACGACCGCATTTGCATTGAAGCTGCTCATTCGCCAGGACCGCGCCAGCGGCCTGCTGCCCAAAGCGGCGCGATGGATCGCCGAGCATCGCGACGGCGACTACTGGTACTCGACCAAGCAGACCGCCATGGTGATCCAGGGGCTGACCGACTACGTGAGCCTGAGCGGCGAGTTGGCCAACTCGTCCGACGTAGAAGTGCTCGTGAACGGCGCCAGCGTGGGCAAGCGGCACTTCGATCCCGCCGACGCGTTTTCGGTGCCATGGCGTATCAATGTTCCAGCGGCGCAGTCGGGCGGCGGAGGCCAAGTCACGGTGCGCAAGAGCGGCAATGGAATCACTTATTGGTCCGCGGAGAGCGCGTGGTACTCGGCGGACAAGCGATCGTTCCAGCAAGGCAAGCTCGCATTGAACATTACGCGCGACTACTATTTGCTCCAGAAAAAGCAGGACAAGCCCACCGACCCGATTACCTATGATCTTGGCCCGCTCAATGGGGCTGTGCACGTGGGCGATATTGTTGCCGTGAGGCTGGCACTGAGCGGGACGGACTGGAAGTATCTGCTCGCGGAAGACCCGATTCCGGCGGGAACGGAGTTCCTGCCCAACACCGGCCTGTACACGCTCAACAACAAGCCCGACTGGTGGGCCGACTGGTTCACGCGCGAGGAGTTTCACGACGATCGTGCGGCCTTTTTCAACACCGAGTTCAGCGGCCGGCGCGAGTATGTCTACTTGCTCAAGGTGGTGAATCTCGGCAAATTCACCATCAGCCCTGCCGCGGCCGGCCCCATGTATCAACCGGCAACGCAAACGACGACCGACCCCGCCGCGCTGGAGGTGCAGCAATGAGCGCTCGCTCGCGCGCAACGATGCTGCCGCTGCTGGCCGAGTGGGCGCGGCGCTTGCTGCGGGCGCGCGGCTGGATCATTCTTCAACTCCTCGGCGTGGCGCTGCTTTTGCTTGTGGCTCTCGGCTGGACGCGCATCCCCGAGAAGAACGCCTGGCAGGTGATGCTGTCGCTGGTGATTCCGGCATTGTTGGTGGCCGCGTTTTTGCTCTTGCAGAGCGGGACGATGCGCTCGCTCCTCAAATCGAATTCGCAGGAGCAGGATTTCGCCGTGCAGTACATTTCGATTGCGTGGGGCGCGGCCACGCTGCTTCTGTGGATCGCCGTTGCCATAGTGGCCTGGGACCTGCTCGATCGTTTCGACGACCGCATCGATCTCTGGGCGGGCTACCTCAATTCGCGCTTCGGCGCGGATATGCGCGCGAGGATCGCGACCGAGCAGCACATTGCGTGGTTTTTGAATTATGCAGAGCGCGCGTTTCGCTGGGTCATATTGCCTGGCTTGCTGATTCCACTCTGCAGCTCGGCAGCTTGGGGACTACGCCGGCTTCCATGGAAGCGGGTGCTGCGCGTATGGCTCAGTTGGCGATGGTGGCCGATGGTGCTAGCTGCCGCCCTCATCGGCGTGGCGTGGCCGAGCACATTCTTCGCCGCGCTTCCGCATGGCTCAGTCTCCGCGCAGGTGTGGACTGTGGTGTTGAAGTTGATTGCCGCCTATCTGCTGTCCATCGCGGCCTGGATCGCACTCCTGGCCTGGGCGGCGACGCTGCTTCGTTGTGGTGAGTCGACTCATGGCGATGGTGATGACGATTCAGGCGATTTGGCCGGCGTTGGAGTTCGCGTGCGGCCACCGGATGGCGGAAAGAGTGCGTCCGTTCGCTTACCGCTGCCTGATAGTGGCGACGACTCCGGCGGGAACGCCTGAGCGCAGCCA
>JBAUBR010000486.1:0-8010 GCA_049676965.1 Occallatibacter sp.
TATACCGGCCAGCAAGCCCGATTCAAAGCTGTACGGGCCGAGTTTTCGTTCTGACCAATGGATTTCTCGTTCAGGCAGTTAACTGCCGACCGGGCTGAAAACGGCCGGTTACACCACAGGCTGCTAGCCGGGTGCCCCAGGTCCGTGTGATCGGACTTCGGAAAGGCTAACTCGCTAACTTGCCAGCCTCGCGCGTGCGAGCGCTGACCTGCTAAAAGGACAACCCGCCGGCCTGCCGACGTGCTGATGAAATGACCGCCGTGCCATCCATCTCCGCCGCCCACTCCGTCGCCATCATCGGCGGCGGCGTAGCCGGCATGAGCGCAGCCTGCGCCCTGGCCGAAGCCGGATTCGACGTGCACCTCGTCGAGCGTCGCGGCTATCTCGGCGGCCGCGCCAGCTCCTATCTGCATCCCGGCGTAGGCGAGGTCATCGATAACTGCCAGCACGTGCTCTTCGGCTGCTGCACCAATCTCGTCGGCTTCTACAAGCGCATCGGCGCCGCGGACCACATTCACTGGACCAACGAGATGACCATGATCGAGCCCGGCGGCCGCCGGTCGAAACTCGGATCGACGCCGCTGCTGCCCGCGCCGCTGCACGGCCTGCCGCGCCTGCTCACTGCGCACGCCTTCACGCGCGAAGACAAGCTCTCGCTCGCGCGTGCATTTCGCGCAATGCTCAAGCCCATCCCCGCCGGCACAACAGAAACATTAGCTCAATGGCTCGCGCGCCATCGGCAATCCAAGGGCGCCGTTGATCGCTTCTGGCGTCTCGTCATCGCCAGCGCCCTCAACGCCGAGATCGAACAAATCGCATTACCCTACGCGGCCAAAGTCATTCGCGAGCTGTTCATGAATTCGGCCCACGCCGGACGCATGGGAATCAACACCGTCCCACTGTCCGAGCTTTATTCAGGCGTAGCGCAGTTTCTCGCGCAGCGCCACTCCGCCGTGCACTTCAACAGCAGTGTCGAGACGATCGGCTGGGATGAAGAAACTTCCCAATGGGCCGTGAACACGCGCGAAGGACCACTGAACGCGCAGTTCCTCGTCCTCGCGCTGCCCTTCGAGGCCACGGCCAAGCTGCTGCCTCACATGCCGCCCACAGAAGAGGCTGACGAACTGGCCCGCAAAATCGAGAGGCACGAGCACTGGCCCATTTGCAGCGCGCATCTATGGTTCGATCGCGAAATCACCGAACTCGACCACGCCGTCCTGCTCGACCGCGAGATTCACTGGCTCTTCAATCGCGGCAAGCTGCAGCCCTGGCGTAACCAGAAGGGAAGTTACATCGAGCTCGAAGTAAGCGCCTCACGGGCCTTCGCGGCCCTCGAACGCAAGCAGGCCATTGAGCTCGCCCTCAGCGAACTGGCCGAGTTCTTTCCCACCGTAGCCTCGGCCAAACTAGTGAAAGCCGTGCTCGTCAAAGAAGTCCGCGCCACCTTCGGCGTGCCTCCAAAGATCGATGAATTCCGGCCGGACGCCAAGTCCCCATGGCCGAACTGCTTCCTAGCCGGCGATTGGACCGCCACCGGCTGGCCCTCCACCATGGAAAGCGCTGCCCGCTCCGGCCATCTCGCCGCCCAAGCCATCTGCGCCACCATAGGCGAGCCGCGCAAATTCCTCGTCCCCGACCTGAAACCGAAAGGATTAATGAAGCTATTAGCTCCTAGCTTCTAGTGTCCGGAGTTCGAAGTTTCTCAACACAAAATGCTGTCATCCTCAGCGCCCATGGACACGGGCGTCCACGGAAGTTTGTGAAAATGGTCAGTGCGTGGAAGAGCTCCCGGAGGGAGCACGGAGAATAGCCCAGGGTGAAGTCCGCCGCGGCGGACGGAACCCTGGGACGCGAGCGATAGATGAATGGCAAGCCCCGGAGGGGCGCCCGAACCTCTCCGCGCTTTCGATGGAGCGGAATTTGGTTCTTTTTTTTGAGCCAAACGGGGTCGAAGGACCTCCGCCTGGCGCGGCTCGATTTGTGACCAACCTGCGACTCACCGCACTAAACGCTTAGAGCTGAAAGCTCGAAGCTGCCATTCAGTGCGCGAGCAAATACACCCCCACACACACCAGCACCGCCGCAGTCCATCGCCGCCGGTCCACATTCTCTTTCAGAAATACCTTCGCCGCAATCGCATTGGTCACCAGCGTGAGCGAAGCCGAAGCCGGCGCAACGAGACTCAGGTTCAGGTGATTCAGCGCAAACAGCAGCGAGAAAAATGCGAGCGCGAGAAATCCAACCCCGGCAAAAAACAGCGGGCAAGTAACCACCGCACCAATTGCGCCCTTCAACCCAGCCCGCGCGCGAATCTCATCGAGATCGCCGATCGACTTCATCGCCGCCGCAGTGAGAACTTCACCTGCGGTCGAGCACAGCACCACCGCCGCAATCATCGCCGCAGCCGCCCAGAATCCGGGGACGGTCGCCACAATCGGGGGAGGGAAGAGAGCAATCATCGCGCCTGCTCCTCCTTCACTGCAATCGCGTCCAACCCGGAACCGGACTCGGCATCGGCCCGCAACTCCGCCTTCGACGACGCGCTTTCATGCGCGGGCCGCTCCGTCAGCGAAGGCCCCTGCGCCACAAACCCCACTCCCACTGTGATCAGCACAATCCCCGCCCAGCGCTCGACGGAGATCGGCTCGTGCAGCCAGAAGCGAGCCAGGAACGCGACGATCACGTTGCCGAAGGCCGTCGCCGGCAGAACGAAGGTCAGATCCGCCCACGAAAGGGCCGTCAAGTAGCAGGCAAAAAATGTGATGAGCAGCGCAATCCCGCCGCCGATCCACGGCGTAAACACCGCCGCCACCAGCGCTCCCGGATGCGTAACCGAAATCGCCGGCAGCTTTGTCATTCCCCGCGAGAGGCACGTATCGCCCAGCGGCGCGCACATCGCAACCATGGCCAGAATCAGGTACTGCCGGAGCGTGAGCCGCGTATGCGCCATCGTTATGTTTTGTCTCGTGGCGATTGAAGGGGACGGGCTTCAGCCCGTCCGTCACGTTCCGTTTTGATATGCGGCTTTAGCCGCTGAGGGAAAGCACGCTGCTCCAAAATACTTACCTCAGGGGCTAAAGCCCATAACTTCCTCCGCCCTTAACGTGCGGGCTGAAGCCCGTACCCTTCACGCAATACTGAGTTGAAGTACAGGTCCTAAAGAGAATGAGGGCGGTCGCAGAAAGATGCGCCGCCCTCGATCGAACTCGATCCTGTTGCCTTACGCCCCTGCTCCAACCGGCGCCGGCGGCTCAGCCTGCTGGCTGCGAGCGGCCTTCACCATCTTGTTGCGCTGCGAGCGCAGCTTGAGGAATGCCTTCGCCTCGGTGTAAAGCCGCGGCACATCCCGATTCACAATCGCCTTCCAGATCACGCGCGCCGCCGCCTTGGGCCGGAAGTAATACTCGTCGTAGAAACGATGCACCATCTCCAGCACGTAATCGGTAGGCAGCCCCGGATACTCGATGTGCGCCATCTGGTGCCCGCCCTCGTCGCTCATCGCGGCCGTGTTCACAATGAAACCATTGGCCTTCGCGTACTCATAAAACTCAGTCCCCGGATATGCATGCGCAATCGAAACCTGAATTGTCTCGACGTCAAGACTCTTGGCGAACTTGATCGTGTTGGCAATCGATTCCTTGGTCTCGCCCGGCAGCCCCAGAATAAAGTCGCCGTGAATCGTCAACCCCAGGTCGTTGCAGTCTTTCGCAAACGCGCGCGCGCGTTCCACCGTCGCGCCCTTCTTGATGTTCTTCAAAATCTGCGGATCGCCCGACTCAAAGCCCACGATCAGCAACCGGCATCCGGCATCCTTCATCGCCGCCAGCGTGTCGCGATCCGTGGTCACGCGAGAGGTGCAGCTCCATGTGAGCCCCAGCGGCTTCAGTTTTGAGCACAGCTCAATCGTCCGCTGCTTTTGGATGTTGAACGTATCGTCGTCGAAAAAGAACTCCTTCACTTCGGGGAAGCTCTGCTTCGCCCACGCCAACTCCGCGGCCACATCGTCGGTCGAGCGCTTGCGCCACGCGTGCCCGCTCAGCGTCTGCGGCCACAGGCAGAAGGTACACTGCGCCGGGCATCCGCGCGTGGAGTAGAGCGCAATATATGGATGCAGCAAAAACGGCACGTTGTAGCGCGTCACATCCATATCGCGCTTGTAGATCTTCGTCGCCCAGGGCATCGCATCCAGATCCTCGACCTGCGGGCGGTCGGGATTATGGAAGATCTGCCCATCCTTCTTGTAGCTGATGCCGAGAATCTCGTTCAGCGGCTTGCCGTTGGCAAACTCCACGATCGAGTAATCGAACTCGCGCCGGCAGATAAAGTCCAGCACCGCGCACTCGTTCAGCGCGCGATCCGGATCGGTGGTCACCGGCGGCCCGACAAACGCAATGCGTATCGATGGATTGGCGGCCTTGATCGCCTCGGCGAGTCTCTGGTCGCCCGTCCAGCCCACCGTCGAAGTGAACAGCACCAGGAACTCGAAGTCCTTCGCGATCCTGATGGTCTCGGCGGCGGAGACATGGTGCGGCGGCGCATCGAGCAGCCGCGAGCCCTCCAGCATTCCAGCCGGGTAAGCCAGCCACACCGGGTACCAGTAGGACTCAATCTCGCGCGTTGCCGGCCAGCGCGAACTCGCGCCGCCGTCAAAGTTTTCAAACGAGGGCGGATTCAAAAAGAGCGTCTTCAAAGGCATTGCCATCCCCTTCATTCTAACATTGCGCCGGCTCCAGCTCGCCTCATTTTTCCCGGCGCCTATCTTGTTGCACTTACTTGGTTTGATGCAACTCATTCAACCAATCCTGCATGTGTCCAAGCGCGCGCAGCAGCCCCAGCCGCGTCTTGGCCAGGTCGAATCCGGCGTCGAGCGACTCCTCGAATTTTTGCCGCTCGTCGATGCGCGCCAACTGCTCGGCCTTGGGCGTCAATTGCGGCGGCGCTCCAGGCACGGTGCCCGCGCCATTACCCAGCTCCAGTTGTGTCATCACCGTCTTCAACTGCTCCGCAGCGATCTGCTGTTTCAGGCCGGCAATCTCCGCCTCTGTGCTCAGCTCGCGCAGACTGCCGGTCAGCTCCGTAATCTGAATATCGTTCTGCCGCTGCGCCTGCTCGGCCTCGACCGTAGCGCGCAGCGCCTCCGCCGCGGACTCGCGCGCCTTGGCGCGATGGCCGAAATCGACCAGCGGGATCGAGATCTGAATGCCCGAGCCAAAGTTATTCGCTGGCAGGGGATGGGATGAGTTGAAATATTGGTTCACGCTGTTCAGCAGGTTGGTCTCGCGAAAGTATTGTGCGCCGAAGCTCATTTGCGGAAGATAGTTCACTTCCTGGTCGCCTCTCGCCGCTAACTGCCTTGATCGCGCCTGCAATTGCGAGGAGTTGACCCCGAAAACCGCCTCCGGAGGATCGTCTCCGTTCACCTGCGGAATCTCCGGAATACTGGCGTGATCCGGTGTAATTGATCCCAAGGGCAGCCCGGTCAGCGTTGCCAGTTGCTTTGCCAGCACCCCCGCGCGCGCCTCCAGCTGCTCGCGCTTCAGCTTCACCTGCGCTGCGTTTAGTTTCGCCTGGAGCAACTCACTCAATGGGTCGACTCCCGCCTCCGCCCGCTCCTGCTCGATTTGCACCAGCCGGTTCGCGAATCTCTCTTCCTGATGCGCGGCATCGAGTTCGCGATTCACCGTATCGAGCTCGATGTAATCGGATGACGCGTCGAGTGCGGCCTGCTCCATAGCATCCTTCAAAGCCGCAGCCGCGGCCCGCAATCCGTACTGTGCCGCGTCGATGTAGTGTTTTTGCGGAATGCTGAACACCAGCGATTGGGCCGAAGCCGACCAGATCGAAGGGATTGTCCCCGTAAATCCCACCTCCGGAAACACCGGCAGTCCAGTACTGAAGCCAACCGAAGGAATGAAGACATCCTTGCTCTCCGAAAGCACCGCCTGGGCCTTTTTCACGCCTGCCTGAGCCGCCCTCACCGCCGTGCTGTTGCGTTGCGCAAGATCGACAACTGTCATCAGCGAAACCTGCGCGGAGGCGACCGCGGGCGCACATGCAAGCACCAGGCCAAGCACGCCATGCACCCATGCTCCGCGCGAATTCAAATTCATTTTCAACCGTGGTCTTCAACCTCAGTGCCGGGGAATCGTTCCCGGCTTGTATTCATGCGCCAATGCGGTTGCTTGAGCCATGTCGCGGGTGGCGGCATCCTGGTCGCCGAGCTGGTCCTTCAAGCGCGCCAGCCGCGCCCAGGCCACGAACGCCGGAGCTTCTTCGTTTTTGTTGGGGCTGGCCACATACTCTTCCAGCAAATCCATCGCCAGCGGCAGCTCGCGATTGGCCCTGACCAGCGTGCTCGCGCCATTGTAGAGAGCCACGGCTGCGTGCTTGTCGCGGCGCGCCGCGGACGCACCGCTGCGCACCGCCGCCACCATGTCGTCCCAGCGTTCGCGGCGGCGATAAAAACTGGCCAGCGCCATCCACTGGTAGGCCGGGTGCGGTCCCACGGCGATGGCGCGCTTGAACTCCTGCTCGGCCGCCGCGTAGTCCTTGCGCTGTTCGGCGATGGTTGCGCGCAGCTCGTGCGCCCGCGGCGGATCTACCTTCTCCAACTGGTCGGCAACCTGCTCCGCTTTGTCCAGCCCTCCGCCCACGATGCCCGGCGCGGAGCAATCGAACTCGCCCAGCGATGCCAGCGCCTCGGCATTGCCCGGGTCCAGCCGCGCCGCCTCCGCAAACTCCGCCCGCACCCGCTTGGCCAGCGAATACGCATTCAGAAACGCCGCGTGTTCCGCCTTTTCGCCCAGCGCGCGCCCCAGCCACAGGCGATAGTTGGAGTTGTCCGGATCCAGGCTCACCGCCTTTTCGCATTCCTTGACCGCCGCGTCCAGTTCGCCTTCGGTGAGAAACACGCGGCACTCCAGGTTGTGCGCCCCGTCGTCGTTCGCGTTCTCCTGCACAATTGGCTCGAGCAGGGCCAGCGCCTTGTCCGCCTCGCCCGCCTGCAGTGAGGCATTGGCCTCCGCCAGCTCCGCGCCCGGCGCCTGTGCGCAAGCTGAGATCGCCATGGCCCCCGCCAGCACAATGCTCGAAAATGTCCTCATCGCAAAACCCTGATGGGCACCTCGGTCTGCAGCGGCTGCCCGTTCGTGGTTCCGGTCGCAACCCAGTCTCCAGCCTGCAAACCGGAGAGAATCGCGGCCTGCGTCAGGGTATATGTGCCCAGAGTCACAGGAACTCTCTCCAGCCGTTCGTCGTTCACCACTTTGAAGACGTAGTATTTTCCATTTTCGAAGCGCAGCGCTTCGCGCGGCACGGTCAGTGCATTGGGCTCGGTCTGCGTGGTTACCGTCACGTTCACGGTGCTATCGGGCAGCAGTCCGTCTTCAGGCCCGTCGATGGCCACCATCACCTCGCCCACGTTGCGCGTCTGCTGGTAGTTGATAACGTTCGAAGGCAGGCGCACGATGTGCCCGTGCCACTCCTCGCCGGGCTTGGCATCCCATCGAATCAGGATCTGCTGCCCCACGGCCAGCAGCCCGATCTCCGGCTCGTCGAAGTAGGCGCGCACGCGCACGTGGCGCAGGTCGGCCAGCTCCAGCAGCACCGCGCCCGGCTGCACAAAATCCGTCGCTTCCGAGTTCACGCTGTAGACCGTCCCCGCCACCGGAGCGCGATACGAAGTCTCGTCTTCGACCTCCCGCGCCGCCGCCAGGTTTTGCTCCGCGTCGCTCAGTGCCGCCTGCGCCCGCTCCACTTCCACCGGCGAATAGCGGTTGGTAGCGCTCAGGCCGGCAGCTTGCAGAGTAGTCTCGGCCAACTCCAGCCGCGCCTGCGCAGCCGCCACTTCGCCGGCTGAAGCGGCCCCGGTTGCATTCAACTTGATCAGCGTGTCGAGACTCTTCTGCGCCTGGTCGCGGGTCAGCCGCGCCCTGTCCACGTCGGCGGTGGCCTCTTGTCTCTCCGCCTGCGTGCCATTGTGCTCCGCGGCCTCCAGCGCCGCCTGCGCCG
>JBAUBR010000487.1:0-22457 GCA_049676965.1 Occallatibacter sp.
CCCACAGGCTCGACGACTGCGGCTGCTGACCAATTATGAGTTAGCCGCACAACCCCAAAAACCGGAACCAACTGTAAACCATGTCCCCGGTCTGATGTGTAAAGCAAGTCCCCGGCTGGACAACAAAACCTCCGCCCTGACGAGTTTTTCCGCAGCCTGTAATGCCCCCTAAAAAGGGAAGGTCACCGCCTATTCCGAAAGGTACGCTCATCGGTGCGGCTCCGATCAGGTCCTATTCGGCTCCGGCGACATATTTCTTCAGCAAATGGAACGACCACCGTCGTTGCTTCGCGACACTTCACTCGTTAGTCTTTGAACATGTGCGTCGCGTGCGTGATCGACGCGCCTGCGCGCATCGCGGCCGCGACTATCGCCGCTTCAGTCAGCATCGCGTCGTTTGCGCCGGCTTGACGGGCCGCTCTTACATGCAGCTCAATGCAGTATGGGCATTGGGTAGTCAGCGCAACGGCCACAGCCATCAACTGCTTGTGCAAGACATCAATGGCGCCGTCTTTGAACGCCTCTTTGTCAAAGGCCCAGAAGGCTTTCATCGGTTCAGGCGCATTTTCATCGAGCTTCTTGAGCCGAGTGAGATTCTTCATATCAAACATGGGAGTGACTCCATTTCGGTTTTGTGTAAATCGCTGCCGAGGCAAAAGGGTAGGAGAGCGCGCTTCATTATACGATTCAGGGCTTCAGGAGTGCCTCCCCAAAACGCACGGGAATGGCAAAATTCGATCCGCCGAAGTCGCGTACCATGGCAAAGTTGATTCCTATAACCTGACCTTGATCATCGAAGAGCGGGCCACCGGAACCGCCGGAGGTCGTTTGGGCGTCGTAAACGATCTTGTCGGGCAGTACGTCGCCGATGTGTCCCTGAGTGACGACAGGCTTGATTAAATGATGGCGTGCGAGTGCTTCCATCACCTGCGTCGGATCCCCGTTCGTTGAATTTGCGATGGCCTGGAGAGTCGCTGCGCCCGTGCGGGCCAGAATAGCATCCACGCCGGTAGGGTAGCCAAGTAACACGACCGGACTGCCGCCGATGGCTGAGTTGCGACCATCGGCCAGGGCGATAGGTCGAATGCCCAGCCCGGAAACCTTTCCTTTGACGATTGCGACATCGGCAGCGGAAGAAATCCTTTTGGTCGAAATCGGGATGCCACGGGTGAGGCCGGGGAAATAGGCCGTCATCTCGGCAATCTCCGGCTCGAGGCCTTGATCGAGCATTTCCTTTATGTCGTCGTTCTGCCACCAGGGTTCGGCGACGTGATGGTTGGTGAGGATTTGTCCATCATCGGAGACAAGAAACCCGGTGCCAAAAACATCGAGGTGTACCTCTGGACCGGCCCCTGTAACGCTCACCAAGGGATTGTTGGATTTGTCGGTCTCAGGCTCTCCGGTGCTGGTGAGCGCCGCGTAGTGCAATGTCAACCCGGTATCGTGATCACGGAACGCCAGCACAACATGGATGAGACAGACGCTCGGCTCATCGGCGTCGATGATCGTATGCGCAATCTCGCCCTCTGTTTCGAGCTTCTGCAGGCGGCCCTCTACTGCCGTTACCTGGTTTTTGAGTGCGGCGTTGTCGTCCGGCGGGCTGCCTGCGGTTCCGGGCGCCTGGTTTGCGGGACTCCGGCGGGAGAGTTGAAGCAGGCTTTGTTGCGAGAGCGCGTTGGTTTGCAGCCGCGTGATGGCGGCATATACCCGAACGTTTTCCGCGTGGCTGCGATGGTAGAAGGAGAATGAGACGAGGCCCACAATAATGAGCACAAGAACAATGGCCGTAGCGCCGAGGAGAAACGTCCGTCGTTCCTCGTGGACCGCAGTTACTACTTGCCGATTCGTGTTCTGACTGTCCTCCGCAGAGCGCAGCCGCCCCCAAAGCTCGTCGGCGGTCTGTTTGTTGCGCAGTTGAGAGCGTACCCTGGCAAGCAATTCGGCCCGATCGAGAGGCAGCGAGAGCGCGTCGTCGGCTCCGAGATCCAGGCCGCGAGTCCGCTCCCCCGCGCTTCCATGTACTAACATCACGACTCGTATATTTTGAGTGTGGGTGGAGGCTTTAATTTCGGAAAGAAGGTCGCAACAGTCCAACTGCGGTGGATCCGCGCCAAGAATGACGAGATCGGGTTCAAACGCGAGAACGGCTTTCATTCCCCCGTGGTAGTCGGTTGAAACGTTGTATCCCGCGTCTCCCAACACAGCGATGAGGGTTGCTCTCAAAGCGTCGTCGGACTCCACGACTAGCAATTTCCCGGTTTGGTCGTTCATAGCTTCCTTTTCTTCAGTGCGGCCCACCAGAATTTGATGCCCGAGCGACGTGGTCGGCGGCAATGTCCGCGCCCTTCTTTTCCGAGAGCTCCAAGCGGAGAGTATGGCCTCGAGTGGTCCGCGGAAGCGGCTGGTTGCCCGAGAATCGGTTTTCTGTTGTAAAGTATGGCAGAGAAAGCGGGCAGGAATACCGACCCAGAGAGGAAGCAATCGCTCATCATGAAAAGGAGTGGTTCGGAGAACGCCGAGTCCGCTTCACGACTGCCCGCATCACGACTCATCGACGCGAGAATCGAGGAGCTGGGCGACTGGCGCGGAGAGATGCTTTCGCGCTTGCGCGCCTTGATCCAGCAGGCCGACCCTGGAGTCGTGGAGGAGTGGAAGTGGGAGAACCCTGTGTGGTCCCATGACGGGATCATCTGCACCGGAGAGACTTACAAGAGTGCCGTAAAGTTGACATTCGCCAGGGGCGCCTTTCTGGATGATCCCGCAGGCCTCTTCAATTCCAGTCTCGAGGGGCGACTGCGGCGCGCCATCGACTTCCGCGAAGGCGACAAGGTGAAAGAGAAGGCTCTCAAAACTCTGATTCGCGCCGCCGCGGCTTTGAACGGGTCCAAGGGCTGAGAGGGCTGAGAGGATACCGCGTGGTCTCCCACCCTTCCGCAAAATGCGCGGAAGGATGGGGCACCTTCAGTTTTCGAGATTGTCATGGCTGGGCTGCCCGCCCGCTCTGTTCAGTTGGCGCGTCCTGTCAGCGAGTGGCCCGGCGATGGGACAAATATTTTCCGGTCAGCGTATTTCCGTTTTTCGCGAGATCGGCGGGCACGCCTTCGAATTGCACCGTGCCGCCCTCGTGGCCGGCGCCCGGGCCCAGATCGATGACCCAGTCCGCGCGGGCGATCACGTCGAGATTGTGCTCGATGACGATGACCGTGGAGCCCGCGTCGACCAGGCAGTCGAAGAGGCCGATCAACGTGTCCACGTCGTTCATGTGCAGACTGGTGGTGGGCTCGTCGAGCACGTAGATATTGCCTTTTTTGCCCAGCTCGGCGGCCAGCTTGAGCCGCTGGCGTTCGCCTCCCGAGAGCGTGGAGAGCGGCTGGCCCAGGGTCAAGTAGCCGAGTCCCACATCGTCAAGCCCTTCGAGGATCTTCGCGATCGCGGGCTCAGTAAAAAACTCAACAGCGTCGGCGACGCTCATCTCATACACGTCGCTGATGGATTTGCCGCGCAGCCGGTGCTCCAGCACTTCGGGCAGGAAGCGCCTGCCCTCGCAGGTCAGGCAGGTGGTGATCATGGGGTCGAGATGGCCGAGGTCGGTAAAGATGATGCCCAGTCCGTTGCAGTCGGCGCACGCCCCCTTGGAGTTGGCCGAGAACAGCGACGCATCGACTGCGTTGGCCTTGGCGAAGGCCTTGCGCACATTGTCGAGAATGCCGGTATAGGTGGCGGTGTTGGAGCGGCGGGAGCCGCGGGCGAGCTCCTGGTCGATGACGATGGTTTCAGGATAGGCCTGGGGCAGGCAGCCTACGATGAGCGACGACTTGCCCGAGCCGGCGACGCCCGAAACGGCGGTCAGCACGCCTTTGGGGATGGCGACCGATACGTCCTTGAGATTGTTGAGGCGGGCGTGTTTGATCTTGACTTCGCCGCTGGGTTTGCGCACCTTGTCCTTGATGGGCTGGTGCTTGTTCATGTGGTTGCCGGTCAGGGTGCCGGAGGTCATGAGCCCCACGAAATCGCCCTCGTAAACCACTTCGCCGCCCTTGTTGCCGGCCAAGGGACCCATGTCCACCACGTGGTCGGCGATGGCGATCATGTCCGGCTTGTGCTCGACGATGAGCACCGTGTTGCCCTTGTCGCGCAGCTGCTGCATCAAGCCGGCCATGCGCCCTACGTCGTGGGGATGCAGCCCCACGGAGGGCTCGTCGAAGACATAGGTGATGTCGGTGAGCGAGGAGCCGAGATGGCGCACCATTTTGACCCGCTGGCTCTCCCCGCCCGACAGGGTCGAGCTCTCGCGGTCGAGGCTGAGATAGCCGAGGCCGATGGTGACGAGGTTCTCAAGACGCGCCGCGAGAGCCGCGAGCATTGGCGCTGCTTGGGGCGCCTTGATTTTGCGCACCAGCGCGGCGAGATCGTTGACCTGCATGGACGACATTTCGGCGATATTCTTTCCGGAGATCCTGCTTGCCAGCGCTTCGGTCTTGACTCGCGCGCCTTTGCAGGCGGGGCAGATCTTGCGGGTGAAGATGCGGTCATATTCGGCCCGGATGTGCGGTTGCAGCGCTTCGGGGTCCTTGTCGCCCATCATTTGCCTGAGCTTGGGCACCACACCCAGATAGGTGAGGTTGATCCTGTCGACCTTGACCTTGCGCCCGTCATCGAGATCGAAGAGGTTGGCGCGTTCTTCCTTGGAGAATTTGCGGATGGGCTTGTCGAGATCGAACATGCCGGAGCGGGCATAGATGGTCCACCACCAGCTGCCGACTTCGAAGACCTTTGGGAGCAGCGCCCCCTGCTTGAGCGACTTGCTCTCGTCGACCACCGCGGCCATGTCGATCGCCCCCACCTGGCCCACGCCTTCGCACTCCGCGCACATGCCGCGGGGATCGTTGTAGGAGTAATAGCCGGGTGCGGGCAACCGCGGCTCGGCGAGCCTTGAAAACAAAACACGCAGCATCTGCGCGGTGTCGGTTGCCGTGGCCACGGTCGAGCGCACATTGCCGCCCAGCCTTTGCTGGTCGACGATGATGGCCGCGGAAATGTTTTCGAGCTGATCGGCGTCCGGCTGGCCGTAGTGGGGCATGAATTGCTGCACGAAGGCGGGATAGGTTTCGTTGATGAGCCGCTGGCTCTCTGCCGCAATTGTGTTGAACACAAGCGAGGACTTGCCCGAGCCCGACACGCCGGTGAACACGGTGATGCGGCGCTTGGGAATATCGAGCGAGACATTCTTGAGATTGTTTTCCCGCGCGCCGCGGATGACGATCGAACCGTGGCCGGGGTGGGCCATCGGCTGGGCCGGTGTCATCTTATTTGAACTCTCAAGTGAAAGCTTCCCCGTCTTCCCCAAATCAGACTTGCCCACATCGACCCCCTTGCCCAACACAATGGATTCCGCCACCCTCTACATGCCAATGCTGCCGCCCAGTGTAACGATTTGCGGCCGCCCGATGCACAGGAGTCCTGCTGCCGGCAGTTCAACAATATGCAAAACACCATCCTCGCTGAAGGCGGGATTCCTGAAGGTGGGCCCGGGCCGTCGCGACAACCTGAGCAACTTTGATCAGCTTCAACAGGCCCTCTGCGTCCAGAATCCAAATCGCGGTGGACAACGGTGGAGGGTCGGCGCCGAAAAAATCGAAGACGAAGGTTCTCGATCAGGCAGGCGATTCAAGAACGGCACGGAATCGCCCGGTTACTCGATTGCAAATGTCGTGCTGGTCTTTCGATTCCCCTCGGGAGACTCAAGAATCCGGGGGAGTCGGCGCTGAAACAGGAGTTTCTGGCTGAAGGCAAAGGAGGGAAAGGTATGTTCCATTTAATCTGGTACGTTTTCATCGGGCTGGTCTCGGGGGTCATCGCAAAATCGGTGATGCACGAGCACATGACAATCTTCTGGACAATCGTGCTCGGCATCGTCGGATCGATCATCGGCGGCGGAGTTACCCACATGATATTTGCCTCGAAAAACAGCCGATATCACCCCGCCGGCCTAATTTTTTCTACGCTGGGCGCGATCCTGGTTCTCTTCATTTGCTTTAAGCTGAAGGTTCATTTGCCCAATGTCATAGGGTTGTCCCTTTGGCTGCCACACATGGTTAAGGGCATGTTCACGGTTCGCTGAAAATCAAGCGACCGGCAACACCACTTTGGCGCATTCTGGATCCGGTCGGTGAAGCGGAGGCGGGCGCAGCTCGAAAGCGTCCCGCCAAGGAATAGCGGGCTGGAGACCCATTCGGGGCGATGAGCGGGGCACCCCGCCCACCGATGTCTCAGGTGTTGGCTCCGATCAACGATGACCAGCTTAGGGGAAAGCCAGAGTGTAAATCCGACGATGCTCCAAACGGTACAGATTCGGTGAAAGATCATCCCGTAGGATCCGGTCTTGAAGGGAATGGCTCCGTGAAAACGAGAATGAAGGCTCTTCAGACTTTGGTTGTGCTTATAGCTTCCTTCTACCATCCCGACGCGGCATGCGTGCAAGCGACTCCGGACGGCGCCGCCATCGACGCCGAAGTAGGTAAGATCATGACCGAGACCCACGCCAACGGCATGGCCGTTGCGGTCATCGATCACGGCAAGGTCGGCTATGTCCACGCGTACGGCATCCGTAACGCCAAGGGAGATCCGCTGACCACGGACACTGTCATGTACGGCGCGTCACTCACCAAGATGGTGTTTGCCTACACGGTGATGCAATTGGTCGATCAGGGCAAGCTCAACCTCGACACGCCTCTCAAGGACGATCTCGACAAGCCGCTTCCGAGCTATGGTCCAGATCCGGTTTTCCCGGACAAATACGGGCCATACAAGGACCTGGCCGGCGATTCGCGCTGGGAAAAGATCACGCCGGGTATGTGCTTGACTCATTCCACCGGCTTCAGCAACTTCTGGTTCATCGAACCGGACCAGAAGCTGCGCATCCATTTCGAACCCGGCGCGCGCTTCAGCTATTCGGGCGAGGGTCTCATACTTCTGCAATTCGTGATCGAACACGGCCGCAAGGCGCAGGGGTTGGGGCTCGATGTCGGCGAGCTGACCAAGGCCAACTTCGACCGGCTGGGCATGACGCGCACAAGCCTGGTTTGGCAGAACGGTGCCGACACCAATGTCGCCGATGGCTGGAACGATCAGGGGCAGCCGCAGCCGCATAACAAGCGCAGCAAGGTGCGCGTGGCGGGCTCAATGAATACCACAATTTCCGACCTACCCAAATTCGTTGCGGCGCTGGTGAGAGGCGATGGCCTCAGTGCGGCCTCACGCGCCGAGATGACCAAACCGCAACTGCATATCACCACGGCTCATCAGTTCCCGTTATTCCTCCCCGACCTGCCGGTGGGTGAGCAGCGCAAGGATTTGTACGCCGGACTGGGCGTCGTCGTCTTCGACGGCCCGCAGGGGCACGGCTTCTACAAGGGCGGCCACGACGGAGCGACTGCCAACAGCGTGGTATGCATCGAGGCCGGTCAGCGCTGCGTCGTGATCCTGTCGAACGATGTTCGCTCCGAGGCAGGCTTCGCCGATCTGGTCAGGTTTATCCTCGGCGACACCGGAGTGCCTTATGACTGGGAATATGGGGACCACGCCGGAAAGTCGTGAGCTTGGCGCGCGGCCCACCCGCCGTGCAGGCTTAAATGGGGATGATTGGAATTCATGTTGAATGCATGTCAGGCGCTCGCCTGCGCGGCCTGCCGGCGGCGCCAGAGGTAGTACGAGAGCGCCCAGAGCACGCTGGTTATCGACGATGGGGCCAACGCCTGCGGGATATCGTGTATCGAGAGATGGGCGATGATCGCCGAGACAAGGTTGATGGCGAAGCCGGCGTAGGCCCATTCCTTGAGCCGCGCGGGGACCATGGGGACGAGCAGTGCGGCCACACCCACCAGCTTGGCCAACGAGGGCTCGATGGGGAAGTAGTGGGCGGAGAAGCCTAGGCGAGCGAACGCCTGTGCTCCTTGCGGCAGGAGCTCGTAGTAGGCGGTGAAGCTCATCTCCAGGCAGAAGATTGCGGTAACGATCCAGAAGGCGGCGACCAGCGCCTTTGAGGCTTTCGTCTCTTCCGCGAAGATTTGGGGAGCAGCCGTGCCCTGCGTGGCAGGCTTCACAGCGTTGATTGCACTTGATGTGGATGCCATTTGATTTTTTCCTCCTTTGCGCTGTGCTTGAATTGAGACAACCGTTCCGTGTTTTGGGGTTTTAAACCAGCCCGCCGAGCACACGCTCCAGGTTGCCGATGAAATTCTTCCAGCCGTAGTTCGCCCCCTTGTAATTTGCTGTCTGATCGGGACCGAAGCCGGATTGCTCCATGCGGAGAAGCGTGCCGCCTTCGGTCGGCGTCAACGTCCAGGTGACAAGGGTCTCCAACCCCAAAGTGCCCCAGCCATAGGAGAGCCTTGAATTTGGTTCGACCACCCGGACCTCGCACTCGATGACTCCGCTCCAATTCGCCACAGGCGCGGCGCGGAAACTGAACCGGTGGCCCACGACCGGCTGGAAATCGTTCTTCATCAGCCACTGCTCGAGCAACTGGCCTTCGGTGAGTGCGCGCCAGATCCTCTCCGGTGGATGCGGCATCTCCCGCTCAATGACGAGAGTGCGTGCCTGGGCGGTTTCGGTCATTTGTCCATCCTTTTCAGCAGGTTCTCGAGTTGATCGAACCGGTCGCGCCAGAATATTCCATATTGGCTCATCCAGTCGACCAGGGGCGCCAGCGCCTGCGGCTGGGCGCTGTAATGGGTTTCGCGCCCCTGGTGGCGATGCCGCACCAGCTTTGCCCGCTTGAGCACCGTGAGGTGCTTGGAGACGGCAGGCTGAGATACGCCGGCATAGCGAGTCAATGCATGGACGGTCTGTTCGCCAGCCCTGGTCAACTCCTCGAAAATGCCCCGGCGCGTCGGGTCGGCGAGGGCCCTGAAAACGTTGTTCGCTACGGCTTGCATGCAGAGCCCCCCTCGGTCATGGGTCGTGTTAGCAGTCGACTTACCAGGCGAACTACCAGGCGACTTACCAGTCGATTTACCAGGCAAGTTACCAATCGAGGTGTGTGATCTGAATGAGATTTCCGCACGTGTCGTCGAGCACCGCGATGGTCGATCCGGTAGTTTTGGTTGGCTCCTTGGTGAACTTCACGCCGAGGGCCTTCATCCTGTCGTACTCCTTCTGGACGTCTGCGACGAAGAAATTGGACGCGGGTATCCCAGCCTGAAAAATCGCTTGCTGATACGTTTTCGCAGCCGGGTTGAAGCCGTCGCTGGATTCCAGAACCAGTTGCACGCCTTCCGGTTCTTCGGGGGAGACCACCGTGAGCCACCTGTATTTCGCGGGCCCCGGGAAATCCAGTTTCTTTTGGAAGCCCAGAACATCGGTGTAGAACTTCAGGGCCTGCTCCTGATCGTCCACGAAGACGCTGGTTAGTTTGATTTGCATGGCTTGTCCTTTCTGCTCTGTGCTGTGAGGTTTTGTCAGGTTTCGCGATTCATTGCTCTGCCGGAGGGCCTGGCGCTCGAAGGTCGGCCGGCCGGTCGGGTCGGCGAGAGCCCGGAACACGTGATTGGTATTGGCCGCCGTCATAGAAAAACCATAACCGAATGGTTATGGATTGTCAAGAGGTCCTTAAAACAATTTTCACTTGCGTCAGGGAATCCCTGAATAAGCCCTCTGTTCGGGACCAGCATTCCCTCGGAGGCCAAAGCCCCGGCGATTTTGCTCGGCTTTATGTTCGGGCTCAAGCCCGTACCCTTCGATCGATCTCGCTGTCGGCTTTTTTGAGGCCAAGTACCTAAAGTTTGAATCCAACGGGTTGCGGGGACCGAAATAACGCCGAGTGTCCCATGACTGAATCTTCCGATCTTCGGCTGACGAGAACGCCGCTCAACAGCGGCAGAGGCTCAATGAAGTAGTGAGGACTGGCGTCCCCGGTTTCATCGCACAAGGCAATTGAACTTGAAGCCAACAACAGGAGCAATCCATGGAAGAGGAACAAATACTTGAAGCCCTGAATACGCACTGGCAGGCGTCGGCAGCCGGCGATGCAAAAGCGGAACACGATATTTACGATGACGATGCCATTTGCGACTATCCGCAGTCAGGCGAGCGAATCCTGGGGCGAGCGAATTTGCAGGCCTTGCGGAGTCATCACCCCGGCAAGCCGTCCGGTTTCAAGGTCAAGCGAATTCTGGGAAGAGGCGATCTCTGGATCACGGAATACACAATCGTCTACCAGGGGCGACCGGCATACACCGTGAGCATTATGGAGTTCCGCAACGGTAAGGTGGTGCACGAAACACAGTATTTCGCGGATCCGTTCGAGGCGCCCGCCTGGCGAAGCCAATGGGTTCAGCAGATCACGTGACGCCGAATTGAAGTGCGATTGGCGCTGACAGGTCGGCATCGCGCACGTTTCTCAGAACCTGTGCAAACACTTCGTTTTGTATGAAGGGTGCGGGCTTTATTGAATGCCGCACAAGCGATGTCCTGTTGCCTCGGAATCATGCGAGTGCAGATGTCCCGTCTGACTTGCATTCCCCAGGGGCTAAAGCCCTCGATTTTATTGTGCATTTGCGGCACGGCTGAAGCCGTGCCCTTTCAAAACAACGGCCGAAAGAGCAAACAACGTGTTGAAACTTTACCGCTAAAGCCCAATTAAGGATAAAGGCTTTCAACCTACGGGTTGAAGCCCGTACCCTTCCGTTTTCGACTTTTTCGGCAAGCCTTGAAGCCATGCCCTTTCAAAACATCGACTCATTCAGAGGATCCTCGGCAGGTTGGAGGATTGTGCCGGCGCGGTGCGGGAACCCGGGGTCAGGCGGTTGCGTACAATTGAGAGTAATGAAGGGCTTTCGCCGCGTACGCTGGACGGTTTTACGGCTGATGTTGGCCGTTTTGGCCGGGGCTTTTGCAGGAGCCGCATTCGCCCAGCCGGTGAAGGACCTGCCCAAGCCTGTCGACTATGTGAGCGATTTCGCTCATGTGCTGTCTCCCGAGGCGATTGCGCGGATCGACAGCATTTGCGGACAACTGGACCATTCCAAAGCCAATGCGCAGATTGCCGTGGTGGCAGTGCGCACGCTGGACGGCGAGGATGCGGCCGACTACGCCAACGAGCTCGAAGATGCGTGGAAGGTCGGGCGCAAGGGGTCGGATCGCGGCGTGCTGATTCTGCTGGCGGTTGACGACCACAAGCGGCGGATCGACGTGGGCTATGGCCTGGAGGGGATTCTGCCCGACGGGAAACTGGGCGACATCGGGCGGGAGATGGTTCCGCTGCTGCGCGCGAATAACTTCGACGGCGCGGTGACGCTGGCGGTGGACGATATTGCGCAGGTGATCGCGGCCGATGCCGGCGTTACGCTCAATAACGAGCGAATGGCGCCGCGGCCGCGTGCGGTGCACCACGGGTCAATCGGGCCGATTGTATTCATCATCTTTCTGCTGATCTTCTTTGCCGGCGGGCCGCTGCTGCGGCTGCTGCTGGGGTACAGCGTACTGACCAGCGGATGGCGGGGAGGGGGATTCGGCGGCGGGCTGGGTGGTGGTGGGTTTGGAGGCGGCGGCGGCGGTGGAGGCGGCGGAGGGTTTGGTGGATTTGGCGGGGGAGATTTCGGTGGCGGTGGGGCCGGTGGGGATTGGTGAGTCGGCTGGGGTGGGATTGTTGAGATTTGTGGATTCCCACCCTTTCGCCAACTGCAGGCGAAAGGATGGGGCACGGGGGTTGACGAGTTATTGAAGATCCTGAGGTCGGGTTGTTGAGGTCTGTGGATTCCCACCCTTTCGCCAACTGCGGGCGAAAGGATGGGGCACCCTCTTTCGGGATGGGGCACCCTCTTTGTGGGTGAGCTGTGTGAAGGACAAGGGGCTCCCTAACGGGAGGCTGGAGGAGAGAAGGAAAGTATGAATCGTGCGGTTTGGATTGTGATTGCGGTCCTGGTGGTGGTGGCGCTGTTTGTGTTCGGCAGCTATGTTTCCACGCGGAATCAACTGGTTGCCAAGGACCAGATCGTGAAGAGCCGGTGGTCGGAGGTGGATGTGCAACTGGAGCGGCGCGCCGACCTGATTCCCAACCTGGTGGAGACGGTGAAGGGATTCACCAAGGAGGAGAGCACGGTGTATGGCGATATTGCCAATGCGCGCGCGGGCATGTTGAATGCGCAGGGGCCGCAGGCGAAGATCGCCGCCAACAACCAGCTCGATGGGGCCATCGGGCGGCTGCTGCTGCTGACGGAGAATTATCCGCAACTGCGGTCGAGCGACCAGTTCATGCGGCTGCAGGACGAACTGGCGGGGACGGAGAACCGCATCGGCGTGGCGCGCAAACGCTATAACGACGCGATCCAGGATTACGACACGTTCCTACTGCAGTTCCCCAATAGCATCTGGGCGGGCATGGCGGGATTCAAGGAGAACGACGCGTACTTTACCGCCAGTCCGGCGGCGCGGCAGGTGCCGAATGTGAAGTTCTAGCTTGGTTGAAGTGTGTTGGGCGCGGTCCGGCCGTCCGTTTCAAGACGAATGCTGCAAGTTAGCCCCGCTGCGCGGAATCGCGGGTTAGCAAGTTAGCGATTCGCGAGAATCGGCAACTTGGAGGGTTCGCGAAAGCCTGGCAACTGGCGGAATCGCGAAAAAGGCCGTCCCGAAGGGTGGGGCGGCCTTTTCGTTGGAAGCTCAAGGACGGCCGCGGATTATTTGAAAGAAGCAATGGCGCTGGCCTCGTCGTCGTAAATGTCGAAGACGGTGTAGAGCTTGGTGAGTTGCAGGACGTCTTTGACCTTCTTGGTCAGGCTCAGCAGCTTGACGTTGGCGCCCTGATTCTTTGCCGTGGTAAAGGCGCTGACCAACTCGCCCAGCCCCGAGCTATCGATGTAGTTCACGTCACCGAGATTCAGCAGGATGCTTTTCTGGCCCTTGCTGATGAGGCCGCGAACGGAGTCGCGCAACTGCACGCTGCCTTCACCCAGGGTGATTCGTCCGCTGAGGTCGAGAATGGTGACGCCGTCCACTTCACGGGATGAAATTGTCAGAGCCACGGAAATTCCTCCTTAAAGTTTGTACATCGGTTATAGCACTTCCGCAGGGGGTGGGGTGACGGAAGGCTCACAGTTGGGCCGCGGATTTGCAGCCCGCAGAGTCTTCAGGGTTTTTGGTGATCCGGCGTCAGATGCTTGACCAGGGTCAACTCGGTCCCGGGCCGCAGTTGGCGAAAGTGTACCTCATCCATCAAGGAGCGAATGAGGAAGATGCCGCGGCCGGTGCCGCGGAGGATGTTTTCGGGGGCGCGCGGGTCGGGAAGCGTCTCCGGATCGAGGCCCTTGCCCTGGTCGGCGATGGTGAAGACGAGCGATTTGCCGGTGTTCTCGAAGCTGGCGGTGATGCACTTGGCGGGGTCATATTCGTTGCCGTGCAGCACGGCGTTGATGGCGGCCTCGCGAACCGCCATGGTGACGTGGAAGGTCTGGTCCTCGTCGAGGCCGGCTTCGGTGGCCAGCTTTTCCGCGGCTGCCTCCACTTCGCCGACGCTTTCCATGGTGGAACTCAGCGAAAAACTCAGCTTTCCTTCCTTGGAGCCGCTCACCGGTTTTCAAACCGCCTCTTCCGGCGCGAAAGGGACTTCGACGGCCCCGCCGCGCCCAAGGAACCTTGCAGGAAGTTTCATGGGCTGGAAGGGATTGTGTCAAGGCGGGAGTGGCTCTCTTGAACAACGATGGGGTGAAACCACCGCGGGCCGGAAATTCAATGGCGAGGATTACACTCACCTCATGCAACCTCGTACATCAGCCCGGGTGAGCCTCACCGCGTTGCTGGGCACGCCGGTGACCGACGCGCAGGGGCATTTGCGCGGGCGGCTCAAGGACATTGCCGTGGCTACCGGACCGGACGCCGGCAAGGTGGCCGGGCTGGTGCTCAAATCGCGCTCGGGGTTGAGCATCGTGCCGTCGGAACAAGTGATGGAAACGCCTGCGGGAACGCTGGAGCTGCGGTCTGCCGGTGCCCTGGCGCCGCTGGGGGACGAGGGCAATTATCTCTACCTGCAGCGGGACCTGGTCGACCGGCAGATCATCGACATCAATGGGCGCAAGGTGGTCCGCGTGAACGACGTGGACCTGGAGTGGCTGGGGCATGGGTCGGCGCACCTGCTGCGCGTGGCCGAGGTTGAAGTGGGGCTGCGCGGGGCGTTCCGCCGCGTATTCAAGGGGCTGCTGCCGCGCGCGTCGCTGGAGTCGATTTCGCGCAAGCTGGGCGCGCATGGCATTCCCTGGCGTTTTGTGGATGTGATCGAAGTCGACCCGGCGCGGCGGGTGAAGCTGCGCATCGAGCACGAGCGGCTGGCGGAGATGCATCCGTCGGATTTGGCGGAGATTCTCGAGGACCTTGCGCCGGCGGAGCGCGAGGCCGTGTTTACTTCGCTCGATGAAGAAGTGGCCGCGGAGACTCTGGAAGAGGTCGACCCCAAGCTGCAGAAGTCGCTGCTGGAAAAGCTGGACGAGGAAAAGATCGCAGACATCGTGGAGGAGATGGACCCGGGCGCGGCTGCCGACCTGCTGGCGGAGCTGTCCGAGGAGCAGTCGGACGCGATTCTCGAAGAGATGGAACCGGAGGAGCGGCACGAAGTCGAAGAGCTGCTCGAGTTCGACGAAGATTCTGCCGCCGGCTGCATGACGACGGAGTTCGTCGCGGTGGGAACGGAATCCACTGTGGGGCAGGCGGTGCAGGCGATGCGCGGGTTCGACGGCGATCCGGAAAACGTGACGGAGATTTATTTGCTGGATGAGAAACGCGTACTGCGCGGGGTGGTCCCGTTGTCGCGGCTGGTACTGGCGCTGCCGGAGACGCGATTGGCGGTGTTGAGCGAACCGCGCGTGCTCTCGTGCCCCGCCGACATGCGCCAGAACGAACTGGCGGAGACCTTCGATAAATACAACCTGAACGCGCTGCCGGTGGTGGATACGCTGGGGCGGATGGTGGGCGTGGTGAAGGCCGATCAGGTGATCGCCTTCCTGCGCGAGAAGATCTAACTCGCTGCTGCAGCCTCAGGAGCAAGTGCAATGCCAGACAGACGTTTGCCGCGCATGCCCGGTACTGTCGCTCCGCCTTACGGTGGGCCGGCTGCCACCGAGCCTGTGCCGAAGCTCGAGCCGGCCCGTCGCAGGCCGTTGGGCGTGAAGCTCCTTGCGACGTATTTTTTGTTGAAGGCGATTGCCATTGCATGCGCCGCGGTCCTTGGCTTGGCGAGGCCGGAGCTTCGGGCGAGAGCCATTGACTTCATCTCATATTTTTATAGGGAATTGAAAGATTTCGATTTGGAGCGTGTCGGTATCGCGCTCTCTCCCGTATTCGTGGCTTTGGAAGTGGTAAAGGCTGCTGGAGTATGGCTGCTCAGGAAATGGGCGTGGATATTCATCGTCCTTTGGCTTACGTGGTGGGTCTGTGAAGCCGGTGCCGCCGTTTTGATTCTGTGGGCTACGGACCGAGGGACTCTGTTATCGATCGTTGCGACGCCGGAATTCGCT
This sequence comes from Occallatibacter sp., assembly GCA_049676965.1. Lineage (GTDB taxonomy): Bacteria > Acidobacteriota > Terriglobia > Terriglobales > Acidobacteriaceae > Telmatobacter. The sequence goes on from JBAUBR010000487.1 coordinate 15,501, forward strand.
TTTGCAGTTCTGCTCAACGTCGTGGTCCTTGCCTACCTTCTTGATCCCGACGTCAAAAGCGCGTTTGGAACCTCGAATGAAGAGATTTTGTAGCGGTTTGTCCATCGCAATTTCCCGAACTGCTGTAACCTCGCCTGCGCTCTCGTCGCTTTTCCGATTGCCCGGGAGTGCGTGCGACAGCGAGCGGGTTGCATTCGCCTCCTACGGGAGCGCGTCTTCTTCGGCGAGGAACTTTCCGAGCCGGTCGAGCTTGCGCTCCCAGGCGGTGCGGTGGTCGCGAATCCACTGCTCGAGCGCGCGAAACCCCGCGTTCTCAAGCCGGCAGGTGCGCACGCGGCCGAGTTTTTCCGTGTGTACCAGGTGCGCTTCCTCGAGTATCTGCAGGTGCTGCATGACGGCGGTGAGCGTAACGCCGAGCGGCTCGGCCAGGCGCGAGACGGATGAGGGTCCTTCAACGAGCCGGTCGACGATGGCGCGGCGTGTGGGGTCACCGAGCGCGTGAAACAGCCGATCGATATCGATGGGACGATCCCGCATGGAGCCCCTCCGCCGCGCCGCCTTACTGCGCCAGTTCGTTTTGCAGCCGATCGATCAGCTGGCTCCAGCCCATCTCGATCATCTTCACGCCGTCCGGCCAATCGATGTAGGTTCCCTGATGGGTGAGGATCAAATCCGTCCCTTTCTCCGCCGGCACGAACTCGAATGTCGCCAGCATCACCACAATGGGCTTTCCGTTCAGAGACATCCGCGAGGTCATCACAATCCGCTTTTCGTCCACGATGTCCTGATAAATGCTTTCGTTGGCAATCTCCGATCCTGCAATCGGGTGGCCCTCTTTAAATCCATAACGGAACCGTTCGACTCCGCCCACACGAAAATCCATATGGAAATCGCGGATGTCCTGTTCGATGTCGACATACCAGCGCCGCTTCAGGGCAGGCTGGGCAAAGGCCGAGAAGACGCGCGACGGACGCTGAGGAAAGTTGCGCTCGAGGACGAACGTGTTGTGGATGGTGGGCGATTCAGTAGCAGTCATGATTGTCTCCTTGTGCGAAGCATATAGTGAAGCAACGACTTCACTATCTCACCGGGCGCGAGAATAGTCAAGTGGATACTTCAGTATTTTGCAGAATTATTTCGATCGCGCGGCATGGGCCGGTTGCAGGCGGTTGGGCAAATTGATCGCTGCAGAAGTAATGTCCGCGTCAAATTGCTGTCGCCGAAAGGCCCTATGAATCGCGGAGCTTTCCCTCAGGGGCTGAAGCCCTCATTTTCATCCCGCGCCTTTCGGCACGGCTGAAGCCGTGCTCTGATACAAAGCTCGTGTTCGAGCCATGTCTTTGGCCATTTCTTTTACAGCGATCAATAATTGCCGGCCGGCGGAGCGGCTCCCGCTCCACCTACGCGGAAGACGCGGGGAATGCGGGCTTCCGGCGCAGGCAGGGTCGGGAAGGTTGCGTGCGGCTCGGTTTGATACCAGTAAGCGGTTGAATAGAAGTCGTCGGCGCGGTGGTTGGCGTGGCCGTGCTCGATGGTGACGCGGATCGACTTCTCGAAGGTGATGGGGCTCTCGATGTGCCAGCGGTAGAGGCAGTAGCGCCCGCCGATGCGCTCCGGATCGACCATGTAGGGCGCGCCCTGGTGCATGTAGGCGAAGGGCTGCAGGCCGAAGTCCCATGCGCCGTTGTAGTAGTCCTCGGTTCCGGTGCCGTTGATGGTAGGCGCGGTGTCGCCGTCGATGAAGATCATGTCGTCGCCTTCACCGAACCATTGGTCCTGGTTTTGCAGGACGGCTTGCGTGACGCCGACGAAGTGGCCCTTGCCGGCGGCCTCGAGAAAGACGTAGTTGCCTTCACCGTTGAGATTTTTGCGGTCGTTGATTTTGGCGTCGTACTCGTTGGTCCAGTCGTCGGTCCAGCCTTTGTCGGGCGCGGCCTGGCGATATTGCGCGTGAAAGCGGCCGAGGCCTTCGGGAAGACTCGGCAGCGTGACGTAGTCGACGTGGAAGTAGAGGTCGTCGGTGCGGACTTTGCCCTGGTTGGTCAGCGTGAGGCGCGCCGAGCTTGAAAAGGGCATCTGGAAATAGGCGTTGAGAGCCTTGATGGGCGCGACGGCGAGCAGCGCCGATTGATAGGTGTAATATTCGCCGAGTCCGAGACCGAAAAAGTCGCCGATGGGGACTTCGACCGAAGGAGAACTTTCGCCGTCCCACCAGGCGCGCAGGACGAGATTCTTCAGGTGATGGCGGTCGTCGGAGTTGATGGTGAACCAGAGGTGCGTGACTACTCCGGCGCCGGAGACATCGAGCAGCGTTGCGGACTGGCCGGCTTCGACGGGGACCGAGTCGTGATTTCCGCCGCTGCGGTCCCAGCTCGATGAGCGGCGAGTCTTGTAGTTGCGCAGGCGGGCGAGGGCGAAGAGTTCCTCGGGCGCGTCGGAGTCCGGCGGTTCGGCGAGCGCGATGCGGCCGACGGCTGGAGATGCGGTTGCGTTGGCCGCGTTGAGCCCCAGAAGGGCCACTGAAGAAACCATGCCTCCGAGCAGTTTTCGTCTCAGTGGCAATCCCTTGTTGAGGTCGGACGGATGCATAGGGTGAGTTCTCCCGGCTGTGAAGTCGCGAAAGCGTGTTGTAGCTTTGCGCGCCGCGTGCTGTCAAGCGTGGCCAATCAGCAGTAGCCGAGAAGCGAGAGAACGCGTTCGCCGCCAGCCAGCGGGAAGTGAGGCGTGGATTGGCAGCGGGGACAGATCTGGGCGGGGTCACGAGAATAGCCGGGGACGACAAGCAGGTGAGGCCGTTCGGGAATCAGACGTTCCAGGAGATTGGCGGTTTCAGCGAATGAACGGGGATGGCCCGCTTTGCGATGCTCGGGCCAGGCGCGCTCAATGCTCGCGGTATCGGCAATCGGAAGCAATCGCAAAAAGTCGCGTGCGTGTTTTGTGGGTAACGGCCTGTCGCTCGCGAGATCGAGGCACAGGCGCGCGGTTCGTGCGACGAGGTCTTCAAGTGAGATCATGCGCTGAACGATTCCGGCGAGTTCTAAAGTTTGCGCGCGAGCAGTTTCGTCGCCGTAGGCGCGGAAAAGATCGATGCGGACGGCGGTTTCCGGATCGACCGATTGCAACAGGGTTTTGCCGGGCGGGTCGTGCGGATGCACGTGGTGAAAGATGAGATCGGCGGAGAGCGCCTTGGGAATTTCGTCGAAGGAGTCTACGAGAAAATCGATGTCGTTGAGCGGGCGGAGGATGGATGGCAATCCGCGTTGGAGCAGATGCAACTCGACGGCAAGCCCGCCGGTCAGCACCATGGAGGAGATTTCGTGACGGCGCAGCTTGCGAACGGAGCGCGCCGCGCGTTCTGCATCGGCTTGGGAAAGGAAAGCGGCGAGGTTCATGTTCTTTGTTCTGGCTGGTGCTTTGCGCCATCAAGGCTTTGAAGCGGATTTGCCGCGAGCCAGATAGTCCCCGATGGCCTGCTGCCAATCCTTGCCGGCGGCTTTGTCGCCCTCGCTCATCGCCTGGACGTGTTCGTTGCCCTGGGGCGTGATTGCGGTGCGGGTGTAAGTCACGTTGACGGCGGTCGTATTCGCATCGACAGGTTTGAAGCGCACGTCGATCACGGTGACCATCAGTTCAGGCAGGAAGTAGACATATTGAAAGTGGCGGCCTTCGATGTCGAAGAGGGTGTTGACCCACACCGCGTTGACGGGCCCGTGGCGGACGGTGAACACCGCGCCCTCCACGTCCTTTGCCGGCAGGGGATGGATGAAGCTCGGGTCCCAGTGCTTGCCCGCCCATGCGCGTTCGCCTTCGGGCCCGAAGAGTGGCGCGGCGACGGCGTAGGGGGCGTGAACGACGAAATCGAAGCTGGTGCTAATGTGCATGCAGGGCTCCTGCGCGGGCGGAACTGCTTGTGAATAAGCGGGAGTAATAGCGGAAGCGAAGAAGAAAAGTGCGAGGATGGTTTTCATCTTTTGCGCTCCTTCAGGTTGTGGCTGTCAGTGGCCTTCAGGGTCATTCCGTAGAGCGATTTGAATTGCTCGATCTCTTTAAGCGTGCGATCCGAGAACGGCGCTTTGCCTTCGAAGGCGTGAAGGACGATGCCTTCGAGCAGGTCGCCGAGGGTCATGTCTTTTTGCTCCGCGATGGCTTTGAGGACTTTCAACATGCGCTTTTCGAGGCGGACGCCGGTCTGCACGCGTTCGACTTCGACGGGCTGTCGGTCTTGTTTTTCCATGGCGTTCCTTGTATCTATGTACCAATGTACATAAGTATCACGATAATCTCAAGTTCTAATTTTCAGATAGCATCATCGCCCAGGGGTAGGCTTTCGACTCCGGTCGCCGCGGCGACCTCCGCTCCGCAAGAAAACGCGGTGGGGTTCGGACGCCCCTCCGGGGCTTGCCGTTCATTTGTCGCTTCCCAGGGTTCCGTCCGCCGCGGCGGACTTCACCCTGGGCTATTCTCCGTGCTCCCTCCGGGAGCCTGTCCACGCAGTGGCCCGAAGAATGTCTGTGCAGTGAGCGGGAGCCTGTCCGCGCGGTGACCATTTTCAAATCCTTCCGTGGAAGCTTGCGTCCATGGGAACTCGGGATGACACCTTCAATGAGTCAGGCAGCATTAAGCCGGCGGTTCATTCATGCGGGTGTGGCCTGTTATGGTCAGGGAGGCGAATTTGATGATCCCACCTTAGGACCGCGGCGGCATGTGGAAGCGTTGGCGAACCCGGATACTGCTGTTTCTGGCCGTTCTCGGACCGGGATTCATTACCGCCAACGTGGATAACGACTCGGGCGGCATCCTCACCTACTCGCAGGCCGGCGCGCAATACGGCTACTCGCTGCTGTGGACGATGATCCCCATCACGATCTCGCTGATCGTGGTGCAGGAGATGTGCGCGCGGATGGGGGTGGTCACCGGCAAGGGGCTCAGCGACCTGATCCGCGAGGAGTTCGGGCTGCGGCTCACGTTTGTGCTGATGGTGCTGCTGGTGGTGGTGAACTACACCAACGTGGTTACCGAGTTCATCGGGATTGCCGGGTCGCTGCACCTCTTCTATGTTTCAAAGTTCATCTCGGTGCCCATCTGCGCGGCGCTGGTGTGGCTTTTGGTGGTGCGCGGCAACTACCAGAGCACGGAGAAGATTTTTCTGGTCGCGTCGGCGGTTTATATCGCGTACATCTTTGCAGGCGTGCTGTCGCAGCCGAGCTGGCATGAGGCGCTGCTGGCCACGGTGCAGTTGCCGGCGAAGTCGGTGTGGCGCGACAAGGCCTATATCTACATGGCCATTGGCGTGGTGGGCACCACTATTGCGCCATGGATGCAGTTTTATCTGCAATCGTCGATTGTGGAAAAGGGCGTGCCGGTGAAGGATTATGGGGCGTCGCGCCTGGATGTGATCGTGGGCAGTTTCTTTACCGACCTGGTGGCTTGGTTCATCGTGGTGGCCTGCGCGGCCACGCTCTATGTGCATGGAATGGGCGCGATCCAGGTGGCGTCGGACGCGGCGGAAGCGATGCGGCCGCTGGCCGGTGACTATGCCTTTATTCTTTTCGCCTTCGGGCTGTTCAATGCGTCGGTATTTGCGGCGTCGATTCTGCCGCTCTCCACGGCTTACACCGTGTGCGAAGGGTTGGGCGTCGAGTCGGGCGTGGACAAGACGTTCAAAGAGGCGCCGTTCTTTTATTGGCTGTACACGCTGCTGATCGCGGGCGGGGCGGTCACCGTGCTCATCCTGCCGGACGCGCAGTTGATCAACTTCGCGATTCTGTCGCAGGTACTCAACGGCGTGCTGCTGCCGGTGGTGATCATTCTCATGCTGCTGCTGATTAACCGCGATGACCTGATGGGCGAGCACAAGAATTCGCGGTTATGGAATGTAATTGCGTGGGGGACGAGCGTGATTGTGATCGGGCTGACAGGGGTGATGCTTTGGGGGCTTATACCGGGACATTGAAATTCTGACATTTTCAAGATTCCGTGACACAATGTTAAAATTAATACAGTTCGGAGTGAAAATGTCATGGTAGAAGCGCGCATGAAATTGAATGAGAACGGGAGAGTGGTAATTCCCGCTTCTTTGCGAACCGCTCTTGGCATCGAGGCCGGCGACGAACTGCTGATGAGGATCGAAGATGAGGAATTACGCATTACAACTTTGAAGCGGCGGATCGAGCGGGCGCAGGAGCACGTCAGGAAGCATGTCGGGCCGGGCGACTCTCTTGTGGACGAATTAATCGGAATGCGGCGCGAGGCGGCAAAACGTGAGTAAGTTTGTCCTGGATGCCTCGGCGATCATGGCGATTCTCAACCAGGAGGCGGGCGCTGAGAAGTTGACGCCGGAACTGCTCGGCGAGGCTTGCGTCAGCGCGGTGAATATGGCCGAGGTTCAGACGATTCTGGTGAATAAGGGCATAGCGGCCGACGATGCCTGGCGAGACGCTTGCGGCCCGGTGCTGGAAATTGCCGCTTATGACGATCGGCAGGCGCGGCTCGCCGGGAGTCTGGTGAACAAGACTCGGTCACTGGGACTGTCATTGGGAGATCGCGCATGTCTTGCCCTGGCGAGCCATCTGCGTGCTCCGGTTTACACGGCGGATCGCGCCTGGAAAAAACTGAATATCGGTATTGAGGTTCGATCGATTCGGTAAAGCGGAACGAGTGAACCGGATTTCCCTAGTGTGGTGAGTCGGAAGTTCGTTGCATATTCCGCCTTTGGAAACGCAGGTCCCCTTCGACTACGCTCAGGGCAGGCTTTCGACTCCGCTTGGCTCAAAAAAAACGAGCCAAACCGCGCTCAGGATGACAGCATTTTGTGTTGCGAACTACAGACTCAGGGCACTAGCAGGGTGCTGAAAAAGTAACTTCAAATCCACAGCGTGATGGGTTAAGAAGGAACCATGCGCGGAATCGATCATCAGCAAGCGGATATGTTCAGTTACTTGTCGCCGGAGCAGCGGG
>JBAUBR010000488.1:0-2069 GCA_049676965.1 Occallatibacter sp.
GAGTAAGAGATGGCCAAAGCCGTGGGGATGGGCGGAGTGTTCCTGAAGGCGCGCGACCCCATGGCGCTGACGGCTTGGTATGCCGATCACTTCGGCATTATGCGCGGCGAAGACCCCACTTCGATGGTCTTCGATGGGCCGGAGTCGATGGGAATGACGGTGTTCGCGCATTTTCCCGACGACACGAAGTATTTTGGCGACGGGCCGCAGCGGTCGATGATCAACCTGAGAGTCGACGATCTGGACGCGCTTCTGGCGCAGTTGACGGCGGCGGGCGTGCGCATCGACCCCAAGCGCGAGGACTACCCCTACGGGCGATTCGCATGGATCTGGGACCCGGAGGGGAATCGCGTGGAGTTGTGGCAGCCGCTGGCGACTTAACCGGCGCGCTTATTGGCTTGGGGCGGTTTGTTGCTGATGATTGAGGCTGTAGGGTCCGGGCAGGATGGGGCCTTTGTCGGAACTGGCCGGATTGCCGGCCACGTTGGTGCGCTTGGAATAGATGTGGAACTGCACCACGAGGTCGAGCACCACCGGGACGGGATGGCCGTCCTTGATGGCCGGCTGGAAGCTGGCCTTGCTGATGGCGGCCACGGCACTCTCGTCCAGGCCGAAGCCGATGGGCCGGGCCACGGCGATCTGCCCGGGCCTGCCGTCGGCGCCGATGACGGCGTGGTAGAGACACATGCCGGCCACGCCAGCGTCCTGGGCGTAGTCGTTCGACTCGGGCTGGAAGGTACTGAGCAGCTTGGCCTTCTGGTCGACCTCGACCTGGCGTAGCACCGCCGGGTCCGTAGGCTTGAAATCGGTTTTGGCCGCGGCGGCCTGGTAGTAGAGCTTCCAGAAGTCGGGCATGGCGGCCATCATGCGGTCGTCGAGGCCGTCGGCAAAAATCTGGTCAAGCGCGTCTTTGAGGATCTTTGTAGCGTGGGCGGGTGAGGTGGTCGTGGTCACCGATCCGGGTGCGGCGGGGCGCTCTTCCGGTGGAGCGGCAGCCATTTCGGCCTTGGCCTGGTCCTCGTCGGTCGGTTGCGCGGCGTTGTTTTGGGCTTGGGAGGCAGGTTCGGCTTCCGGCTGGGCTGCAGGCTCGGTGGCTGGCTGGGCTTGCTCGGCATCCGACGGATCGGCGGGCATCACCAGGCCACCGGGGCCGATTTTAGCCTTGCTGCCGCTGTCCTTCTGCTTTTTCTTCTTGGGAGTGACCACCAGCTCGCGGTCGATGGTGATCTTCACGAACTTCTTTTTGGGCGTGATCTTCACGCGGTCGACGGCCTTGGTGGGGTCTTCGTAGGGCAGTGCGCCGAGGAAGTGCAGGCCGTAGCGCGCGCCGTCGAGTTCCACCTTGTGCTTGCTCAGGCGCACCTTTTCGATCTCGATGCCGCTGAGCGTATAGGAGCCTTTGGCCGAGTGGCTGATCAACAGGCCGTGCTCGTCGAATTCAAGCGAGTTGTCGAGATAGCCGCCGCGCAGGTAGAGCGACTTGCCCACCAGCATTTGGCGAAGCTCTTCCTCGGTGATGGCGCCGGCGCGGGAGTCTTCGGTGGGCGACTGTTTCTGGGGCGCGGATGCGGCGTTTGAGGGTGTAGCCGTTTGCTGCGGCTCGGCGGACGGGGCTGCGGTCGGCTGGGCCTGGGCGGGCGCGGTCGCAGGTTGAGGAGCGGCCTGAGGAGCTGATTGCGAATCGGCTGACGGAGCGGATTGGGCCGAAGGCGCGGCGGGTTGCTGGCTGCCGTCTTGAGCCGGCTGTTGCGCTGCGTCCGGCGCTGGAGGAGTTTGTTGAGCCGAAGTAACTGAAGCGAAGCCGAGCGTGAGCGCGGCAGAGAGAGCGGCTGCGCAAAGCCTGGCCTTGACCCAGGCGGCCGAACCGCTGCAAGTAAGGTAAGTGATTGAAGCCATGGGGGTGACCTTGTCCGCCACTTTATCAGGCTTTTGGCTTTCCCAGACGAAAGATTCGATGCAGTGGGGCGAACTTTTGTGGGATGCGGGACGCCGATTTGGTCATGGCCCCGGCTTGGTCTAAGACCGGCGCAAGCGCCAGAGAATTCTGCGAAACAGCCGCAGGGCGCGGC
>JBAUBR010000489.1:0-19230 GCA_049676965.1 Occallatibacter sp.
GCTCCACGGAGCCGGCGACAGACCCTCGAGCGCGGGAATGCGCATGGCCGCACGCAGCCGATCTTCCGAAATCTGCGCCATCTGTTCCGCATTTCGCAACCGCGCCCGATCGGCGACGCGATGACCGTCTCCAATCCCCGACAGCCACGCACGCTGCGCTGCGCCAATCAGCGTGGCCGTGCGCGCCCACGCAAGATCGAGAAACTCCGCGCGCTGCTGCTTCGCCGATTGATCGGCTCCCGGTCCCGCGCCGCGCGGATGCTCGGCCAGAACCGCGAACAGCCGCACCACGCGGTGATCGAGCTGCTCGCGCAGCGCATCGTGCACCGGCCGCAGCTCCATCATCACCAGCGCGTCGTCGAGGTTGGGCACGCCGCGCCCGGCCAGCTCGTCGCTCAGCCGGTCCCAGGGATATTCGGCCGTGGACTCGCGCACATGCCAATCGAGAAACACATGGCACTGGTAAGCGTGCAGCTCCAGCGTAAGGCCGCGATTGACGAGATCGTCCGCGCGCCGCAGGTATTCGAGACCGGTGAGCGAATCGCGAAACGCCAGCACGCGCCCCGCGCCGCCGCCATAGTCCAGCCCTTCGCCCAGCCGCTGCTGGCGCAGTTGGCCGCTGCCTTTGTCCATAAATCCGGTTGAATAATCAATCGTTCCCTGCGCGGTGCCGTAGCGGTTGTTGTAGATCACCAGCGCGCGCTGGTCGCCGCTGCGATTGGAGTACGCGAACACGTTCTCGTCCACCGAGCCGTTGGCCTGAAAAAAGTCGTAGAGAAGAAAATTGCCGCTCTCCGCAAACAGCCAGCGCCGCTTGAGCAGCGGAGCGATCTCGCGATCGTGCCGCTCCACCAGCCAGTGGTTGGGCGTCTCCTCGTAGCGCGGCCGCTGGTACTCCATGCCGTATTTTTCGGTGAACCCTTCGATCTGCCCGTGGCCGAACATGGGCAGGCCGGGCAACGTGGACATCATCGCCGCCACGCCGAAGCCCTTGTCGCCGGTGCCGAACTGATCGATCGCCGTGCGCTCGTCGGGATTGCTCATGAAGTTGACGTAGCGCTTCATGATGTCGGGATCGAACTTGATCGTCTCCTTGATCACCGAGCGGTACTCGGCGTTCTTTTCGTCCCGCAACATGTTCATGAAGGCGCTGTTGTACACACGATGCATGCCCAGCGTGCGCACGAAGTAGCCTTCCATAAGCCAGAAGGCCTCGGCCAGCAGCAGCGTGCCGGGAACCTCGGCCGCCACGCGATCAACGACTTCGCGCCAGAACTCGTTGGGCATGATGCGATTGAACTCTTCGTCGCTCATCGAGTACTCGGCGCGCGACGGAATCGCCCCGCTGGTGCCGGGGCCGGGAAACCACAGGCGATGAAAATGCCGTTTGGCCAGCGTCATCGCCGCATCGAAGCGGATCACGGGAAACAGCCGCGCCACATAGAGAATGGTCTGGATCACCTGCTCGCGCACCGCCGGATTCAGATAGTCGAGCTGCGCCGTGTCGTTCCACGGAAAGCTGGTGCCGTCGTTGCCGTGGTAGATGTAGCGCGTGTCGCCGGTCGCCAGATCGCGGCGGCGAAATACCACTGCCGCGTCAGTCTGCTCATAGTAGTGGTCTTCGATCTTGAGCTCCACGCGCGAATCGTGCGAGAGATTGGGGCCTTCGAAGCGATAGGCGGGATAGGGCGAATCGTAGCGCGAGATGAACCACTCCGGGTGCTCGATGACCCAGGGCGAATCGATGCCCATGTGATTGGGCACCATGTCGCTGGCCAGGCGAATGCCTTGCCGGTAGGCGCGATCGCGCAGGTTGATGTAGGCGCCCTCGCCGCCCAGGTCTTCGGAGATGCGGTAGTCGAAGAGCGAATAGGCCGAAGCCACGGCGTCCGAGTTGCCGCACAGCAGCTTGATAGTCTTCGACGCGCGGCTGCGCTCCCAGATGCCGATGAGCCACAGCGAATTGAGCCCGCGTGCGGCGAGCGTGGCCAGTTCCTCGTCGGGAATTTCGTCGAGTTTCGAGATGTGGCGCCCGTATTGCCGGCTCAACTGCGCCAGCCACACATAAGTGCTCTTGGCGATGAGCACCGCGCCCGGCATCCACGCCGTGTCCGCGCTGAAGCGCTCATATTCATGCGCCGGGTCGCCGAAGACCGGCACCTGCGACTGGCTTACCAGGGTAGGCCACTGCTGCAGGCCCATGCGCCGGCGGCGCTCAGCTGCGGCTTCCGCTGCCTCGCGCGTGCGCAGCGCGTCGGGATTGAACTGCATCCAGATCGCCAGCTCTTCCTCGCGCAGAATTTCGCCGGCGATCAGCAACAGCCGGTCGAGCGCATCGCCCAGCAGCGGCTTCCAAAGCTTGCGAATCAATGAGAGCTGTTCGGCGAGCGATTTGGGAGAGCCTAGCGCCGGCGCGCGTAAAAACTCGATCAGCGAGACCGGGCCTTTGTCGCCCATCGGCACCAGCGGCCGCGTGGCGAAGTACTCCGGCAACTGCTGCGTCACCTGTTTGTAGACCGTCTTCTCGGCCAGCGGCTTGTCTTCAAACAGTTCATCGAACGGCTTGAACGCCTCATTGCGATTGGCCGCCCACAACAGCATCAGCTCTTCGAGCGCTACCGCGCGGTGCGCCACGCCTTCGGTGCTCCCGGCAAGCCATTGTTGCGGCGTAGTCTCACCGCGAATCACCGCCGCGCCGGGGAAGTGCTCCACAAATGTCAGCAACAGCCTGTCCAGCTCCGCTGTGCCCACCTGCGACGCGAACCAGTCGAGCGCCGCCGTCATCACCGCCGGGTCGAGCGTCTGGCGATAGCGCGCAATCGCCATGTGGCTGGCCTCGTCGATCAGTCCCATGGCGTAGAGCGCGCCGGCATGAACCGTTCGCTCCGGATGCCGCTGCGCATCGCGCACCTGGTTCATGCGGTACGCAAATTCCCGGCACGCGCCGATATTGTCGAAGACGACGTTCCCCGTGTAGGAGAAGAGCGTCTCCTTGAACTGGTAGCGCTCACGCGCGGCACGCGAAATGTGGAATTCCATCATTTGAGAGCGATTCTCCGCGACTCCTCTCGCATTAGGACTGAAAGAGTAATTGAGCGGGCGCAAAGTACGCCAGTTGCGCCGCTTCCAAATAGCAACTATTGCGGTCGATTGCGGCCATTGGACAGGTCTCTCCTTGAGACCCACAGACCATAAGATGCAGGATGAATCGATTCGACCAGCCAGAGCCGGCTCAAGAAGGAGGGTACGAGCCTCAACACGTAAATTGCGAGTGCGGAATTGAATTGGGCCTCAGTCCCCCGAAATCCCGATCCTCGTGGCGCGCTATCGCCCTGTGCTGCCAAACCCCTTCGCCGCGCGCGCCGAATCCTCCAGCGTCTCTACCTGCTCCACGCGCCCCGTCAGCACCGGAACTGGAATCATCTGCGCGATCTTTTCGCCGGCTTTCAGCTCCACGGCGTTTTCGCCCAGATTCGTCATCAGCACCAGAATCTCGCCGCGATAGCCGGCGTCGATCACCCCTCCGGTCGTCGCGATCCCCCGGGCCGCCATCGATGACCGGTCCCGCACCAGCAGCCCCAGCGCCGCGCCAGTCTCAGGATGCCGCGCCTCGACGGCAATCCCCGTGCGCACACGAACCGTGGCTCGTGGGGCCAGCGTCACCGCCTCCAACGCAAATACGTCGTATCCCAGGTCCTCGCCGGGATGTGCCACTTCAGGCAGGCGCGCCGCACGTTCCAGCAGCTTCACTCGCAGCATGCTTCAATCCTAAGACCTCGAATCGCGCTACAATTCCGCCTGACCGATTCAAAGACCGATTCAAATGAGGAGACCGCTCCCCGATGCCGAGCCGCGCCGTAACTGTGCTGGCAACTGCCATCCTGGTGATGCCTTTTGAGCTCATTGTCGTCGGCGCGCAAACGCCGGAGATAACGCTCGACAGCTTTCTCTCCCAGAACATCGCCGAAACCGGGAACTTTAGCTGGCCGGTTCTCAAGGAATGGACAAGCCGCCACCCGGAAGACAGTGTCCAGGCGCCTCCGGCAATCGGCCAGGAAGCCGATTCGCCAATCGCGAAGAATCTGCGGGATCGAGCACTCGAAGGCCACTGGTGCCTGCGCTCGACGGCGGAAATCGATCTCGCCGGAGGAATCCGCGTTCGCCGTACCGCGCTGTTCTATCAGCCGCTGGTCGAACAGATCTACGACAAGCCGCTTCCGCCCCTGCCCACCGAATCCGGCAGCGCCCTACGCGAGCATGGCTGCCGGCTGGTGAAGATTTTCTTTGAGTTCCAAGGCGCAACCGATCCTCACGCCCTTGCCGAAGAGATCGCGCGGCAAATCCCAGGAGAGCGTTCGGACGAGCCGGGCAAGTACATCACAAGTGCAAGCAGCATCGACTATTGGAAGCCGCTCTACACCTTTGAAGTGTTTTCTCTTCACAGGTTCAGCTACTGGCACCTGTTCACCCGCCGGCCAGGCGCTCGAGCTCCCGATGATCCCGGCTCCCAACCTGCGGTGCTTCTCGAGTTGTTCCAGCCCTCGGAAGATTACGGTCCGCCTTCATCCAAAACCGTAAACCCAGAGGCGGGGCAGCCTTGGCTTCCGCTGCGCGTGGCCCAGCTCGCCCGTCTGCCCGAGGCTCCCACGCTCGAAATGCTTGCTTTCCTCGCTCCCCAGGCCGGCGACCGATGGGAGCAGCCTACTTTTCAATGCGACTCGCAACTGGTTCCGGTGCTCCGCAAGTGGCTTGCTCTCGCGGCTCAAGCCACGCCGCGGCAACACGCCGCGGCGCTGCTCCTCGCCGACGCTGTGGCCGACCGCCTCTCGGATTGCGATGAATTGGCCGATTCCTCTTCGCCCGAAGTTGGCGCAATCCAGGAAAAGTACTACGACGATTTGAAGAAGAACCTGCATGAGCTCGGCATCGAGACGGACAAGTCCGCACGGCCGGGCCCGGAATATTATGCCGGAAACCTGATTGAGGAGGCCCGCAAACTGGCGCCCGACGGAGTCGTGAACGAGCTTTCATGGATTGCGACGCTCGACCAACGATGCCAATGGTCTTCGATCAGCGACTCGCATTGCGCGCAATTCATCCAGCAGGGCGAGCGCTTTCTGACGCGTTTTCCTAGCGACGAATGGACGCCGAGCGTTCACTTACTGCTTGCCGAAGCCTACTCGATCACCGCAGAAGACCGTGGACCCGACTCCGACGAGCTCGATTTGGACGACGCCGGACTGCTGAAGAAGGCCGCAGCGCATTACCGCGCGTGGTATGCCAGCAGCGCGAATGAGCGGGATCGTGCGCTGGTGTGGCAGGAAATCTGGGGACTCGATGCCGGCTTGGGACCGTGGTTGATGGTTCCTGACCAGTTGCGGCAGTGACGGCTGCAATGACGGTTCGATTGGGTTGAGCGGTGGCGTCCCGCCGGTAAAGCTACCCGCCCGGCGCGAAGAAATCCCCGAGCCCCGCGCGGTCGGCGTGAGCGGCCATATGGGCCTGAATCTGCAACGCCAACGCCAGCGCCTCACGCCCCTGGCGGGCCGTCACACGCTGCGGCCTGCGCGTGCGCACCGCATCGAGAAAGGCCTCGATCTCCAGCCGCAGGGGCTCTCCCGGCGTGACTTCGGGCTTCGCGAACGAAAGCCCCGGCGCGGGCCCCGCTCCAGCCACTGCTCCCGGATCGACTCGAATCACCAGCAGGTCGCGCCGCGCATAGTCGATCGAAACATACCGCCGCGGCTCAAAAAAGCGCAGCTTGCGCACCCGCTCCGTGGAAACTCGCGAAGCCGTGAAGTTGGCCACGCAGCCCGATTCGAACTCCACGCGCACGTTGGCGATGTCGACTTTGGGGGAGAGAATCGGCAGGCCGACGGCGCGCACCTCACGCACCGGCGAATTGGCGAAGGTGAGGACGATGTCGAGGTCGTGGATCATCAGGTCCAGAACCACGTCTACGTCGAGCGAACGCGGCGTGAAGATCGAGAGCCGGTGCGCCTCAAAGAACATGGGTCGCCGCAGTTTCGGCTCGATGGCCAGCACAGCTGGATTGAACCGTTCGAGATGGCCGGGCTGCAGGATTCGGTTATGCTTTTCTGCGATGGCGATCAGGTCATCTGCCTCGGCGAGATTCGCGGCGAGAGGCTTTTCCACCAGCAGGTCGAGCCCGGCTTCGAGAAGCTGCGCGGCAACGGCGTGGTGGTGCACCGTAGGCACGGCAACACTGGCCGCGTGGAGGCCGAGATCTGGCCGGAGAAGCTCGTCAACCTTTGAAAACACAGGAATTGCGTACTTGGCCGCAGCCTCGGCAGCGCGGCGCGGGTCCGGCTCGACGGCTGCGGCAAGGGCCACGCCCAACCCCGCCGATTCAAGCTCCCGGTACACGCGCAAGTGGTTGCGGCCAAACGCGCCGACGCCCGCAACCGCAACGCGTAAAAGGGCTTGCGCGCTTATTGGCCCGCTCCCGGTCCCTTGCCTTCGACGGCTTTGAGGCAGCGGCCGTAAAGCTCGAGCAACTGATGCACCCGCTCCTCCGGCTTGGCCGCAGCCGCCCCGCTGAAGCCGGTAGCGGGAGCCGAGCCCCGCCCCACATCCGCCGTGCCAGCCACAAACTTCAATAGATCCAATGCGATATCTTCATTGCGCCGGGCGCCGAGTCCCGCGTTGTTGAGGGCGTCCATCGAGAAAGTTCTCCGCAAGGATGCTACCAGATTCGCTTGAGCCGTGCGGCCTGCGGTTTGGCGCGAACCCGCGGCTCCGATATACTAAGAGTTCGAACAGGAGCTTCGGAACAAGTCATGGCAAAGACATGCGATATTTGCGGCAAGGGGCCGCAGTTCGGCAACAACATCTCCCACGCGCACAACGTCACCCGCCGGCGCTGGAGCGTGAACCTGCAGGCAGTCAAGGCGCTCGTCGATGGCACACCCAAGCGGATCCGCGTGTGCACAAGCTGCATCAAAGCTGGCAAAGTCGCCAAGGCCTGAACTGGCCGTTCAGGCGGGCTTTTGACTGAGTACAGCGGTCGGAACCAAAGAACCCCGTCCCTTTCGGACGGGGTTCTTTGTGCACAAAGTCAGTAGCTGCTCGCGGGATTCCGTCTCAATGCGGCGGCGCAGCCTTCGTTGACTCAAGCGGATTGTCCCACGACAATGCCGCGGGATCGAGTCCGCCAGGCGACCATTGCTCGACGATGGCCTTCCCCAGCTTGCCCAGTGTCTGCTCGGCTTCGTTGTCGCCCGTCCAGCGCTGGTCGGCATTGTCCCAGGTGAACGCCGAGATCACAATTGGGCCATTTTTCGTCACAACCAGCGCAACATCGTTGCGCACCTGGTCCAGCGCGCCGATCTTGTCGCCGATCGCCGAGCCGTGCTCGCTGGTATCGAGCGACTCGATGTAGCGGGGCAGGCTGTCGCGGTCCTGCTGGTTGTGCAGCATGTGCATTATGGCGCCACAGATCGGGCCGTCAGTGGACAGCGGCGCACCGCCTTCTAAATCAAGCCGGCATTCGGCCAGCCGCTCCATGACGGAAGCCATCTCGCGCGGCGTGGTCTTGCCCAGGCCGAACTTCGGCTGGTCGGCCGGCATTGGTCCCTGGGCGGGCATGTAGACCTTCTTGTAGAGTACGGTCTGCTTCATTCCTGCGGCGCGCAGCGTGGCGTTGATATGCGCAAGGCCCAGCCGGTCGATGGCCGTGTTGGTCGCGGTGTTGTCGCTCACAATCACCATCAGCGTGAGAGCGTCGCGCAGCGTGAGCGCCAGCGGAGTGTCAAGCTGGGCCAGCACTCCGGAGCCGGGGACCTGGTTCTCTTTCGTGAGCACCAGCTTCTCGTCGAGCGACGCCGTGCCGGCGCGAATCTGCTCCGTCGCGTCGAGCAGGATTCCGAGCTTGATGACCGATGCGGTCTTCACCGGCTGGTCCGCGTCGAGCGATGCGGTCTGGCCGGTCTTCAAATTGTGTGCATAAAGGGCGACGCGGCCATGATGCTCCTGCGCAATGGCCTGTAACTGCTGATCGAGCTGCCTATCCTCTTGTACAGCGGCGGGCTGCGGGGCCGCGGACTGCACAAGCGGCGTTTGCGCGGCCGAGAACGCCGTGCCTACACAGACACAGAAGAACCCAGGAATGAATCTGGTGTTGAATCGAAGAGAGCCCATGCAGCCAGAGTAACGCGCAGGGTGTCAGTCTTCCTTCTCATGCTCGAAGGTCAGCGAGGCCGAGTTGATGCAGTATCGCAAACCGGTGGGCCGCGGGCCGTCGGGGAACACGTGGCCTAGATGGCCGCCGCAGCGCGCGCAGGTGACCTCGATGCGCCGCATTCCGAAGCTGCGGTCCTCGTGCTCCTCAACGGCTTTGGAGTCGGCCGGAATCACGAAGCTGGGCCAGCCGCAGCCGGAGTCGAACTTGGCGCCGCTCAAAAACAAGAGCGCTCCGCAGCCGGCGCAATGGTAGTTGCCGGTCTCATGGTTTTCCGTCAGTGCTCCGGTAAAGGCACGCTCGGTGCCCTTCTCGCGCAGCACGCGATACTGCTCCTGCGTGAGCATCTTGCGCCAATCGGCTTCGCTGCGCACAATCTTTTCGGGGGATTCGCTCATGCTCATTATTAGATAACCTTCGCTTGCGCCGGATTCAAGCCGCGCCGGATCACGCCTCCGCCACCAGGTCGATCTCCACCAGCGCATCCTTGGGCAGGCGCGAAACCTCGACCGTAGTGCGCGCCGGCGGCGTTATTCCCTCGGGTGCAAGATACGTCGCGTACACCGCGTTCATGGCCGCAAAATCGTTCATGTCCTTGAGATAGACAGTCGCCTTGACCACCCTGCTCAAATCCGACCCGGCAGCCTCGAGAATGGCTTTGAGATTTTCCATCACGCGGCCGGTCTGCTCAGTGATCCCGCCCGCCAGCACCATATTGTGCACCGGATCGAGCGCAATCTGTCCGGCCGTGAAGACCAGTTTTCCCGCTCGCACGCCTTGCGAATAAGGCCCTATCGCCGCCGGCGCGCCGGAGGTCGCAATCGCCTTCTTCGAACTTGCCTTCGCACTGCTCATGGAGCCATTGTAATGGGGGACTGGCCGTCCAGGCATCAGCGCGCGCTGGGGCGAATTCGAAGCTCAGCGCCAGATGGCCAGAATCCCTCCCGACACCAGGAGCGCCACCAGCCAATAGCCGCCGTTGATGGAGAAAAGCTTGAAAGGCCTGCCCTCGTAGATGCCCTGCGGCAGGCTCGGGCAGGCGATGAATCCGGCCCACATGATGAAGCCGGCGAGGGCGCCATGGCCGAAGCTCATTGAGCCCGACCAGATCACCACATGCGCCAGCACGAACGACAGAATCAAATCGCAAATCAGCGACGAGATCATGCCGGTCGCCAGGCCGGATTTGTTGTCGCCCTTCTGGCGGCCGACGATCGCCATCCACGGCTTGGCAAACAGCGGCGGAGAATACCACAGCGCGCCCAGAAACCACTGGAATAGCGCCGCCACCAGAATGGCCCAGAAGTTGAAGTTGCTGAGATGGTGCATGAAATTCCTCCAGGATCAATGGCTGTCGCCTAACGACGGATTCATTTGTAGGGGAATGCGAAATCGACTCTCGCTCAGGAAGGAAGGGCCAGTCAAGCAGATTCTTCAACGTAAAAGCGATTCCAGCGAAGCAGAGAGCAATACCTGCCGTGCCCCATCCATTTCGCGTCCGCCGCGGCGGACGAAATGGGTGGGAAACCACCAAAGCATCTTGCAAGCGGCAAGCTTTCCGGCGGTCACCGCCGCTTCAACGCCTCCAGCTCATCGAGCGTTCGCGGCCAGTCGGAGCCGAGCAGGCGCGACAAACTGCGGTCAGCCAGCACGCGTCCGCCGGTCTGGCATTGGGCGCAGTAGTTGGTCTCGTTGTCGGCGTAGCGGATGCGCTGAACTTTCTCTCCGCAGCGCGGGCAGGGCTCGCCGAACTTGCCGTGCACGGCAAACTCGGGGCGAAACGCCGTCACTTTTTCCGGAAAACTCTTCTCCGCTTCGGCGCGCAATCGATCCATCCACAGCGTGAGTGTCGCCCGCGTAGCCGCAAACAGTCGCTCCCACTCCTCCGGCTTGAGCTTGTGCGTGAGCGTGATGGGCGAAAGCTGCGCGGCGTGCAGAATTTCATCAGAGTACGCATTGCCCACGCCGCTGATCAGCCGCGGATCGGTGAGGGCGCGCTTCAGGGTGCGATTCTCCAACGTCAGCGCGGCGCGAAATCCGGCAAGATCCGTCTCAAAAATCTCCACGCCCCCGGGATCGGCCGAGCGCAGCGCTTCTTCACCGGCAAAGACGTACAGGGAGGCGCGGCGCTTGGAACCGGCCTCGGTGAGAGTGAGCGAGCCCGAGGAAAAATCGAATGCCGCCAGCGCATTTCGCCCCGCGAGCTTCGCGCCCGCAGGCTTCCAGTGCAGGCGGCCGGCAATCATCAGGTGAAGCACCAGCCATAAGTCGCCTTCCACGCCAATCGCGATCCGCTTGCCGATGCGCCGCAGGTCGCGCACTACACGGCCCTCCACGCTGTGCAGCGGCGGTTCGACGGTGCGCAGAAGAAACACGCTGCCCAGCCGCACTCGCTCCAGCGTCTGGCCGAGGATGCGCGCTTCGAGCGCCGTAATGTAGGCGGAGATATCGGGCAGCTCGGGCATGACTATCAGCTTGCAGCCAGGGCGCGGAATTCCGCATTTGAGCCTTGCTGCTTGGCAATACGGTTACTTGGCGGGGTCCTTCTGGCGCGTGGCCTTGACAGCCGATAGAAGCCCCAGCCCTGCGAGCACAAGCGCGCCCGCAACAATCCAATGCATGGGCATATGCACCAGGTGTGCGGCATAGACCATCCCCGCAATCACGATTACGAACCCGCCAGCATAGATTCCGAACGACATGGGGTCTCCCTGTAAGTCGGGCGCGGCTGTCAACGGGCGATTTGAACGCCGTGGCAGATCGAGACAGTCAATCCACACCTGAGCGGGCTTTCAACCGCGCTGAGAGTCAGGATCGCATCGATGCCGTCAAAAAAACTGTGCGGTTTAGCTCTACATCGCCGATCACTCCTGCACGCGCACATTATGACAATGGACCAACTCCACTGGGTGCGACGGATGTGGGCCGTCGAGGCGCAGCGCGATCTGGCTGTCGGACACGTCATCGAAGAAGAACGCGGGGCGGCCTTCGCCGGGCGCGGCGGCGATCTCGAATCCATTCACCTGGATTCCCTCGGCGTGGCGGCAATAGAGGCCGTAGGCGGGCAGGCGACCGAACATCTTTGACTCGGGATAAGCGTGCGGCTGCTCGGGAATCTCCGCGCTGGCCCATTCCTTTCTGCCGGCCTCGGCGCTCTCGATGTGGATATCGGAGAGACGCACATCCTGCACGGGAGCGCCGGGCAGCCCCGAGACGGAACTGCAGATGATGGCGCCGGTGGCCTGCACGCCCTGAATCGAAACGTTGCGCAGCGTGCCCAGCGAGCCGTTGCGGTTGCCGAGGCGCACGAAGATGGGTGCGCGGGCGCGCTGCATCTGAATGCCGGAGATGTTGACCCCGTCGACCGAGCCGCCGTCGACCATTTCGAGGGAGATCCCCGAAATAATGCGCTGGTTGTAAGGGACGTCGGGGTTGTAGATAACAAGATTCGACGCCACGATGTTCTCGAACTGGCCCGACGTGCCGGTTCCGATCTTGAAGCCGTTGCAGCAGCCGGTGATTTTGCAGTTGGTCGCCGTGATGTTGCGCGTCATGGTCACATCGCTGTAGACGTTCTCGCTCTTCAGGCAGATCGCGTCGTCGGCCGTGGCGATGTCGCAGTCGGAGATCTGCACGTTCGAGCAGCAGGTCACGTCGATGCCATCCACATTGATCCCATAGATCGGGTTGCGGATCTTGATTCCCTGAACGGTCACCGTGTCGCACGCCGTGAGGCGAAAGGTCCATCCCGGCGAGTTGGCGATGGTGATGTCGCGGACGGTCAGGTTGCGGCATTCGGCGAGGTCGATCATCGGCGAAGGCCGAGTGAGCGGCTTCCAGTCTTTGGTGACCACGTCCTTCCACAGCTCGTCCGGCGGAGGTTGAACGCGGTTGGTCGGAACCCAGAAGGACGGTCCCTGGCCGTTCACCGTGCCCTGGCCAGTGATGGAGAGGTTGTCTGCTCCGCGGGCGTGGATGAGGTGATACGAGCGCTTGTCGTTCGCAGCCGATGTTTCGGCGTAGTCTTCGATGCGCGTGCTTCCCAGCAGCGTCGCCCCTGCCTCCAGATGGAAGTTGATGTTACTCTTCAGGACGACCGTGCCGGTGAGATAGGTTCCCGGCGAGAGATTCACCGTGCCGCCTCCCGCGTGGGCGCATTCGTCGATGGCGCGCTGAATGGCGCGGTTGTCATTTGAGTGGCCGTCGCCCCGGGCGCCGTGAGTGCGCGGATCGAAGGTTGCGCCACCCTGCCCGGAATCCGATCCCGATCGAAGTTCACCAAAACCTGCCATGGCTGTAGGAATAAGGGCGAAACTTCCACCATTGCGAAGAAAAGTGCGACGATTCATGTGCCAACCCTCCTGTATTGTTAGATGTGAAAAAAGCTTTTCGAGCAAACGCGCGATGAGTTATCAATGTTGCAAAGGGTCGACTACGGCGGGTATTGAAGATGCTGACAAATTGTGTTTCGACTGTTCGTAGACGCAGAGGAATCCTGTTATTCGTCGGGCTGGTGAGCCTTGTTTCTCAGCTTCCTGCCCAGGACAGAAGCTGCAAAATGCAATCAGATCAGGTTTCAGGTTCGGTCTGGGGCCAGATCCCTCCAGCTCCGGGCGATATGATCGTGGCTTTCTACGAAAATTGTTCGGTCATGGTCGGTCTGAATCACGTCTATGCGGAATCCGAGAAGCTGACTCACCGCTGGCGAAGCTTTATCCCCTGGATGTCGTCCGACATTGTCAGCGTTTTTCCATTCAGCAACGCGATTCAATCTCCTGCCAGTCGCACGCCCCTCTTTTATGTGGGCCATATAGCAGCCTGGTTGGGCGTTTCGGAGCCTGATGCCCGGTGGGTCCACTTGGTACGAGCCGATACGAAGCACAACTCAAGGGTGGTTCAGATCACCTCGGGGTGGTCTGCCTTCAGCTTTCGCGCGGGATTTACCGCGCGCGAAGAGATTCCGCTTAAGTTTCACATCCTCTCGGATAATGTCTACACGATCCAACCAGAAAGGCCTCTCGATGACGGCGAATACCTTGTCATCTTCGGACCATCCACCCTGAGCGGGTTTGAGTTCCAGATCGCGTGTTCGGGCGCTCATTGTGACTGACGATAGGAAGCAGGAAGCAGTTTAGTACGCTCGCCGTCCGGCCCGCGTGCGTATTGTTGAACCCGCCGCGCATCGATTCGAGCTGATTGCCAGCTTTTGAAGCGCCAATCCGTACTCGTTCGCTGCCGGCCTAAACCTTCTGCGTTCTCTGCACCGCTCGCACACCCGGCACGCGGCGCAGGCCCATCACCATGCGATTCAGGTGGTGCAGGTCTTCGGCCTCGACGACAAATTCGACGATCGCCTCGCCGTTCTCCGAGCGCTTCACTTCAACGCCGCGAATGTTCGTGTCGTCCTCGGAGATGACCGCGGTCATCTCCTTGAGCAGGCCGCTGCGATCATCGCAAAAGACGGTTACCTTGACGGGATAACGCTGCGCCCGGCCGGCCGTGTCGTCGCCTACGCGGGACCACTCCACGGCGATGCGGCGGTCGCTCTCGTAAAGCAGGTTCTGCACGTTGGGGCAGTTGCGCGCATGCACGGCCACGCCCTTGCCGCGCGTGATGTAGCCCACGATCTCCTCGCCGCGAATGGGATTGCAACATCGCGCGCGATAGACGAGCAGGTCGTTCTGGCCCTCCACCTCGAGCGAGTCCGAGCCGGTGAGGTGCAGCTTGCGCACCGCGTCGGTCATGCCCGCTTCGCCGGCTTTTTTCTCGGTCTCCGGCTCAGTTTCGGCTGGCGTGAGCACCTCCGGCGCCAGCTTGCCCAGCACCTGGTGCGCGGAGTGCTTGCCCTGGCCCAGCGTGGCCAGCAAATCTGCCGCCGTGGCCACGCCGTATTCGTTGGCAATGCGGCCCAGGTCGCGGTCGTCGATCTGGCTCATCGGCACTTTGAACTTTTTGGCTTCGCGCTCCAGCAGCTTGCGCCCGATCTCGACAGCGCGAGCGCGCTGGTCCTCGTTGAGCCAGTGCTTGATCTTGTTACGCGCGCGCGGGCTCTTGACGAAGGTGAGCCAGTCGCGGCTGGGCTTGTGGTCCTTCTGCGTAACGATCTCGACAATGTCGCCGGTGCGCAGCTTGGTGCGCAGCGGCACCATGCGGCCGTTCACCTTGGCGCCCACGCAAGTGTGGCCTACTTCGGTGTGAATCGTGTAGGCAAAATCCACCGGCGTGGCGTCGGCGGGGACCACAACCACCTTCCCCTTGGGCGTGAAGGTGTAGACCTCGTCGGGATAGAGGTCCATCTTCAGGCTGGAGAGGAACTCGTTGGGGTCGGTCATCTCCTTCTGCCACTCGACGAGCTGCCGGATCCAGTTGAGCCGCTCCTCGTCGCGTGCCGTAACCGAGCCGTCGCCGGCCTTGTACTTCCAGTGCGCGGCAATGCCTTCTTCGGCGATGCGGTGCATCTCTTCGGTGCGGATCTGCACTTCGAACTGGTGGCCGCCGTCGCCGATGACCGTGGTGTGCAGCGATTGGTACCGGTTGGCGCGGGGAATGGCGATGAAGTCCTTAATGCGCCCCGGAACCGGCCGCCACAGCGTGTGGATGAGGCCGAAGACCGCGTAGCAGGAGGCCACGTCCTGCGTAATCACGCGCACGGCAAGCAGATCGTAGACCTGGTCGAACGAAACTTTGGAGCGCTGCTGCTTTTGAAAGATGGAGTAGATGCGCTTGATGCGCCACTCCACGCGCGCTTCGACGTTGTTCTCGCGCAGTTGTTCGACCAGCGTGTCTTCCACGCTGCGCAGGAACTGTTCGCCCTCCACGCGCCGCGCCTCGACAGATGCCGAAACCTGCTCGAAGCTCACCGGATCGGTGTAACGGAAGGCCAGGTCTTCGAGCTCGCCGCGCACTTTTCCCATGCCCAGGCGATGCGCAAGCGGCGCGTAGATGTCGAGCGTCTCGCGGGCAATCGCCTCCTGGCGGTCGGGCTTCAAATGCTCCAGCGTGCGCATGTTGTGCAGGCGATCGGCCAGCTTGATCAGCACCACGCGCACGTCCGTGACCATAGCCAGCAGCATCTTGCGCACGTTTTCCGCCTGGCGGTCTTCGCGGTTGGCGAACTGGATCTTGTCGATCTTCGTGACGCCCTCGACGATATGCGCCACCTGATCGCCGAACTCGGCGTCGATCTGCTCGTGAGTCGCCGGCGTGTCTTCCACCGAGTCGTGCAGCAGGCCGGCGGCGATGGCCGTCGCATCGAGCTTCATCTCCGCCAGCACCTCAGCCACTTCCAGCGGATGGATGATGTAGGGCTCGCCCGAAGCGCGCATCTGCCCCTCGTGCTGGCGGACACAGAACTGCCACGCCTTGCGAATCAGCGAAGTATCTTCATGAGGACGGTTGGCGTGGACCAGGCGCAACAGGTTGTCGAAACGCTGGTCGATGGGAAGCGCGCGCCTGGGGTCTTTTGCCGGGCGCCGGACTCCATCGTGCACGGCGACTGCACCCTGGCCCGCGGGGGACGAGGGCGACTCGGAGACGCCTGCCGGAACGGCCTGCCGAATGGTCGCCATGCTTCATTATAGGCCGCATGTGTTCCGCAGTCATTCGGAACGGCTGAGTCATGCCCGCTCGTGGCACGGCGCCGATGCCCGTCTGGGGTCCCGTTTTTGGTAAGATGATCACGACCAACCAGCAGGAAAAGCTGCTCAGGATCAGCAATCTGAGCCGCCACCTGGAAACCCTGCAGGTGAAATAGAGCCGGTTCGCAGTCTGCCTCCGGCCCAACCCGTAGGGAAGCTGGAGCAGATGACAAAGCCGCACAAGCTTCACACTGCAACGATCCAAGAGGTGCCCAAGGTCCAAAAACTCGAGGCGCCTTTTGAGCGTGATCGAAGCACCTCTGTCGCAAAGAGACTTGTCGAAAAGAGCGATTCGTCTCCGCGCGGGCCGCGCGTGGCGGATGTCTCAAAGGCTGCCGCGCCGGGCCACGGTGTCGCCGGCGCCATCGTCGATCGCCGCGGTGCCGCCCGCCTGCGCAGCGGCCATCTCTGGGTCTACGCCTCCGACATCGAGTCTCTCGATTTGCCCGCTTCTCAAGCCGATGCGGCGCTACTGCTGCTGCCCGTTGCCGACAGCCGTGGCTTGCTCCTGGGCACGGCGCTCTACAGTCCAACATCGCAAATCGCGCTTCGCCTGGTGGCTCGCGAAGCGATCGACGAGCAGGTGTGGCTCGTTCTGCTCGAAGCGCGGCTGCGCGCGGCCATCAACCGGCGCAAGCCGTTGCTCAGCGACCAGACCGACTCCTGCCGGCTCTGCTTCAGCGAAGCCGACGAACTGCCCGGCCTGGTTGCGGACAAATATGGCGATCTGGTCATTCTGCAGCTATTAGTCAAGGGTCTGGATTCCCCTTCGGTGCGCGAGGTCTGCGTTCGCGCACTGCGTGAAGAACTCGCGCCGGCGGCCATTCTGGAGCGTCCCGACCCGCGCATGCGCGAATTGGAGGGGCTGAGCGCGCCTGATGCGTTGCCATTGTGGGTTCGCGAACCTTCCACGCTGGCTGCGCCGCGCACCAGCACGCAGTTCCGCCTCAACGGCCTCAAGTTTCACTTCGACGCGGATGCCGGGCAAAAGACCGGCGCGTTTCTCGACCAGCGCGCCAACTACGAGGCGGCGCGCGAGTGGGCGCGAACGCTGGGAACTAAAAGGCCTCCCGGCGCTGGTCGCGCGCTCGACGTATGCTGCTACCAGGGCGGTTTTGCGCTGCACCTTGCCCAGGTTTGCGGCCAGGTCACGGGAATCGACGCTTCGCGCGCCTCGCTCGAAGTGGCGGAGCGGAATCTCGAAGCCAACCGCGCGCAAATTTCCGCTGACGTCGACTGGGTGGAAGGCGACGCCTTTCAGGTGCTTCGCGACTGGTCGGAGGCAGGCGAGAAGTTCGACGCCATCGTTCTCGACCCGCCCGCCTTCGCCAAAACCCAACGCTCCGTGGAAGGCGCGCTGCGCGGCTACAAGGAGCTGAACCTGCGCGCACTGAAGATGCTCTGTCCCGGCGGGCTGCTCGTCACCTGCACCTGCTCCCATCACGTGAGCTGGGCAGAGTTCGAGGCCACTGTCGCGTCAGCCGCAGCCGATGCTCACCGGCGCGTGCGGCTACTGGAACGCCGCGGCGCCGCGCCCGATCATCCGGTGATCCTCAACCTGCCCGAGACCGAATACCTGAAATGCCTGGTTCTCGAAGTGGAGTGATCGATCGCTACCTTTTCGCGCCCATCAACTCCAGCGTCTTCGCGTCGGGCTCGCCGGCGAAGTACTTTTTCAGCGCATCCAGAAAAATGCGGTTGTCTTCCGTTGCATCGGCAAAGAGAGTCATCGAGGAGCGGAACTTCAGATTGTCGGGAAAGCCGAAGATCTCGTCGATCGTGCGTCCCTCAATCTCATTCACAAGCGCCGTGCATTCTTCGAGTCTTCGTCCGAGGACGGGATGACGAAGATAAGCCCGCGCCTCGTCGATGGAGCCAATGCCGTAAAACTCGGCCGTCGGGCTGCGCCCCAGCCCCTTGAGCTGCGGAAATATGAACCAGATCCAGTGGCTCTGCTTGCGCCCCGCGCGCAGCTCCGCGAGCACCTGTTCGTATTGGCCGCTCTGCGCATCGACGAAGCGGCCGAGATTGAAGGGATCGTCCATAATCCACCTCTGCGCAAGACTCCGGCTACTTATTCGGGCCCCGCTACTGCTTGGTGTCCAGCGGATGCTTCGCATCCTCAAAGAACTGGTTTTGCAGTTTCAGGCTCTCATCGTCGGCCTTGATCGCCTTGATGGCCTCGGCGATCTCGCGCGACCAAGTCTTCTGGTCGAACTCACCCAGTTCCTTGGTCGCGGCTTCGCCGTGGCCGGCATAGTGATTGGGGAACCGCGCATACCACCAGATGCCCGTGTACACAGAATCGGGCAGCGCCGACAGCCGATGCTGGTCTTCGCCCGACTCCTCGGTGGCGCGATCCTGGTGAACGAGATCGGGCCGCGCCGCCAGCATGTGCGAGGTCTCCACTTCGCCGGCGTGCATGTCCATGGGCGATTTCAGCGCCGGCCGTCCGGGCACATCCAGGTGCGGCAGCCGGAAAACATAGACCACGTAATCGCGCGGGCTGGCGAGCTGCGACTGCGCGAACAGGGGCAGCAGGCTCTCGTTGCCGCCGTGGCCGTTCACGATCACGATCTTCTTGCAGCCGTTGCGCGCCATCTCGCTGGTTGTCTCCTGCAGCAGCGTGAGCTGCGTCGACAGGCTGTAGGCCACCGTCCCCGGCTGCTGCCGCGCTTCGAAAATCTGGCCGAAGTAATACTCGGGAAAGACGACCGCATACTCCTGCTTGACCGCGTTCATCACTGCGTAGCGCACGTCGAGCAGGTCGGTGCCCAGCGGCAGGTGCGGGCCGTGCTTCTCGATGATACCGAACGGCAGCACGCACACGCCCTGCGACTGATGAATCGCCTGGATGAAGTCGGGGCCGGTAAGTTCTTCCCATTTGGCCGAAAGGCCGGCCTGCGAAAAACTCATTCGCACGCAAAAAACTACGATGAGCGGCAGAGCAAGGCTGCGCGAGATCTTCATGAGCAAATCCCTCCCGGGTGTTCGAAACAGAAAAGCATACACCCATGAATGGCAGCGTTGCCGTTTACACCATCGCCCGTTCTTTCACGGTGAGATATTGGTTCAGCACCGATGAAGTCAGCGCCTCGGGATTGAGGTCGAGCGTCAGCGCGCCCTGCTCGTGCAGCCGCGCCAGCAGCAGCTCGCGGCGGCCGGCCATCTCCTGCGCGGCGGTGGAGAGAAACATCTCTTCTATATTTTTGGGGCGCGCCTGCGCGATCTGCTCTACCTCCGGCTGCGCCATGGCGACGAACAGCAGCACGTGCCGGCGCAGCAGTTGCAGCGCGCCGTCGATCACCTCCGGACGCATCGCCGTCTCGGCGAGATCCGTGACCCAGAGAATGAGCGAGCGCCGCGGCTGCAGCCTGCTGAGCGTTGCCGTGG
>JBAUBR010000490.1:0-10614 GCA_049676965.1 Occallatibacter sp.
ACACGGGGCAGTCCGCGGCGCGTCGCCCAGCGGCCATTGCCATCCATGATGATGGCCACGTGCGGGCCATTGCGCTGCTTACTTTGCATCGTAAAGTTATCGGGCAAAAATGCACTTTGCACCGTAAAGTAACCTCACAAAAAAACTTAAATCCGCGACGGCGCCAGTCCGCGCACCAGGGCCGGTGCTGGATCTTCCCTGCTTCCTTTCGCCGCATCCCGGACCACCTGCTCGAGCGTGGCCAGATATTCGAGATAGCGCTTGCGGCCCGAAGCGGTGATTCGGCAGACCGTCTGTGGACGATTGCGGTCATGTCCCTTGACGATCTCGACGAGTTTGGCTCTCTCCAGCACGCGCAGGTGCCGGCTCAGGTTACCGTCGGTGAGCGCGCAGAGCTGCTTCAGATCGCCGAACGTGAGCCCTTTGGGATTGGTGATAAGCGATGTCAACACGCTGAGGCGCGCGCGCTCATGAATCACCCGGTCCAGGCCTTCGTAGGCAAACCGCCCTTCGCTGCCGCGTTCTTCGCGGCCGGGAGTCCTAGGCTTCATCGTTTGCCTCCCTCGTGCCGAAGAGAAGAATCGCCGCAACCAGCAATTGTCCTGCTCCGTATGGAACTCCCATCACCCACGGGGATAGGGCGCGGTTGTCCGCCAGCGAAATGCAGATTAGCCCGGTCAGCAGATACCACCCGCCCGCGACGGGCATGGGCCGGGGAAGAAAACGGCACGATGAAAACACACCCAGGCTGAACACGACCTGCCAGATTCCGGGCAGCATCCACAAAGCCGCGGGAACGTAGCGCGCAAAAACGATGGTGAGCAGCGCGCCGGCGCCCACCGACGGCAAAAACTGCTCCACGGCCATGCGGATCATGGCGTCGGCCATGCCGGAGTGAATGCGGCGCGAGCGCGTGAACATCTGTGCGGTGATCGCGGAGGCTGACAAAACCGCGGTCGAGACCCAGATTCCAAGGTACGCTCCAATATGGTTTGCCGGATCGCGCAACCACAGCGATTGCGCACTTGCGGCCAAAATGGCGAGAACGCCTGTGCCGGCAAGCGTGGCGGGCCCGTAGCCGCGAAACTCGGTGCTGCGGGCCATCTGCCGGCGAATGCTGCCGATGTAGCCCAGCGCTTTGTTCAGGTCGTTCATTCGTCCTTCACTTTGCATTGCAAAGTAACCTAACTGCGGGAGCTTGTCAAGATGCCCGGGCCACGCAATTTGCCGCCGGCCGCCGCGCCTCCTGAATCCGGCTTTTCGCCCGTGCCGATAGGAGTTTGTCGGTCCGGGATGGGACGAGAGTTGGCCCGGGAGCGTTAGTTCCTATCCGAAACAGATTCCCTATTGCTATCAGGTGTATGATCTTGAGTGAGTTTTCTCCGTTCCGTACCGCAGGTAAGTCTTGATGCTCGCAACCGTAGCTTCCCCCTCGCTCAAGATTCTTGAAGATCTCCGGGACCCGGATTCTGCCGCGCTCTTCCCATCGTCATCGGCCCGTCGCTCGAACGGCCATCTTATCCCAGTAAACGACGGCCCGAAGGGGGCATTCTGGCGATGACCTCCAGCGAGGCCGGCCTTCGTCCGGCCGATACGCGTGCTCGCGTAGCCATCGATCTCGGTGCGGAAAGCTGCCGTGTGTCGCTGTTGCGCTGGAACGATCGAGGGCCTGAAATCGAACTCGTCCATCGCATTTCGAATGGACCCGTGCATCGCGGCGACTCGCTTCGTTGGCCTCTCGCCGAAATTTTGAATGGACTCGAGGCCGGACTGCGCAAGGCCGCGCAAGCGGCTCCAGAGGGCATCGCCTCGATTGCCGTCGACGGTTGGGCAGTCGATTACATCCGGCTCGATGAAAATGGCGCGCCACTCGCCGATCCGCATTGTTATCGCGATGAGCGCACCATCGCAACCAAGCAAGCCGCCGATGCCATCGCTCCGCCGGAGATGCTTTTCGGGCGAGTTGGCGCCCAACCGCTGCGCCTGAACACGATGTATCAACTGCTGGCCGACCCTGCCGGCGGCATCGATGCCAGGGCGCCCTGGGTCTGCTTTCCGGAATACATTCTTTACTGGCTCGGCGGCCGGCGCGTAGCGGAGTTTACCAACGCAACCCACACCGGACTTGTAGATCCGCGCACCGCCGCCTGGTGCCCGGAGCTTTTCGAATTGCTCGGAATCCCGCTCGAAGCCGCTCCGCCCATTGTCCCCGCGGGGACCTCGATTGGCCGTGTGCGCGGACCGCTGGCCGGGCTCGACGCATTCCGCGAAACCGAGTTGATTGCGCCCGCCTGCCACGACACAGCCTCGGCCATCGCCGGTATCCCCATTCCGCTGGATTGCTGCGCCTACATCTGTTCCGGCACCTGGTCGCTTGTGGGCACGGTGGTTTCCGAACCGATCGTGAAGACCGAGGCCATGGAGGCGCGCTACACCAACCAGGGTGCGGCGGCGGGGGGCTTCTGCTTCCACACCAACGTCAACGGCATGTGGCTCGTAAAGCAGTGCATGGATGGCTGGGCCGGCGAGGGCCGCGCCTGGTCGATTGAATCCCTGGTCCAACAAGCTGCGGCCTGCAAAGCGTTTCCAGGAATTATCGACGTGGACGCCGAGCCCTTATTGCTCGATGGCCGGATGCCGCAGCGCATCAATCGCGAGCTCGACTTGCGCGGTCTGTCCGCGATTCCCGACGCGCCGGGAAACGAGCCGGTCTTCGCGCGAGTGATCTTTGAGAGCCTGGCCAGTCGCTATGCCAGCGCGCTCGCCCATCTCGAACACATGCTGGGCCGCAAGCTCGACCGTATTCACGTGCTCGGCGGAGGCAGCCGCAACAAACTTCTCACTGAACTGACCTCACAGCGCACCGGCCTGCCCGTCGAAAGCGGCGAACCCGAAAGCTCCACCGTCGGCAACTTTGCGGTGCAGTTGGCCGCCAGCGAATCCGGCACCCAACCTCTTCGCCCGGAGCAATTGCGCCACTGGGCTGCAGTGCTTTGTCAAAAATTGCTGCATGGCAATTGAAGGAATGCTGGTCCATTCCGCAGAACAGTCTGCGCTAACTCACGGCCTGCACCGCTCCCTTGCCGACTAACTCCTCCACCCGCTCCACCCATCCGCGATCGGCAGCCACGCTCATGCCTTCCGGCTCGAGGATCACTGCATACTGTCCCTTCTTTTCAAGGTGCAGCATCACCTTGCCCGGCCCCGGCGCGGCGTCCGCGGCGCTCTTCAATCCGCTCAATATTTCTTCCGTAGCTCGATCGAGGTTGATGCGGATGCGCACCGCTGCCGGCAGCTTGACCTGCACCTCGTCGAGCGGCTGGACAGCGATCACGGACAGTTTCGGCGAATCTTCATCCCCGGAGAGAACGCCGCGCACCAGCACCGGCGCTTCAATCTTGAGATTTTCTGCCAGCCGCTCGTAATCGCGCGGGAATGCGATGAGATCGATCTTGCCGCTTGCATCCTCCAAAGAGGCCTGCGCATACAGCTTCTGATCCTTCCGTGTTTTTTGCACGCGCAGTCCGTGAAGGATGCCGGCGACGAGAATCTCGTCCGCGGGATCGTTCTGTCCGCCCCATCGCCTCTCCGGCGGCTTGCGTTCGAGCGCTTCAGCGGTCGAAATCACTCCGGTCAAATTGCGCAGCTTTTCGGCATACTTATCCAGCGGATGTCCGGAGACGAAAAAGCCCAGGACCTCTTTCTCGTTGGCTAGCCGCTCGCTCTCTTCCCAATCGGCCACGCGCGGCAGATCGTCGCCGCGCGCCGCCTTCGGCCCTTCGTCGAACAATCCAAACAATCCGCTCTGCCCCTGCTCGCGATCGCGCTGCACCTTTTGGGCGCGCTCCATCGCCTTATCTACGGCGTTGTAGAGCTGGCCGCGTTTGCCTAGCGAATCCAGCGCGCCGGCCTTGATGAGCGATTGAATCACGCGCGAGTTCATCACGCGCAGATCCACCTTCTCGCAGAACTCCCAAAAGCTTGCGAACCGCCCGCCGGTCTCCGCTCTTGCTTTGATGATCGAGTCGATCGCGTTCCCGCCGACGTTCTTCACCGCCGCCAGTCCGAAGCGAATGGCTTCGCCCTCTGGCGTCGATTGCGGCGTGAATTGCGCACCGCTGACCTGAACATCCGGCGGCAAAACGCGTATGCTCAATTCCTTGCATTCGCCGATATACTTCACCACATTGTCGGGTTTCGATGTTTCCGATGTGAGCAGCGCGGCCATGAACTCAACCGGATAGTGCGTCTTAAGATAAGCCGTCTGATACGCTACCCACGCGTAGGCGGCCGAATGCGACTTGTTGAATCCGTACCCCGAAAACTTCGCCATCTGCTCGAAGATTTCTTCCACCGGTCCCTTGGCGTGACCAAGCGCCGCTGCCCCGCTCACGAACCGCTCGCGCTGCTCCGCCATCGCCTGCGCGTTCTTTTTTCCCATCGCCCGCCGCAGCAGATCGGCTTCGCCCAGCGAATAGTTCGCCAGCACGTTCGCGATTCGCATTACCTGTTCCTGGTAGACGATCACGCCCAGCGAGTCCTTCAGGATCCCCTCCAGCGCCGGCAACAGATACTCGACCTTCCTGCGTCCCCACTTGCGCTCGATGAAGTCGTCGATCATGTCCATCGGTCCGGGCCGGTACAGCGCGTTCAGCTGCGTCAATTCCTCAACCGTGTCCGGCTTGTAGCGCCGCAAAACGTCGCGCATGCCCGATGACTCGAACTGGAACACCCCCGAAGTCAGTGCCGTGTGAAAGACCCGCTTGAACGTCTCTGGATCGTCGATTGGGATCATCTCGATGTCGAGCTTCTCGCCGCGCGTCTGCTCAATCAGCTTGACCGCGTCGTTGATGACCGTCAGCGTGGCGAGGCCCAGGAAGTCCATCTTCAGCAGGCCCATTTTCTCCACCGCCAGCATGTCGTACGCGGTCACGATTTCGTCGTTCTTCGTGCGGTTGAGCGGGACGAGCTCGGTCAGCGGCCGAGGAGCAATCACAACCGCCGAAGCGTGCACGCCCGCGCCCCGCACCAACCCCTCCAGCTTCTTCGCGGTATCGATCAGCTCGCGCACCTGCTTGTCGTTGTCATAGTTCTTGCGCAGTTCGGGGCTCTCATCCAGCGCCTTGTCCAGCGTCATGCCCACCGTCGGAGGCACCAGCTTGGCGATGCGGTCCACATCGCCGTACGGCATATCCATCGCGCGCCCGCAGTCCTTGATCGAGGCCTTCGCGGCCATGGTGTTGAAGGTAATGATCTGCGCCACCTGGTCGCGCCCGTACTTGCGCGTTACATAGTCGATCACTTCGCCGCGGCGTTCCTGGCAAAAATCCACATCGATATCAGGCATGGTCACGCGCTCGGGATTCAGGAACCGCTCGAAGAGCAGCACATTCTGCATGGGATCGATGTTTGTGATTTCCATCGCGTAGGCAACCAGCGACCCGGTTGCCGAACCGCGCCCCGGCCCGACGGGAATCCCATGATCCCGCGCGTACTTGATGAAGTCCCACACAATCAGGAAGTACCCGGGGTAGTTCATCTGCTTGATGATCCCGATCTCGTAGTCCAGCCGCGCCTGGTATTCCTCCGGCGCGGAGCGCCGCACCCCGCGCAGTTCCAGTTGCCGCACGGCTGTATCGAGCCGCTTCTTGATTCCCTCTTTGCAAACATGCTCGAAGTAGCTATCGATGGTGTGGCCGGAAGGGACGGCAAACTCGGGAAAGGGATTGTCGACTTTGCTGAGCTTCAAATGGCAGCGTTCGGCAATCTCCATGGTGCGCTTCAGCACGTCGGAGGAATCAGGAAAGAGGCGCGCCATCTCATCGGCGCTTTTGACGAAAAACTGGTCGCTGTCGAAACGGAACCGCTCCTTGTCGTGAATCTTGGCGCCGGTCTGCACGCACAGCATCACATCGTGCGCGTGCGAATCCTCGCCGCACAGGTAATGCGAGTCGTTGGTGGCGACCAGCGGAATGCCCAGCTCGCGCTCCAGTCGATACAAATCGGCGTGGATCTTCTTTTCCTGGTCCAGCCCCTGGTCCTGTATTTCGAGATAGAAGTTCTTTGGCCCAAAAATGTCGCGATACTGCATTGCGACGGACTTGGCCTTTTCGTAGTGGCCCGCGACCAGTTCTTCGCACAACTCGCCGCTCAGGCATCCGGAAAACCCGATCAGCCCCTTGGAATTTTCAGCGAGGTACTTCTTGCTCACGCGGGGCTTGCGATAAAAGCCGTGCAGCGAAGCCTCCGACGTGATGCGGATGAGATTGCGATAGCCTTCTTCGTTTTCGGCCAGCACCAGCAGATGGTTGTTGTCGTCGCCCTCGCCCGGCGCGCGATGGTCCTCTTTTTTCGAGATGTACAGTTCGCAGCCGAGGATGGGATGAATGCCTTTCTCCTTGGCGGCATTAAAAAAATGCACAGCGCCGTAGATGTTGCCGTGATCGGTCATGGCCACCGACTTTTGCCCCAGCGCCGCAACGCGATCAACGAGCTTGTAGACGTCGCAGGCCCCGTCGAGGAGCGAGTACTCGGTGTGCAGGTGCAGGTGGGTGAATTCGGACATGGCTGATTCAATTTTAGTGGACTCCTAAGTCTGCCGGAACAGAGACGAATTCGGTTGAAATCCAGTCCGAATTAGGAAAAGCCGGCATTCTGCTCCAAAAAGGCGGCATGGACGCTACTGCTTCCAATTGGGCCCGATGAGCGCGCGCAGATTTTCGGCCGTGGCCCATGGGGCTCCGCCGATGTAGCGATTGACCCACGCCGCGCCTTCGCCGATACGCACGCGGTCTGCGGTGAACTCAGGCGAGAGGGCGTTGGCCATCAGGGCGTAGGCTGCGCCATCGTGCAAGCGCAGCGCTTTCCAGCATCCGCCGGGCACGGCGACTACCGGGCGCTCGCCGGCGGCCACATTGCGGCCCAGCACTACTTTTTCCGCGCGGCCGTCAGGATGAAAGATAAAATAGTCGACCGGGCCACCTTCAATGAGGATGTGCGTGTCGTCTGAGGCGAGCCAGTGCAGGTAGTTCACCGGGCGGTCGCGGGTAAGCATGTAGTAGACCTGGCTCTGCACGGCCAGCGTGCGGCCATCCACCTGAACCTTCTGCGCCGATTCGCCGATCAGGCCCAGATAGCCCGACTCCCGCGGCAGAACCGAGAGATGCAGCGTTGCGATCAGCTCACGGGCGCGCGCGCCCACGGCCGTGAGCGGCGGGTCTGCCGGAGGAGATGCATGGACCGCGGACAGAACAGCCAGGCCGGCGACAACGACAAGCGGATGTCTCATAAGTAACCAGCATAAAACGCAGATGAAAGTTTTTCGGTTGCGCGGAATCAGCTTTCATCTGCTATTTTGTGTGCGGAGGATTTTCCTATGATGACTCGCAAACTTTTAATGGGCGGCGCCCTCGGTGTGGGGCTGCTCGCCGGCGGCATTTTGATCGCGCAGGTCCCTCCTGAGAACGTCGATCCGCACCGGCATCCGGCGCTGGCGAACGCGCAACACCACATCCGTGAGGCGTTCGACGAGGTCATGCACGCGCAGCAGGCCAACGATTGGGATATGCACGGTCATGCGCAGCACGCCCGCGATCTGCTGATCCAGGCCAGTAACGAATTGAAGGCCTCGGCTATCGACGCCAACCGCAGATAACCCGGCAACTACCGACCTTCCCTGGCAGGAGCGGCGACGAACGCGTGCGCTCGCGGCGGCTCGACTGTGCACGCCTGCGCCCAACCGGGTTGCGCGTGAAATTTCGCGCCTCCACAGGATCTGTTGCGAGGCGCGCAGTTGCGCGGCGTTACCTTCGAAGGGAGCGCGGGAAACGAGGGAGGCTGCACGCGGAGTGCCGGCCCACGGAGCCAAGCTATACTGGCGCCAAGCCTATGCGCACTCTGAACTTGTTCCCCCTGCTGATGCTTCTTGTGCCAGGCATGCTTTCTGCGCAATCCCCAGCCCGCCACACCCACAAAAAAATGACCGCAATGCCCGACGCCGCCCAAGTGCAACGCACTGCCATCGTCATCGATACTCACGCCGATACGCCGCAGCGGTTTGTCGACGAGAACTTCGACCTCGCCGATCCCCTGAACGGGGGCAACCTCAATCTGGATTCAATTCACAAG
The DNA here is from genome assembly GCA_049676965.1 of Occallatibacter sp. GTDB lineage: Bacteria > Acidobacteriota > Terriglobia > Terriglobales > Acidobacteriaceae > Telmatobacter. Next base: position 8,128 of record JBAUBR010000490.1, read on the forward strand.
GGCAACCTGGGCGCGGAGTTCTTCTCCATCTGGGTTGAGCCGACGCTTTACAAAGGCCAGTACGCCCGCCGCACGCTGGTGCTGATCGATGCGGTCAAGCAGCAGGTTACGAAGCACTCCGACCAGATGGTGCTGGCCACCTCGCCCGAAGAGATCGAGAGTGCCCACCGCGAGCACAAGTTCGCTGCGCTGATGGGCATCGAGGGCGGCCACTCGATTGAGGATTCGCTGGCGCTGCTGCGGCAATACTACGCGCTGGGCGTGCGCTATATGACGCTGACGTGGTCCAACTCCAATAGCTGGGCCGACAGCTCCGGGGAAATCGACGACACGTCCGTTCCGCATACCAAGGAGGGTTTGAGCGAATTCGGCAAGGACGTGGTCTACGAGATGAACCGCCTGGGAATGATGGTGGATATCTCGCACGTTTCCGATCGCACCTTCTACCGCACGCTGGTGATTACGCGCGCTCCAGTGATCGCTTCGCACTCCGGCGCGCGCGCTCTCTGCGACGCGCCGCGCAACATGACCGACGACATGCTGCGCGCGGTGGCCAACTCCGGCGGGCCCGGCTCCAAAGGTGGCGTGGTGCAGGTGAACTTCTACTCGGGGTTCGTGTCGCAGGCTTATCGCAACGCGCAACTGGCGATGGAGCCGGAAGTGAAGAAGGCGGTTGACGACCTCGAAGAGAAGGCCAAGGCGGAGGGCCGCGAGGCGACCTACGAGGATATCTCGAAGGTGCAGCGCCAGTACGCCGACAAGATTCCGCGCCCGCCGCTCTCCATGCTCATCGATCAGATCGACCACATCGCCAAAGTTGCCGGTGTGGATCACGTGGGACTTGGCTCGGACTTCGACGGCGTGAGCGGCCAATTGCCCGAGGGCATCGATTCACCTGCCGACCTGCCCAAGATAACCGCGGCGCTGATGGCGCGCGGCTACTCTGCCGAAGACTGCCGCAAGGTTCTGGGCGGCAACCTGCTGCGCGTCTTCCGCGAGGTAGAGGCGGTATCGAACGAACTGCAGTCCGAGACGCGGCCGCGGATCATGGTGAAGCAGCCGTTCGACAAACCGCAAAATTAGCGGTCAAGGTCCAGCGTCCCGGGCGCCCCGGAGCCTGCCCTGGGCGCAGCCGAAGGGTCTCGTCCGCCGCGGCGGATAAGACCAGAAATACTGCTGAGCGATCTCTGACCGTGCCCCATCCTTCGAGCGCTTTTTGCTCGAAGGGTGGGAAACCACTGCCCTACTCCGCCCTTAACGCATCGGTGGGATTCACCGAAGCCGCGCGCTGCGCCGGAAGAAAACTCGCGGCCATCGAAGCCAGACCCAGCACTAACGCGACCGCGGTGAGCGTGAGCGTGTCCCACGGCTGCACGCCGAAGAGCAGACGGCTCATGAGCCGCGAAGCTTCGATAGAGCCGGCGAGGCCGATGACGAGGCCGATCGCAGTAAGCCAGCCCGCCTGGCGCATGACCATGCTGTAAACCTGCCTGCGCTGTGCCCCCAGCGCCATGCGCACGCCAATCTCGCGCGTGCGCTGGCTCACTGAGAACGCAATCACGCCGTAAAGCCCCACCACGCTCAGCACCAGCGCAATCGCGGCGAAGCCGCCGACAAGCCATGTCGAAAAGCGGTGCAGCAGCGCGGGCTGCGATGAGTCGATCGCCTCATTCATGGTTTGCTCGCCGTACACCCCGAGGTTGGCATCGACCTGGTGCAATGTGCTCACCACAACGGGCAGCAGAGTCGCCTCGTCTTGCGCGGTTCGCAGGGCCAGGCTGACGAAGTTGTCCGGTCCCTGGTACATCGCAAAGTACTCTGACGGCCATAGCTCCTGGTCCAGCGCGCCCTCGCGCATGTCCGCGACCACGCCGATCACCTGGCGCATCGACTTCGGCGTCAAGCCTCCGTCGCCGATCAGTTTCCCGATGGGATCCTCCCCGGGAAAATATTTGCGCGCCATGGTCTGATTGATGATGATCACGCGCGGCTTGCCTTCGTCGTCGGCCTCTGTAAACATGCGGCCGCGAATCAGCGTTGCCTTCATCGCGGCAAAGTAATCCGGAGTGACGTCGCGCTCGTTCACTTCGTTATGCTCGCCGTGGTAGGGCCTTCCGGGGATGCGAATCCAATCGGTATTGCAGTTGCAGTTGGCCGGCAAATCGGAAGTGATGCCTGCGGACTGCACCCCCGGCAAGGCCGAGACGCGGCGCAATATCTCGCGGTAAAGCGCGACCTGCTGCTCGTCCTTGGAATAGATGTTGGTGGGCGCCAGGATCTGAACGGTCGCAAGATGATCGGGCTCGAATCCGATTTCGACATGCAGCAGCCGGTAGAAACTCCGTCCCAGTAGTCCCGCGCCCACCAGCAGCACTACGGCAACGGCAAGCTCCACAACCACCAGGTTCGCGCCCATACGGCGCCACAGCCGTCCGGCCGAAGTGCGCCCGCCTTCCGAGAGCCCCTCGCGTATGGGCTGGAACGACA
>JBAUBR010000491.1:0-9743 GCA_049676965.1 Occallatibacter sp.
TCCTGGTGCTGACAGCGGCCGTCACCCTTTGGGTGGGCGGGTTCGACGTGCTCTACGCCTGCCAGGATTTCGAGCACGATAGCGGCACGGAGCTCTTAAGCCTGCCCAAGGCCATCGGCATTCCCGCGGCCTTCCGCGCGGCGCGCGCCATGCACCTGGCCATGCTGGCTCTGCTTGTCTGGTTCGGGTTGCTCTTTCATTTTGCGACCGTAGGCTGGCTGGGCATTGCCGCGGTCGCGCTGCTGCTGGGCTACGAGCATTCCATCGTGTCGCCGCGCGATCTGCGCCGTCTCAACGCGGCCTTTTTCACCATGAACGGCGTCATCGCCATGGTGTTTCTCTGCTTCGTAGCCGCCGACCTTTGGATTCGGCGTTAGAGATTCCGGAGTTGATTTCGCGTGAACGAAAGGCAAGCAGCGCGATGAGAGTCGCCATCCAGGGCGAGGCCGGCTCCTTCAGCCACGAGGCGGCAACCAGGCTGGTTGCCGAGGCGGTCATCATGCCGCAGTCGCACTCCGCCGACGTATTTGCGGCGTTGAGCGGGGGTGAAGCGGATGCTGCCGTCATCCCCATTGAGAACAGCCTGGCCGGCTCGGTGCTGGAGCACTTCGACCTGCTGCTGGACCACGACGTGAAGGTCGAACGCGAAATGCTGCTGCGCATCCGCCACAACCTGATCGCCATCTCCGGCGCGGCCATCTCCGAGATCGACCGCGTATTCTCGCACCCGGTGGCGCTCGCCCAGTGCAGGAAGTTCCTCGCCGCGCATCCGCGCATGGAGGCCTTCGCCTTCTACGACACCGCCGGCAGCGTCAAGCATCTCGTCGCCCAGCACGACACCCACGCCGGCGCCATCGCCAGCGCAGCCGCGGCCGAGTATTACGGGGCCGCCATCCTCGAAGCCGGCATCGAAGACAACGCGGAGAACTTTACCCGCTTCTTTCTGGTGCGCCGCACCGCGGATGCGGTCCTCGATCCCGAGTCGAACAAGATCAGCCTGGCCTTTTCGGTCGAAAACCGCCCCGGCTCTCTGGTTGCGGCCCTCGCCGAGCTCTCCAAACTGGGCACCAACCTCACCAAAATCGAATCCCGCCCCGTGCACGGCAAGCCGTGGGAGTACATCTTCTACGTCGATTGCCAGCTCCGCACCGCCGAAGAGGGCTCGCGTGCAGTCGATGCACTCGCCCCCCACTGCGACCTGGTCAAGGAACTGGGCCGCTACAAAGAGGCGCAGTAGTAAAAGCGATTCTCGCGCGCTCATTTCAACCGATCAGGCGCGGCGCATGGCCCGCACGAAAACAGTTGGCCTCCTCTAACAAATCAGCGCTGCAGCGCAGATGCTCGAAGGCGTATTCCCTTTCACTCCGCCATCGGCTCACATTTGCGGCCAACTCGCCGATACATCTTTGGACCGGTCGCATCCAACACTCATGCGAGAGCGAATGAGCCAAAGCCGGCCGAGGCACTCCGGAACCCCGCACGATTGGCCGCCGTACCTTAAAAGGAAGCGCAGCCCGAGAGAAGAACAGGGCTCCCGGCAAGAGCATCGCCAGAGGCGAAGATTGATGAAACTTTTCTATAGCTGCGTTGTCTAATGTAGGAAAGTTGATACGAGGATACTCAATGTCGAGCCAGCCAGCTAAATCGCCTACTCCAGAAAAGACCGCAGCCAGTGAATCTTCCAACGTCCGCAGAATTCCGGTCTTGCCCGTCCGCGATACCGTCCTGTTTCCCCATGCCGTGCTTCCGCTCACGGTCGGCCGCGAGAGCTCCATCCAATTGATTGAGTCACTTGGCGAGGAGCGCACCATTGTGGTGACGGCCCAGATCGATCCCCGCCTCGATTCTCCCAAGCCTGCCGACCTGCACGCGGTGGGCACGCTGGCCACGGTGCACAAAGTCGTCCGCATGCCCAACCAGAGCCGCTTCGTCTTCACTGAAGGCGTGGAGCGGGTGCGGTTGCTCAACTACGTCCAGGGCGAGCCCTTCATGGTTGCCGAGGTTGCCCCGCTCGAGGAGACGGAGACGGCTGAATCGCCGAACATCGAAGCGCTGGTGCGCAATGTGATCGGCCAATTCCAGCAGATTGTTGCGGATAGCCCCACACTCTCGGACGAGCTGCGCACCATCGCCGCCAACATCGAGGAGCCCAGCCGCCTGGTCGACTTCGTGTCCTCATCGCTGCCTTTCCTGACCACCGACGACAAGCAGCAACTGCTGGAGACGGCCGGCGTGGCCGAGCGTCTGGAGCGGCTCAACCAGCACCTGGCCAAGGAGATCGAGGTGCAGCAGTTGCGCTCCAAGATCCAGTCCGAGGTCCAGGACCAGGTCCAGCAGTCGCAGCGCGACTACTACCTGCGCGAGCAGATGAAGGCCATCCAGAAGGAGCTGGGCGAGCAGGACGAGGGCCAGCGCGAGATCGAGGACCTGCGCCAGAAGATCGACGCCGCCGGCATGCCCGAGGACGTGAAGAAAGAGGCCAACAAGGAGCTCACGCGCCTCTCGCGCATGTCGCCCATGGCCGCCGACTACGGGCTCACGCGCAATTACATCGAGTGGCTCGCGGTGCTGCCGTGGACCAAGAGCTCCGGCTCCAAAATCGACATCGGCAAGGCCAAGGAGATCCTCGACGAAGATCACTACGAGCTCAAAAAGGTGAAAGACCGCATTCTCGACTACCTGAGCGTGCTCGAGCTTAAGCCCGACATGAAGGGCCCGATCCTTTGCTTCGTCGGCCCTCCCGGAGTGGGCAAAACCAGCCTCGGCCGGTCGATCGCCCGCGCGCTGGGCCGCAAGTTCCAGCGCATCTCGCTGGGCGGCATGCACGACGAGGCCGAGATTCGCGGCCATCGCCGTACCTACATCGGTGCCCTGCCGGGCCAGATCATCCAGAGCATCCGCCGCGCCGAAACCAACGACCCCGTGATCATGCTCGACGAAGTCGACAAGCTGGGACGCGACTTTCGCGGCGATCCCGCGTCGGCGCTGCTCGAAACTCTCGACCCCGAGCAGAACAACACGTTCCGCGACAACTACCTCGACGTGCCCTTCGACCTGTCGAAGGTGCTGTTCATCTGCACCGCCAACATGCTCGATACGGTGCCCCTCCCATTGCAGGACCGCATGGAGCTGATCCCGCTGCAGGGCTACAGCGAAGAGGAAAAGCTGCACATCGCCAGCCGCTACTTGATTCCGCGCCAGATCAAGGAGAACGGTCTGGCCGAAGACCAGATCGAGTTTCCTGAAGACGCGGTGCGCCACATCATTCGCCACTACACGCGCGAAGCTGGTGTGCGCAAGGTGGAGCAGGTCATCGGCACCGTTTGCCGCAAGCAGGCGCGGCGCGTGGTGGAGGGCCACAAAGAAAAACTGATCGTCACCCGCGAAGTGCTCAAGGACTTCCTGGGCGGCATTCAGGTGCGCGTCGACACCGAAGTCTCGGAGCGCGTGAAGCGCCCCGGCGTAGCCGTGGGCCTGGCGTGGACGCCGGCCGGCGGCGACATCCTCTTCATCGAAGCCAATCGCATGAAGGGCAAGGGCGGCTTCACCATGACCGGCCAGATCGGCGAGGTCATGCAGGAGTCGATGCAGGCCGCGCTGACGTGGGTCCGGTCGAATGCGGTTTCGCTGGGGCTGCACGAGGAGTTCACCAGGGAGATCGACCTCCACATTCACGTCCCCGCGGGCGCCATCCCCAAGGATGGCCCCTCGGCCGGCGTCACCATGGCCACGGTGCTGGTTTCCCTGCTCACCGATATGCCGGTGCGTCCGCTGACCGCCATGACCGGCGAGATCACGCTCAGCGGCAACGTGCTCCCCGTGGGCGGCATCAAGGAGAAGTTCCTGGCCGCGCGCCGGGCGGGAATCGACACCATCATCCTGCCCGCCGACAACCGCCAGGATGTGGAAGAGGACCTGACACCGGCCATGATGGAAGGTGTGCAGGTGCACTACGCCAAGCACGTTGAAGACGTGATGGCCGTGGCCCTGCCCATGCTCAAAGGAAGGCCGATCGTGATGCCGGCTCCTCAGGAGCACAATCCGAACCGCGAATCCAACGGTGGCCCGCAGCAATTGCCCTCCGTAGCCAGCGCGCCGGCGAACCTGCCGGCGGCTTCGCGGCTGTAAGCAGATCCGGAGGGAGGCGGGGGTTTCATCTCCTGCATAGAGCCGGCGGGATTGAAGGGGCTTTATTGATCCCTGCAAGACAAATGTCCGCTTTGGAATGCTTCCCAAATGGAAGGCTTTGAAAGGGCGCGGCTTCAGCCGTGCCACAAAAAAGGCCAATAAAATGCTGGGCTTTAGCCCCTGAGGGAATGCCGGTCGATTAGGACAAATGCCTTTGGACTTTCGCGAAGGTCCCGGACATTTTATGCAGCCTTCAATAGCCCCGGAGGAACACCTTTAACCGACTCGTCGCGAAATACGGTACTTCTCCGCAGCCGGTGTAACCACCGTACCGCTCGCAGCCGACCGATCACCGCCTGTTGCGTCTAAACAGCAGGCGGTATGCTTCTCTTAACCATGCACGTTCGCGTTCTCCCTTTTGGAGTTCTGAAAGATTTCCTCGGCTCCTCCGCCTCCCGGATGGAACTGCCCGAAGGCGCCACGGTCGCCGAGCTGCTCGAGCGGCTGCGTGCCCGCGAGCCTGCGCCCGAGTTGCGCGGCATCGCTGTCAGCGTGAACGCCGAGTACGCAACGCCTGCTCATGTTCTCCGGGAGAATGACGAAGTGGGCCTGCTCCCGCCGGTCTCCGGCGGAAGTGCTGCGCGCACGGCGAATCCTTTGGACGAAAGCGCAGACAGGTCTGCGAATTTTACTGCGCTGACGCGCGAGCCCATCGATGCCGAAACGCTTGTTGCCGCCGCCAAGCGCGGCGAAGATGGCGCCGTGGTCGTCTTCGACGGCATCGTGCGCAACAACACGCGCGGCCGCCAGACGCTGCATCTCGACTACGAAGCCTACGAAGAGATGGCCGCGAAGCAGATGCATGAACTGGCCGGCGAAGCCCGCACCCGCTTCGGCGTGCGCCACGTCGCCATCGTCCATCGCCTGGGCCGGCTCGCGATCGGCGAGACCAGCGTGCTGATCGTCGTCGCCTCCGCACATCGTGCGCAGGCCTTCGAGGCCTGCCGCTGGCTCATCGACACACTCAAGAAGACCGTGCCCATCTGGAAGCGCGAGACCTTTGTCGATGGCGTAGTCTGGGCGCCGGGCGAGCCATTCCCTGAAGAAATCGCCGCAACCAGCCCGGAGGCCGCACATGGAGTGTGAAGCATCCGGCATCGGGAGGTTTCGGGCTTCAGCCGGAAGGTTTCGGGCTTCAGCCGGAAGGGTACGGGCTTCAGCCCGTACGGCGCAAACCTTCCAATCTGGTCGGGCTTTAGCCCCTGAGGGAGCATTTTTCGCTCCCCGCCGCCATTTCTCCGGACCCTGGACAGCCGCGACAACCCGCGGCCCAAGGCGCGCTCCCTTCATCTTAGGCCTGCTCGCTTTCGCTCTCGTCGCCCCGCTCGCCGCCCAAACCGACTCTGGCACCACCCTCCACGTTGACGTCAAACTGGTTAACGTCTTCGTCAACGTAACCGACAAGAACGGCGCCATCGTCGGCAGTCTCACCCGCGACGACTTCCACATCGCCGAAGACGGCCGCCCGCAATCGATCTCCGTCTTCGAGCGGCAATCCGAAATGCCGCTCAATCTCACCCTGGCCATCGACACCAGCGGCAGCGTCTACAAGGACATGTCCACCGAGCAGGCCGCAGCCAAGCACTTTGTTCACGCCCTCATGCGCCCGCAGGACAAGATGAGCCTGCTCGAGTTCGCCACCGACGTGCGCGTGCTCACGTCGTTCACCAACAAGGTGAGCCAGATCGACCGTGGCCTCGGAATGTTGCGCGGCGGCCCGTCCACGGCTCTCTATGACGCCATCTATCTCGGCTCGCAGGGTCTGGGCAACTTCGATGGCCGAAAGGTGCTGGTCATCGTCTCCGACGGCGACGATACCGCCGAGGACATGACCTACGCCCAGGCGCTCGAACAGGCCTTGCGCAACGAAGTCATGATCTACAGCCTGATCGACGTTCCCATCGAAGCCAGCGCCGGCCGCGACCTCCGCGGCGAGCACGCGCTGATCACGCTGGCCGAGCAGACCGGCGGCAAAAGTTTTTACGTCAACGAGGGCGGGCTCGACAAGGCCTTTGCCCGCGTGAGCGAAGATCTGCGCACCCAATATCTGCTCGGCTACTATCCTAAAAACCAGGAACCTGGCCGGGTCTTTCACCGCGTACAGATCACCATCCCCAGAGCCGCCGATTCTGAGTTCAACATCCGCAGCCGCACCGGCTACTACGCCGATTCGCCGGTAAAGAACGACTGATCCAGCCTGTATCCAAGTCTTGAAGGGTACGGGCTTCAGCCCGTACATAGAACCCAGCAAAATCGAGCGGGCTTCAGCCCCTGAGGGAAATACTGGCTTCGAGACGACGGCTCACTGAGCGATTCCACGATCGCCCCCGCCCAATTCGCCGTGCGTTTCTTTCATCTTTTGTCACTTGGCCTTACTGCCGCTGCATCTAAAATGCCAGATATGACTCCGCCATTGTCCCCGCGCCGTCGCATGAAGGCGCCTCCGCCGGGAGAAACCGGCCAGGAAGCGCTCTACCTTCGCTCCCTAAGCGACCGCCAGGTCACCGTTTCCGTGAAGCTGCGTGACGGCGAGACCGTCCGCGGCTGGATCGAGTACTTCGATGACGGCATGCTGCGCCTCACCCGCGAGGGAAGGCCGAATCTCTTCATCTACAAGCATCAGATTCGCTCCATTACCGAGGTGGGCCGCGGCCAGCGGCGTAGCCCGCGCCCCGAAAATAGCAACACAGCGGCGAATGGCAGGAACGGCTCTTGAGAGACGAGGGAGCATCGGCGCCTCAATTCCAGTGGGTTCCCTCGGCAGAGCCAATCGCACGCGAAGCCGGTGCGCGGCTGCGCGAATTCCTGGCCGCGGGCGTTGAAACCGAGTACAAAGGTGACGTCGACCTCGTCACGGTGGCCGACCGCACCGTGGAGAAGCTGATCCGCGGCCGCCTGCGCGAAGCCTTCCCCGAGCACGGCGTCTATGGCGAAGAAGGCACGCGCGAGCGCATGGAAGGCGAGTTCCGCTGGTATGTCGACCCGCTCGACGGCACCACCAACTTCGCGCACGGCTTTCCCCAGTTCTGCGTCTCCATGGGTCTCGAGCATCGCGCGCCGGGCCAGGCCGCCGGTGAAGATGGAACGCTGGTCGCCGGCCTCATCTACGACCCCACCCGCGACGAGCTCTTTGTCGCCGAGCGCGGCAAAGGCGCATGGCTGAATGGCCGCTCCATCCACGCCTCGCGCATTCCCGATCTGGCCGAGTCGCTGGTGGCCACCGGGTTTCCCAGCCGCAAGCGCCACGATAGCCCCAACGTGCACTTTTATCAGGAGTTCACGCTGCGCTCGCACGGGGTGCGCCGCGCCGGCTCCGCAGCGCTTGACCTCGCCTGGACCGCCTGCGGCCGTCTCGAAGCCTTCTGGGAGTTCAACCTGAATCCCTGGGACACCGCAGCCGGAATCCTGCTCATGGAAGAAGCCGGCGGCCGCATCACCGATTTCGCCGGCAACCACTATCGCCTCGACAGCCGCGAGGTCCTGGCCTCGAACGGCCTCATCCACGACGAAATGGTCGCGCTCTTCCAGAACATGTTCGCCGGCCGCGATCTTTCGCCCATCCCCACCCCACAGGAGTTCGCCGCCCGCCGTGCCGCCCGCGACGCAAGCTCAGCCGAAAGATAAAGCCCACTCTTCCGTCCCTCAGTCCCTGGTTCTCGTTCCCTTGTTCCCTCGGTCCCTTGTTCCCTGCATCTCCATTCCCGCATCGCAAAACTCTAATCTCAGCGGTTGATTCCCGCCCCGGTGCCGTGTGCTACTATCAGCCTCGAAGCAAGTCCGTAGCGGAGAGATTCAAGATGGCATACGTCATTGCAGAACCCTGTATCGGCACCAAGGACACCGCCTGTGTGGACGCCTGTCCGGTCGATTGCATCCACCCTAAGAAAGACGAAGACGGCTACGCCGATTCCGAGCAGTTGTTCATCGACCCCGTGGAGTGCATCGACTGCGGCGCCTGCGTTCCGGCCTGCCCCGTGTCGGCCATCTTCGCATTGGACGACCTGCCGGAAAAATGGGCCAGCTACACCGAGAAGAATTCCGCGCACTTCGGCCGCTGAGCCGCCGCTCGGCGCGACAAACCAGCGCAGTTCAAGAACGCGCATTCCGCCTGGCGGAGTGCGCGTATGTGTTTGTGCTCTTGAATCGAGGACCCTCTTTGAATTGGAAGAGTCACTCTAGCTAGCCGAGCAGCTCCATCCCTGCATCGCGCGCTGCAACTCGATCGAAAGTGACAGTCCGATCGCAACCGGCATTTTGAGCAACGAGGGAAATGAGGCAGTCGGCGAAATCCGCCCTGCCATTGCGATAAGGATCGAGGGCTTTCCGGACCATCTCGTCCTGCTGAATGACAATTTCATCGCTTGCGAGCAGGCTTTCAATAATCTGAATGATTGAAGCTTGCTTTTGCTTGTATGTGCGCGTTAACACCCAAAGCAGCTCAACAAGAACGGCGATCGAAATCCACCCGGGATCTGCAGCAGTTCGGTCCCGAATCACGCGAACGGCAATCGGCGTCTGCGCCGGGTCATCCTTCACAAAATAGCGGACAAGAACATTCGAATCGAGCCCGGTCACGCTGCTTCTCCTCGGGAAGGCTCCTCTTGTCGAGCATCGCTCTTGGTGCGGGCGTCGAGTTCCGCGGCGTAGTCGAGAATCGCCTCGTTCATCTCCTCAATCGTGGGCACGTAGCCGAGCTTTGGCACGCAACCCTCAAGGTCCCTGATCGATCCCGTCTTCGCAACCATGGCGAAGTTTCCGGGGCTGGTTTCGTAAAACACAATCCGGGTTCCGGGTTTGATCTTGAGCGCCCTTCTGATCTCAACCGGAATTGTGATCTGTCCCTTCGATGTAACGGTCGCACTCGGCATGGCGGCAACCCCTGCTTTATCTTACCTTACTTTCTTTCGAATGCCTTACATTTGCAATGAAAGTAGGACAATCTATCGTCCCTCCCGCCAATGCGAAGATACTCCCATGGCAGTCCTCACCTCAGAGGCGATCATTCTCCGCACTTGGCCGGTGCAGGAATCCGACCTGATCGTGAGCTTTTTCACCCGCGACTACGGCAAGATGAAAGGCGTTGCCAAAGCCGCGCTCAAGAGCCGCAAGCGCTTTGGCGGCGCGCTGGAGCCGACCACCGTAGCCCGCGCCTGGTTCGCCGAGCGTCCCCGCCAGGAACTGGTCCGCCTCGATCAGCTCGAAATCATCCGCTCGCCGCTCTCGGCCCCCGTCGACCCCACGCGAATGGCGGTCCTCAGCTTCGTCGCCGAAGTGCTCGACGAAGCGCTCCCCGAAAACGACCCCCAGGAGACCGTCTTCCGTCTTGTCTTGGCCGTCCTGGAGCAGACCACCATCGACCAGCCCTGGATGCCCCTGACCTATTTTTCGCTGTGGATGACGCGCCTGATGGGCCTGCTCCCCGACATCTCTCGCTGCACCGCCTGCGGCGAAGCATTGCATGCAGCAGAGATTTCATTCAACGTCCATTCGGACGGCCTTTTCTGCGCCGCGCACCGGAACGGCAATGCAAACGCCCTCTCCGCCGACTCCTGGCA
>JBAUBR010000492.1:0-15489 GCA_049676965.1 Occallatibacter sp.
TGATCGGGGTCGGCGCAGGCGTGGGCGCGGCGCTGCCGCTGGCGAGAGTTGTGAAGTCGATGCTGTATGGGATTGCGCCGCACGATCCTGCGACGCTGGCGGGAGGAGTGGCGCTGCTGCTGGGAGCAGCGGTATTGGCGAGCTGGGTTCCGGCGCGGCGCGCGGCGGGAGTGGAGCCGATGGTGGCGCTGAGGCATGAATGACGCAGGGACCTAGAGGTTGCACAAATGAGGTTTTGAAAGGGCACGGCTTCAGCCGTGCCGGACAGGGCCATAAAACGAAGGGCTTTAGCCCCGGAGGCATTGACGCAACAGGGAGATTGGTTCATGAGTCTGCGTTCTGGGTGTGCGCGAATGGTGAGCAGGCTGCGGTTCTGGTTCCGGGCCGTTTCTGGGCGCAACCGGCTTGAAGCGGAGATGGACGCTGAGCTGGCCGATCATCTTGGACGGCTCACCGAGGACCTTATTCGGGCTGGGAAGTCTCCGGCTGAAGCGCCACGCAATGCTCGCATTGCGCTGGGAGCGATCATGGTGAGCAAGGAAGAGATGCGCGCCTCGCTGGGCCTGCGCTGGTGGGATGAGTTCTGGTCGGATCTCAACTATGCCGCGCGGCTGCTGCGCAAGAGCACCGGCTTTACGGCCATCGCCATGCTTTCGCTGGCGCTGGCCATCGGCGCCAACACCACCATTTTTTCAATCGCCAAGCTGGTCATGTACGACCGGCTGGGCGCTCCGCACCCCGACCAGCTGCGCCTGCTGACCTGGGTGGGCGACGACAACGTGGCCGTGCACAGCGCTTGGGGAAACATGGAGCCCAGTCCCGAAGGCCAGACCAGCCCCGATTTCACTTATCCCGTTTACGAGCAACTGAAGAAAGAGAATCGTTCACTCGGCAATCTGTTTGCCTTCAAAGACCGCGGCATGAACGCGACTATTCGCGGCAGCGCGCGCCAGGTGCAGACCGAGATGGTCTCGGGCAACTACTACGCCGAACTGGGTATTCGTCCGCAGATCGGCCGGCCCATCCAGCCCTCGGACGATGCGGCGATCGGCGCGGGAACGGTGGCGCTGATCAGCGACGGGCTGTGGGAACGCGACTTTGCGCGCTCGCCCGCCGTGCTCGGCCAGACCATCACGCTGAACCAGGCGGTGGTGACGATCGTCGGCGTGAATCCGCGGGGATTTACCGGGGTCAACACGCCGCAGATCGCACCTGACGTGTTTGTGCCGCTGAGCATGCAGCCGCTGATCGCGCCGATACCAACCAAGTCGCCCTCGCTGCTGGTCGATCCCGATACGTGGTGGATCGACATCGTGGCGCGCGCTAAGCCGGGCGTGAAGGATGCGGATGCCGAAAGCGTGCTGAACGCGCAGATGCAGGCCGCGATCCGCGCCACGGTGCCGATCGAGGCGGGCGAGACAGTTCCGCACTTGAAGCTGATCGATGGCAGCCGGGGAATGAACTACATCGGCAAGCAGTTCGCGAAGCCGGTGAACGTGCTGCTGGCGCTGACCGGCTTTGTGCTCCTGCTGGCCTGCGCCAATATCGCCAACCTGCTACTGGCACGCGGGGCGCGCCGGCAGCGGGAGATGAGCGTGCGCCTGGCCATGGGCGCGGGCCGCGGACGCATCCTGCGGCAGATGCTGACCGAGAGCCTGCTGCTGGCCACGATCGGCGGGTTGGCCGGGCTCGCGGTTGGCTACGCCGGATGCGGCGCGATTCCCAGACTGCTGTTCAACTCGTGGGAGGAGGGCGGCTTCGCGATTCCCTTCGACTGGGGCGTCTTCGCTTTTTCGGCCGGCGTGACGATTCTTACCGGGCTGGTCTTCGGCCTGGCGCCGGCGTGGGCGGCGGCTCGCTCCGAGGTGAGCAGCAGCCTGAAAGACTCGGCGCAGACCACCACGCGCCGCCGCAAAGGCCTGGGAGGGAAGGCCATCGTCGCGTTTCAAATTGCGCTGTCGACGCTGCTGGTGGTGGGCGCGGGGCTGTTTCTGCGCACGGTCTTCGCGCTCAGTTCGATCGACGTGGGCTTCCGCACCGATCACCTGCTGCTCTTCGACGTTGAGCCGCCGGCCAAGCGCTATCCCAAGGGCAAGGATGTGCAACTGTACGCAAGGATCGATGAGGCCATTGCGGCTTTGCCCGGCGTCGAAGCGGTGACGCCGGCCCAGGTGCCGTATATCGAGGGCAACATGTCGCGGACGTCTTTTTTGCCCGAAGGTGAGAAGTACAACCCCAAGGGCGAGCAGGGCGAGTTGGTGAACGTGGTGGGCGACAACTTCTTCTCAACGCTGGGCATTCCGATCGTTGCCGGACGCGGCTTCGGCCCGCAGGATACGGCGACCTCGCCCAAGGTTGCGGTGATCAACCAGAGCCTGGCGCGCAAGCGATTCCCCCACGAAAACCCCGTCGGCAAGAGGTTCACGACCGACGACGAGGGCAAGGAGGGGTGGACGCAGATCGTCGGCGTCTGCGCCGACACGCGCTACAACACGCTGCGCGAGGCGCCGCCGGTCCAGTTCATGGTGCCGTACGTGCAGAATCCTGGAATCGAGGGAATGAGCTTCGAGATTCGCACGCGCCGCCAGCCCGCCGCTTTGGCGCCTTCGCTGCGCCAGGCGATGCAGCGGATCGACCGCGACCTGCCCATCCTCGACCTTCGCACCCAGCGGGAGCAGATCGACGGCAGCATTCAGCTGGAGCGCCTCTTCGCCGCGCTGACCGCCGCATTCGGCTTGCTCGCGCTGGCGCTGGCGTGCGTGGGAATCTACGGAATCATGGCCTATTCGGTTGCCCAGCGGACGAACGAGATCGGCATAAGGCTGGCGCTGGGTGCGCAGCCGGCACAGGTGCGCGGCATGATTCTGTGTGAGAGCACATGGATCGCAGTCGCGGGCGTGGTTGCCGGCCTGGCCGCGGCGCTGGGACTGGCGCAGTTAGTCAAGACCATGCTCTTCGGCATCCAGCCGAGGGACCCGGCTACGTTCGCCGGCGGCGCGTCGATCTTGTTTCTTGTTGCGCTGGGCGCGAGCTGGATTCCCGCGCGACGTGCTGCGGGAGTGCAGCCGGTGGAGGCGCTGCGGCATGAATGAGGTAGGGACTAAGGGACTCAGGGAGTAAGTATCCTCCGGCAGAGCCGGAGGCTTTACGGTTGCTGGCCCCTCAAAGGGGCCTTATCGCAACCGTTGAAAGCAAAAGCAAGAACAACAGCAAAAGCGCCGGATGAAAAACCAGGGAATACTCCCGGAATTGTCAAACTTCTACTGCCTCCCCGGCAGAGCCGGGGGGTCTCCTGTTTCCACTAGGGACTTAGGGAGATCGGTGTATGGGTCTACGTTCTGGGTTTGCACGAATGATGAGTCGGCTGCGGTTGTGGCTGCGGGCGGTCTCTCGGCGCAGGCGGCTTGAAGTTGAGATGGATGCCGAGCTTCGCGATCATCTCGAGCGGTTGACGGACGATCTGACTCGCGCCGGCCACTCGCCGGCGGAGGCAGCACGCCGCGCTCGCATCGCGCTCGGTCCCGCGCTGGCTCATAAGGAACAAATGCGCGCTTCGCTGGGACTGCGTCCCTGGGACATGCTCGGCGCCGATTTGCGCTATGCGCTGCGCATGCTCAAGAAGAATCCCGGATTTACGGCCGTGGCCGCCACTTCGCTGGCGCTGGCCATCGGCGCCAACGCGACCATCTTTTCCGTGGCAAAACAATTGCTCTACGAGCGGCTGGCGGTGCCCCACGCAGCGGACCTTCGCCTGCTGGCATGGACCGGAACCGACGAGCACGTCGCCGTGCACAGCATCTGGGGAGACTACGATCATTTGCCCGGCGGCTACGCGACCAGCACGGCGTTCTCTTATCAGGCCTTCCAGCAACTGCGGGCCGAAAACCGCGTGCTCGACGACCTGTTCGCGTTCAACCGGGAAAGCATGAATGCGACGATTCACGGATCTGCGCAGCGAGTGCGCGGCGAGATGGTCTCGGGAAACTACTACGCCGCGCTGGGCGTGAAGCCGATCCTGGGCCGCGGGATTTCGCCGGCCGACGATCGGAGCCCAGGACAGGGCGCGGTTGCGGTGCTCGGCTATGGACTCTGGGAGCGCGAGTTCGGCAAATCGCCCGCGGTCCTGGGCCAGACGATTCGCGTCAACGACACGCCGCTCACGATCGTCGGCGTAAACCCCAGGGAGTTCACCTCGGCGAAGGATGTGCAGACTCCCGCCGACGTATTCATGCCGCTCGCCATGCAGCCGCTGGTTTCGCCGCAGCCCGGCAACAGAGCGCCGCTGTTCGATCCGGAGCTTTGGTGGGTGAACATCATGGGCCGCGCCAAGGCCGGCGTGAGCGATGCCCAGGCCCGCATCGCGCTGGATACGCAGTTGAGCGCCATCGTGCGCGGGACCATGCATGTGGATGCCGGCGACGATTTGCCGCGCATGGTGGTGCGCGACGGCAGCCGCGGATTGTTCGAGGAACAAAGGACGTTCGGCAAACCCATGGCCGTGCTAATGACGCTGGTTGGATTTGTGCTGCTGCTGGCCTGCGCCAACATCGCCAACCTGATGCTGGCTCGCGGAACGCAGCGGCAGCGCGAGATGAGCGTGCGGCTGGCGCTGGGAGCCGGGCGCATGCGCATCCTGCGCCAGATGCTGGTGGAGAGCCTGGTGCTGGCCGCGATCGGCGGCGCCGGCGGCCTGGTGGCCGCTTACTTCGGCAGAGATGCGATTCCCAGAATGATCGAGAATTCGTGGGAGCAGACCGATATCCACGTACACTTCGACTGGCGCGTGTTCGCGTTCACGGCCGCGATCACCATGCTCACCGGCCTGCTGTTCGGGCTTGCTCCAGCCTTCGCGGCGGCGCGCAACAACGTGAGTGACGGGTTGAAGCAAGGCACGCAGACCGCGTCGCGGCGCCGAAAAGGGATGGGCGGCCGCGCGCTGGTAGGATTCCAGATCGCGCTTTCGACGCTGCTGGTGATTGGCGCGGGACTCTTTCTGCGCACTCTGGCCGGGCTGAGCTCGGTGAATGTGGGATTTCGCACCGATCACCTGCTGCTCATCGAGATCAATCCGCAGCGGACGCAGTATCCGCCGGGCAAGGATGTGGAGCTGCACCAGCGGCTCGAACAGGCATTTGCAGCCGTGCCGGGCGTGGAGGCGGTGACCGCCGCCGGGATGGTCTACATCGCCAACGAGAGGTCGCGCCGGAACTTTATTCCCGAAGGCAAGGAGCACGGCAAGGATCTGGCCCGGTACTACAACGTGGTGGGGAATGGCTTCTTTGAGACGCTGGGCATCCCCATCGTCGCGGGCCGCGGCTTTGGGCCGCAGGATACGGCCAGCTCATTGAAAGTGGGCGTCATCAACCAAAGCCTTGCGCGCGAGTACTACGCGGATCAAAACCCCATCGGGAAGCCCTTCGCAATCAATGTCCAGATGAGCGACGGTCACTACGGACACCAGTGGATTCAGATCGTGGGCGTCTGCGCGGATACGCGCTACGCGACCTTGCGCGCCGAACCGCCGCCACAGTTCTTTTTGCCCTTCGTGCAGCAGAAAGAAGTTGGCGCGATGAACTATGAGATTCGCACGGCCATGAAGCCAGAGGCCGTGTTGCCGGCGCTGCGCCGCGTCGTTCAGCAGATCGATCCCGATCTCCCCCTGGGTAATGTCCGCACCCAGGACGAGCAGATTGAAGCCGACATGCAGCAGGAGCGGGTATTTGTCACGCTCACCTCGGGGTTCGGGCTGCTGGCGCTGGCGCTGGCGTCGGTGGGCATCTACGGCATCATGGCGTACTCGGTGGCCAACCGGACGAACGAGATCGGCATAAGGCTGGCCCTCGGCGCGCAACCCCGGCAAGTGCGCGGGATGATCCTTCGCGAGAGCACATGGATTGCGTCGGCGGGCATTGCGGCCGGCCTGGGCGGAGCACTGCTGTTGGCGCGCGCTGTTCAATCGATGCTCTATGGCGTCTCGCCCAACGATCCGCTGACGATCTCTTCGGGCGTCCTGCTGTTGCTGGCGGTGGCGCTCGCGGCGACTTGGATTCCCGCGCGCCGAGCCGCGGGAGTGCAGCCCGTGGAGGCGCTGAGGCATGAGTAAGGCAGGGACCAAGGGACCGAGGGGCCAATGGAACAAGCCAAAGGCCGTTACTTTAATGCCGCGGCCTGTCCGATCTGGTTGGCGGTCGTGGTGTAGAGATGGCAATCGCCGGTGGTTTCCTTGAAGCGGAAATAGGGGTGGAAGAAGAGCGCGGCGCGCGCGTCGCCTGAGCCCTCGGCGAGATCGGTGAGCCATACGCCGTCGGGCTGGGGCTGGTCGTGGATGTGCAGCCAGAAGCCCTTGTGCAGGTTGGCCACGAGGCCGCCGGCGATCTTCAGGTCCTGCACCGATTTGATGTTGACATCGATCAATTCGCCCGTCTGCTCGTCGATGGAAATCCTGCCCTGCATCACTTCGGCGAAGCGCTGGTTCATGTTTCTGGCCTGGAATTTGGGATTGGGAACGATGTCGTAAAACAGCACGCTGCGGCCATTCACCTGCGCGCGGCGGCCGTTGGCGAGCATCATGGCCTGCATGATGTCCTGCATCTGCTGGTTGTCCTTGTCGGTCTCCTTCTTTGCGGTCGCCTGGTTGCTGTATTTCACGGTCTGCTTCATCACCCGCTCGTCTTCTTTTCTGGTCTGCTCAGCCGTCAGGTCCTTGCCGTTCTTGGATAAGGTGCGCTCGATGGCGATGCCGTTGACGAAGAACTGGTCTTTCACTTCAGTCTCGGACTTCTTAACCTTTCCTTTGCTGTCGGTCTCGACGGACTCGTCGCTGACGCGGCATTCATAGCGCTCCTGCTCGTCGGCAAGCTTCTTCTCATTGGCCAATGCGCGCTGCAGCAACTCGGTGGCATTGGGCAGCGGGGCGTCCTGCCGGCCGGATGGGGACTGTGCGCCGGCAACGGCGGCGCCCGCGATGGACAGCAACGATGCCAGCAAGGGAACTTGAAGATTGCGCATGGGGGAAGGAGTTCCTCTCTTCGCAGTTACGGATGAGGGGCGAAACAGGTTCCCACAGGATTCGACACCAATCCCGCAAGCTTGTTTCTGCGAAAAGTTCGATCCGGATCGGCGGGCTACGCGCCCACCGGCAGCGTGGGCATTTCGCCGAGCTTTTTGGCTTCGCCGACCACGGCGTCGAGGTGATCGAGCACCTCGGGGACGCTCATGGTGTAGACCTCGCGGCGAGAGTCGTAGCCTTCCCCTATGAGCTGCTTCAGGTAGCGGCCGGCGATCTGCGCCGCCAATTGGTCTGTGATGACCTTGCCGCTGCGCTTCTTCTGCTCCACCCAGGCCAGGCAGGGCAGGGCGATCCACATCGGCCGGCCGTTCACGTCGAAGCGGATATCGACAGCGTCGGCGTGGCGCGTGGCGATGGCCACCATGGTGCCTATCCAGCGGCAGTGCAGGTCTTCACCGGTCCAGCGGTCAGCGGCGTGGAAATTTTCGTACATGAACCTAGCCTACCGCTCCGGCGGCGAACGGGCAAGCGGCCCACAGCCTCCGTTCCGCGCGGCAGGTCAGCCTCCCGGTCGCTGACGACGCCAAGAGTCCGGAAAGAACCAACGCAATGAGCGCATTGCCCCGATATCGTCATTCAACCCGCTTCGTTTCCCTTGACGATCTGGATAGGCGCGGACTATATATCTCGATTATCTAGTGGTGAGGAACGATGACGGACGAATCGCAAGACCTCGTGCAGGGAACTCTCGAAATGCTGGTGCTCAAAACGCTGGCTCTCGAACCGATGCACGGCTACGGTATCGCTTTGCGAATTGAGCAAATCAGCGCCGGAGTCTTCCGCGTCAATCCGGGATCGCTTCTGCCGGCGTTGAGCCGCATGGAACGTGCGGGACGAGTGAAATCCGTGTGGCAAGTGTCCCCAACCAATCGCCGCGCCAAATACTACGTTTTGACAGAGCGCGGCCGAAGGGCGCTGGAAACGGAACGGCAGCAGTGGGACCGCCAGATTGCGGCGATAGGCAGGATTCTCGAGGCGTAGAAGAGGATTGGCGATGCTGTTTCGAAGTATTTCCAGTGGATTCAAATCGCTGTTCCGTCCAGGCAAACGCAATGCTGAGATCGAGGCCGACATACGGAGTTTTTTCGAGTCGGCGGTAGAACAGAAAATACAGCGGGGAATGAATGTCGACGACGCAGAGCGCGCCGCCCGCGCCGAGATCGGGAGTATGGAAATGGTGAGACATAAGGTCTCGGCCGCGGGATGGGAATCCTACGTGGAGTCGCTTTGCAGAGACGCGAAGTACGGTTTCCGGCAAATCCTGCGATCCCCCATCTTGTCCCTCGTGGCGATTCTGTCGCTTGCCCTCGGAATCGGCGCCAACACCGCAATCTTCACCGTCATCGACGACCTGCTGCTGAAGCAATTGCCGGTTCACGATCCAAATATGCTCGTTTCGTTCGGCGAAGCGGTCGGTAGCGGCGCCGTCGCTCCTTCCAGTCCGGGCGCTTACGACATCTTCCCCTACGACTTCTATCGCCGGATCGCCGGAAACCGCGATGAGCTGGAAGGAATCTGCGCATTTGCCAGCTTTCCCACCATGGTGAGCGTCCGCATCGGATCAGGCGCGGGCGGCCCCGCAACCCAGGCGATCGGCCATCTTGTTTCGGGGTCGTTTTTCAGCGTCCTCGGAGAGCAACCTCTCATGGGACGCGTCTTCAATCCGGACGACACCGCGACCGAGGGACGCAATGCGGTGGCCGTCATCAGCCATCGCTATTGGCAGGAAAACCTGTCCGCCGATCCCGGAGTCATCGGCCGTTCGATCGCCATCAATGGAACGTCGTTCATCGTGATCGGAGTGATGCCGGCCGCTTTCTACGGAGTAGACCTGAACGAACAGTCGCCCGACCTGTGGTTGCCCATCACCATGCAGCCGCAAGTGATGATGGGGCCGTCTCTTCTGAAACCGGACGGACTCTTCTGGATTCACATCATGGCGCGGCGCAAGCCCGCAGTCTCCTTGGCGCGGGCGCAATCGTGGGCGACATTGGAATTCCAGCGGTTTCTCACACAACGGGAGGGAACTCAAATTTCGTCGCTGCGGCGACAGCAGATCGCCGGATCGTTCATCCCGTTGCTGCCCGGCGGATCGGGGCTTTCCCACCTGCGGTCGGCCTACCTGGCCCCTTTGACGGTGTTGATGATTATGGTTGGGGTGGTTCTGCTCATCGCATGTGCAAACCTCGCCAACCTGCTTCTGGCCAAGGCCGCATCCCGCGAGCGCGAATTCTGCGCCCGGCTCGCGCTTGGTTCCAGCCGCGGGCGAATCGCGCGCCAGATATTGACCGAGGCGCTCGTTCTGGCGCTGATCGGCGGTGGAATGGGATTGGGCCTGGCTTTCGGGGCTACGCGCTTCATTATCCACTTCATCGATGGGGGAGCCGCACATACGGCCCTTTCCGCGACACCCGACTTGCGCGTGCTGTTGTTTACCTTCGCCATCTGCATCCTCACGGCTGTTCTCTTCGGGATTGCCCCGGCGATGCGCGGTTCGCGAACCGACGTTTCCGGGGCGTTAAACGCCAGCGCCCGCACTGCCGGCGGCACGGCTGCGCGGTCCAACCGTTTGCTCCCGAAGGCACTGATTGTCACCCAGGTGACACTATCGCTCGTGCTGCTCTCCGTCGCCGGGCTGCTGCTGAGAACTCTCCAAAACTTGCGCGCGCAGGACACCGGAATGAATCGCGCCAACGTTCTGCTGATCAATACAAATCCCAAGTTCGCCGGTTACCAGCCTGAACGGCTGAATGCTCTCTACGACCGCATACTCAGCCGCGTCGACGCGCTCCCTGGGATACGTTCGGCCGGCCTCTCCGGAGCTCCACCTTTGCATCGCGGAATCTGGGGATCGCCTATCGATATCGACGGTCGCCCCGCATCGCCCAATAACGAGGACAGCACACTGCTGAATCGCGTGTCGAGCGGCTACTTTGAAACCCTCGGCATTCCCCTGCTCCGCGGGCGCACGATTCAACCTATCGACAATGCCGACGCCGTGAAATCCGCCGTGGTGAACAAGACATTTGCCGATCGCTACTTTCCCAACGGAGACGCCATCGGCCACAGCTTCACGATCGCTGATCCCGCCGCTCCGGGCGTCTGGCACATTGTCGGAATTGTGCGCGACTCGAAGCACAGCAGCCCCGCGGAAACCCCGCAAACGTTCGCTTACCTCGCCGTAACTCAACTCACGGGCGACGATCAGTATGCCTATTGGCTGCAGATCAGGACCGCCGGCGATCCGGCAAAAATCACAGCCGATGTGCGTGCCGCACTGGCCGAGATCGATCCCAACCTGCCGGTTCTTAAAGTCCAGACTATCGGCGAGCAGTTCGACGATTTGATCGATGGGCAGAGGTTCGTGTCGAAACTGGCGGGCTTCTTCGCGCTGCTCGCGCTTACGCTGGCGGGCATCGGACTCTACGGCGTAATGACGTACAACGTGGTGCGGCGCACCAGCGAACTCGGGGTTCGGATGGCGCTGGGAGCTTCCAAGGCTGTGCTGATTTGGTTGGTGCTGAGGGAGTCTCTCACGCTGCTGGCGATCGGCGTTTTGTTCGGCATTCCCGTGAGCCTTGCCGCCAGCAGGGCCATCAAAGCCGGCCTTTTCGGGGTCGATCCCGCAGACCCGTTGACCCTGACTACAGCCGTGCTGATTGTGAGCGTGTGTCTCCTGGCTGGTTCGTACATACCGGCCCGCCGGGCAACCAAAATCGATCCCATGGTCGCGCTGCGATGCGAATGATGTCTGAAATGCCAATGGCGGATGAAACGATCCAAGAACCCACTTGACATATATGCATATCGTTCGATATATATATTAGTCATGATAGAGTCTCGGATCCAATCCTTCCTCCCCATCAAAACACAGTGGTTCCACATCATGCTGTCCCTTGCCGGCGAAGAACAGCACGGCTACGGGATCATGCAGGAAGTTCTTGAGCGCACCACCGGGAAGGTCCGCCTCTGGCCAGCCACTCTCTATGGCTCTATCAAGCGGCTGATCGAGGCCGGCCTCATTGAGGAGTCCAGTTCCCGGCCCGCTCCCGAGTTCGACGACGCCCGCCGCCGCTACTACCGCCTTACGCCCCTGGGCCGCGGTGTGCTCAACGCGGAATGCGAACGCCTCCAGGAACTGGTTCAGGCAATCCAAACCAAGCAAACGATGGTGACGGAACGAGGGTAAGCGAATGAACATTGCATGGCCGATCTACCGGCGGCTGGCTGCGGCCTTCCCCCACGAATTCAAGCTGGCCTTCGGCAACGAGATGATGCAGACCGGTGAGGACGCCATCGCCCACGTCGCAAAGCGCCACGGAGTCCGGGGCCTCGTCCCTCTCATTGCCGACCTGCTGCTTCGCCTCCCCATCGAATACCTGAACGAAATGCGCCGCGACCTGCCCTACGCCGCGCGCACCCTGATGAAGTCGCCGGGCTACGCAGCGGTTGGCATTGTTTCCATGGGACTCGGTATCGGGCTCACGACCAGTGTCTACAGCTCGGGTTGGGCGCTGCTCACACGCGCGCTTCCCGGCGTAGACCACTCAGAGCAGTTGGTCACAGCGCAGAATCCCGCGTCCTACCCCTACATCGAGCGTTACCGCGAGCAGAAAAATCTCTTCGCAGGCGTCGCCGCCGTGATGAATGGCGTCGAGTTCAACGTCGCCTTCGAGGGCCACAGCGGCAAACCGGAGCGCGTCTACGGGCAACTGGTCTCGCCGGACTATTTTTCCGTCCTGGGCATGGACGCGCAGAGAGGACGACTCCTCAGCGCCGATCTGGACAAGACCGGCTCCGCCGCGTCCGTAGTGGTCAGCGACCGCTACTGGCGCGGCCGCCTGAACGCCGATCCTGGCGCAATCGGACAGACGATTCATCTCAACGGCCAGTCCGCAACCATCGTCGGTATCGCCCCGCGCAAATTCGATGGCGCTCTCACTGCAAATCCGGCCGAACTTTTCGTCCCTACCACGGTATCGGCCAGGCTGGCTCCGGAGCTCGGCAACGACGTCCTGCGCAACCGCAGCGCAAAGGACTTCCAATCGCTATTCCGCCTCGCGCCGGGCATCACCATCGATTCCGCCGAGGCGGCGCTGGACGGCGTCACACGCCGTCTCGACAAAGACGATCCCTTCGCGCCTCCGCAGCGGGACAAAGCCAAGCGGGTCGTTTTGCTTTCCGCGGGCACCCGCGCACCGATCCCACGCGAGCTCCGTCCGAAAATCCTCGGATTCTACATTGCGCTCATGGCGATCATTACCGCCATCGCGTGCCTCAACCTCGCCACCATGGTCCTGGCGCGCGCCGCCGGCCGCCGCAAGGAGGTGGCCATTCGCCTCGGTGTCGGAGCCAGCCGCTTCCGCCTCATCCGCCAGATGATCACAGAAGGTATTTTGCTTTCGCTGGTTGGCGGCGCCGCGGGATTCGCGATGGCTTATGGCCTGTGGGCGTTGACCGCTCATACACCGCTGCCCGCGGGCTCGCCAATCAGCATCGACTCCGCCCTCGATTGGCATACAGTCATCTTCGTCTTTGTGTTGGCTGTTGTGTGCGGTATCGGCTTCAGTATCCTCCCGGCTCTGCAGGCGACAAAGACCGACGTGGCCCCGGCACTCAAGGATGGCGCGGCGCTGCAATTGTCCGGGAACCGGCGCTTTGGCCTGCGCAATCTGGCCATGGGCGCGCAGGTGGCCGGCTCCCTGCTGCTCCTGCTCGTCACCGGATTCCTGGTACTGGGAATCATGAACGGAAACAGCATCCAGACGAACTTCAATCAGAAGACCATGGTCTTCCTCTTCGTCGATCCGGTGCGCGACGGCTATACACCGGATAAAGCCCAGGCCTTTTTTGAGAAGCTGCCGGAGCGCTTGAGGAGCGCACCGGCGGTAACCAGCTTCACCCTTGCCGCGCAGCCACCTTATATGCTGGGCGACGATGGCAATTTTCATCTCACGGTCGACGATCCGCGGGTAACGTCGCCAATACAAAAGGACGTGGCCAAACAGGCAGTCGGAGCGGGCTATTTTGCGGTCCTCAATGAGCCTGTCCTGGCCGGGCGGGAGTTCGCGGAGAGCGATCAGCGGGTCGATGCCGAGGCGCCCATTGCCTCCGGGGCCGCGGTTCCGACGCTGCCACTGGTCCTGAATGAAAAAGCCGCACGCGCCTTATTCGGCAAGGACAACCCCATCGGCAAGCACCTTCGCGGAGACCGGCGCGCATACGAAGTCGTGGGCGTGGTCCCCAATATGAAGGATGCCGGCGGCATAACCCAGGCCATCGCCTACCCTCCCCTTACGCGACATGATTTCGCCCAGCCTCCAGGCGGCGGAATCACGATTATCGCGCGCGGACATTCGGCAGAGGAGGCTCTCGGCGGGGTGCGAGGCGTGGTCGCTTCCATGGATCCGAATCTGACTCTCTTCAACGAGCAAACGCTGAGCGAGTACCTCGAACGGATGCGCTCCGCTATGCGTTCAGCTCTTCGTACGTTCGGGGGCATTGGCATCTTCGGCCTGGTTCTGTCGGCCATTGGATTGGCCGGAGTGACCGGCTGTGCGGTGGCACAGCGGCGCAAGGAGATCGGCATTCGCATGGCCCTGGGCGCTCGCAAAACGCAAGTGCTGGCGCTGGTGCTCCGCGAGGGCGCAACGCTGATCGTAGTTGGAACCGTGATTGGATTCCTGGGCGCAGTCGCATTGGCCAAAGCGCTTTCAGCAATCACCTCCGCCTTTAGCGACGCCTTCACCGTCGGTCTCGACGATCCGCGTCTACTGATCGGCGCCCCGCTTCTCCTCGCGGTTCTCGCCCTGCTGGCCTGCTACATTCCCGCGCACCGCGCCACGAAGATCGATCCAATCCAGGCTTTGCGACAGGAGTAGACTCCGGCCGATTCGCGCTTACGAATCCGGTAATGTTCTGTGTCTCGGCTAGGCAACAAGTACGAGCGCTCGCAGTTCCACATGCCGGCAGCATACTCGCGATCCGCGATCGGGAGCAGTTCCACAATTCGGGTGTCCTGTTTGGCGTCGTGAAAGGTGGCTTTTTCTTGATGAAAAAGCCACTTGAGGGTAGTGGATTCGGGATACAGCAATTGCGGAACCGCTGTGGCCCGTTCCGCGCCCGGTGGACTCCGCTCTTTCCCCGCTGATAGACTAATAGGGTTGCAGTCGCAGTGTTTCCCGCGATACGGACCCGCCTGCAAGTCATTCAGCGAAGGACAACAAGGACCCTGTGGATACGCAAACCCGTCACGCCCTTAAACAGGACAAGCTCAGGCAGGCCGCGGCCAGCAGCGCGAGCTGGCTCAGTGTGCACCGCACCGCCGCCATTCGCTGGGGAGTGACCCTGGGCGCGCTCCTTCTGCTGGGCATTGCCTCTCTGGTGTACTACGACGTGCGCTCCCAGGCCGCCAACACCGCGCTGGGCGCGGCTCTCGACGTCTATAACGCGCCGCTGGCGCAGCCCGGCGCCCCCGCGGACAGCGGGACCTACACGAACTCGAAGGACCGCGCCAAGGCCGCCAACGCGAAGTTTCTGGACGTCGAGAAGCAGTTCGGCTGGATGCCGCAGGGCACCAAGGCGCATTACTTTGCCGGAATTACCGACGAAGATCTGGGACAAAATGCCGCGGCGGAGACGGAGCTGAAGGCCGCGGCCGACTCGTTGAATCGCAATATCGCCAACCTGGCCAAGCTGGCGCTTGCCGGGCTCTACCGCCAGACCAGCCGCGACGCCCAGGCGATCGATCTCTACAATGCCCTGGCCGCCAAGCCGTCGGAAACGGTTCCCGCGACCGTGGCCCAGCTTGACCTGGCCGACCTGTACGCGGCGACCGGCAAGCAGGCGCTGGCGCGCGCGGTGTGGGCCAAGGTGAAGGACGCCGACAAGGATGGCGCAGCCGGCTCCATTGCCGCGCAAAAGCTCGCTGCCAAGCAGTAGGCGGGTTCCTCGCCGGACGAAGCTGCTGAGGCCTGAGCGGAGCGCGGCCGGAAGATCGGGACCTGCGCGCCGGCCGGACTCGCAAGCCCGACTGGCATCGGGCGCCGCTCGATGAGCATTTTCACATCCGCCTGCGTCTGGTGAATGTATGGGTACCAGCCAGGCAATCTTCGCGGGTTGGATGGAGATTCCTAAAAGCGCTGTGGACGACCAAGCCCGCCAGCACGCTGAGGAGCAAGCGCTTGCGGCCCTGGTGGACCAGTACGCGTCCACCCTCTACCGCGTGGCTTTTTCAGTTCTGCGCAACGCGGCCGACGCGGAAGACGCCGTACAGGAAGCCTTTATGCGCGTGCTGCGCCACCGCGACCGGCTCGACGAGGTGCGCGACCGGCGCGTGTGGCTGATCCGCATCGTGTGGAACATCGTGCTCGACCGCAAGCGGCGCACGAAGACGCGGCCGGAGACCGACGACGTGTCGG